>JAFZQN010000055.1 GCA_017620375.1 Lachnospiraceae bacterium
TACCTAGGAGCGATAAACGATAGGTTCCGGAAGATCTCCCCTGCCACCTCGGGATGGTTCATAGTGTAGATGTGCACGCAGTTGACTCCGTTGGCAAAAAGATCGATGATCTGCTCGGTAGCATATGCGATACCTGCCTGCTTCATAGCTTCGGGATTGTCACCGAAGTGGTCTACTATCATCTTAAAGCGGGGCGGAACCAGGTTGCCGGAGAGCGAGATGATCCTGGCGATCTGGGACTTGTTGGTAACGGGCATGATACCTGCATCAATCGGTACATCCACGCCCTTCTTTAAAAGCTTGTACATATAGTTGTAAAGAATATTGTTATCGAAAAACATCTGCGTGATCAGGAAATCACAGCCGGCTTCAACTTTGCGCTTGGTATACTCGATATCCTCATCGACGGACCTTGACTCCGGATGACCCTCGGGATAGCAGGCACCCGCTATACAGAAATCACCCATGGACTTGATCTCGGCCATAAGGTCCTCTGAATGCTTGTAGTATTTGGAGGGCTCGAACCCGCTGTCGGAGGGGATGTCTCCTCTGAGTGCCAGGATATTCTCTATACCGTGCTCCTTGTAGGCACTCACCATGTGCCTTACGGTCTCCCTGTCGGAAGAAACGCAGGTAAGATGTCCTAAAGCGGGGATATGGCACACATTCTGGATCTCGTTGGCGAGGTCGATGGTATATTTGCTCGTACCGCCGGTAGCACCGTATGTGACGCTCATATAGTCGGGCTTTAAGGCAGCGGTCTCAGCCACTACGGCCTTAGCGGCCTCGAGATTTTCCCATTTTTTGGGAGGGAAAAGCTCACAGCTGATATGCGGTTTATTATCCTTTAAAAAATCAATAATCTTCATGACATATCCTCTCGTTTATAAAAATAAAATGAAAAATATCGTATATCAGGCATAAGTATAGTTTTTTGCTTGATAACATATACCAAATATAGTATAATAGAATATTATGAAAATGTAAACCGATATTTTGATAAACATGTGTTTTAGGATAAAACTATAGGTCAGGTTTACCGGGAGTTTTGATGAATAACACAAAAAAGAGTGATAAAAAGCATCTGTATACGGTGATCTTCATCGTGTACATGGCTTTTCTGATATATTTTCTGTTCTTTTCAGATATGTTCGGAAGAACGGTGACATACGATTATTATCGATATAACATTACTCCGTTTACGGAGATAAAAAGATACTTGACGAAACTGCTTGAGGGCGATCTGATGCCCTTTATCATAAACGTATGCGGCAATGTGGTACTGTTTATGCCGTTCGGATATATGTTCGGAGTGTTTACCGACAGAAAACAGACCGGAGCAGTACCGGGGCTGGTTGATACATTTGCGGCGACATTTCTGTTTTGCATCGCGGTAGAGATCTGTCAGCTGCTTACCAAGGTCGGAGTGTTTGATGTGGATGATATAATCCTTAACGTATCCGGAGCACTTTTAGGGTATGCGGTATATAGGATCGTTAAGGGCACAAAGAACGGGAAAGGAAAAAACAATGGCAAAAAAACGGGAAAATAATGTCCAGTTCAGAAGGAGCGGTTATTCTGCAAAGGCGGTTACAGCTCTTATCGCCGGAATATTAACGTTTATCATATTTATAGTACTGATATTTTGGGCAGGCATAAAGGAAGACACCCCGAAGGCGTTCGCTATATGCGGGACAGCCGCACTGGTAGTCAGCTTTATAGGACTTATAGTATCAATAAAGTGCGTAAAGGAGCAGGACAGCGGATACGCAGTGCCTTATGCGGGCATGGCGGTAAACGGGATCACGTTTATCTCATATATGATCACATATATCATTGGTCTGGTATAATTGTTTTCACATTTATTTTTCATCGCGGTCAAATGGTTTTCACAATTCTGTAGGATAATACCTTAGAGAATATTTGCAATTGGAGGTTCACGTGAGTTTTTTGAGGAAAAACAATACAATCAAAAGAGTTGCACTTGTGCTTGTACTGGTCCTTATCATCATGATGATACCGGATCTGGCTACCGAAGCGAAAAAGACGAGTACGGTAAAGGGCACGGTTACGGCATCCGAACTGTATATGCGTTCGGGACCGGGCACTGAATATACCAATATCCTCTCCGGCGGAGAGAAGGTAGTCCTTAAAAAGGACCAGGAGGTTACTGTCCTCGGAGTACGTAACGACTGGTATCATATTAAAGTAAAAGTAAACGGAGAGGAGCTTGAAGGATATTCGCTTTCAAAATGGATATCTGTGGATGGCGCCACCGTAAAGGCAGAGACCGGAGAGTTTAAGGAGATCACACCTACTCCGACACCTACGCCTACCCCCACTCCCACACCGGCACCCACAAGAACCGGCAAAGGAAAGGTAACTGCATCACAGCTCAATATCCGTAAAGGCCCCGGTACCGACTATGATATAGTCCAGGTCAAGGGCGAGAATGCCGTATTGGTAAAGGACCAGGCGGTATCTCTCTACGGTGAAAAGGACGGCTGGTACCATATCACAGCCAAGGTAAACGGAAAAAAGACCGAAGGATATTCACTCGGCACATATATAGAGATCACATCCGGAAAGGTATTGCCCGAGAAGGATGATGTACCTGCACCTACCGAAAAAGTAACTCCTACCGAGGGACCTGCTCCTACAGCAACAGAAGGACCCGAGCCCACCGGAGATGCTACACCTACTCCTGTACCCGATCAGGACGAACCTAAGGATACACCTTTCCCTACGGAGATGATCCTTCCTCTTCCTACCGGCGCGGCAGTGACAGATGACGGTATCGTATTTGATATGTTCGGCAATGAGCTTGAGACGGTTACAAATACGTACAGTTCTAAGTATGACATTAAGGGTATAGTAACGGCCGATCTGCTCAACTTAAGGACAAGTCCTTCTTTAGACTCCGATGTCCTGGGCATCATAGCTAAAGATGCGATCGTAAGTCTGGTAGGAACACGTACCAATTCCATAGATTTTGACGGCGTAGGCAGACAGGTACGCTGGTACAGAGTACTTGCTTCCATAGACGGCGAGTATACAAGAGGCTATGTATTAAGCGACTATGTAAGGCTTAATTACTGTAACGAGTTTAAAGTGCTTACCAACACAGGAAAGCAGATCTTAAGATCCGAGCCTGACACCTCATCTGATAAGGTGAAGACTTCAAAAGGTAAAAAAGTAAGTATAGCAAAGAATACCGAAGTAGTGATCCTTGCCGAAGAACAGGTCGGAAATGACAAGTGGGTAAAGATCAGTGTCGATTACAGCGGCGAGACCATCACCGGCTGGCTTCTGGCTCTGAGAGTGACATTTGTCAGCAATGCCGACAGCATAGAGCTTCAAAGTTATCGTATAAAAGAAAAAGAGGCTGAGGTTACCGTAACGGTTACACCTGAGATAACTATGCCTCCCGTTAATCCGACAGGTACGGAAAACATAGAAAATGCAAACGGTATAATAAAGGATGCAGCTGCTCTTTCTCTTAAGACAGAGCCTAAGTACTCCGCTTCAGCAGTATTTACCACCTCCAAGACTCCTGTCTTTATTTATTCGGGACAGAGCGTACGTATAATCGAGACAGCCAGTGACGGTGAGAACCTGTGGTGTCTTATCGAAGTGGTATATAACGGTTCACTGTATACCGGATACGTTAATTCAAGATATGTCGTTGCGGACGGTTCCGTAACTTTAGCAACAACAACCAATACGTCGGTTACATCCTCAGCAAGCTTTGAAGAGGAGCTTAGTAAAGAGGGTTTTCCCGACAGCTATAAGCCGTTTCTGCGTGCACTGCATGAAAAGTATCCCAATTGGAAGTTTACTGCTTTCCATACTGGACTTGACTGGGATACAGTCATAAAAAAGGAGTCGGAGGTAGGAGTAAATCTTATCCCCAATACAAAGAGCGTAGAATGGAAATCCCTGGAAGCCGGTGCTTATAGCTGGACAAGTGACAAGTTTACCGTATTTGACGGTTCATCCTGGGTCACGGCTTCCAAAGAAGCTATA
>JAFZQN010000056.1 GCA_017620375.1 Lachnospiraceae bacterium
CGTTTATCATTTTGCACATATAGGAAACTTAAGAAGCTACATCTGTGAGGACGTGTTGGAAAAGACCTTAAGATATCTGGGATATGACGTTAAGCGTGTAATGAACATCACAGACGTAGGCCATCTTTCAAGCGACGGTGATACAGGTGAGGACAAGATGTTAAAGGGTGCCAAGCGTGAGCACAAGACTGTTATGGAGATAGCAAAGTTCTATACTGACGCTTTTTTCACCGACTGCAAAAAGCTTAACATCAAGACTCCCGATGTGGTAGAGCCTGCCACTAACTGCATATCCGAATTCATCCATATGATAGAGGTACTTTTGGAGAAGGGCTATGCATATAAGGCAGGAGAGAACATCTATTTTGATACCAGTAAGCTAAAGGATTACTATGTATTCGGAAAGCAGAGCGAAGATGAGCTCATGGTGGGCGTACGTGATGATGTTACCGAGGATACCAATAAGAAAAACAAGAATGATTTCGTGCTCTGGTTTACAAAGTCAAAATTTGAAGACCAGGCATTAAAGTGGGACAGCCCCTGGGGCGTAGGATATCCCGGATGGCATATAGAGTGCTCATGCATAAGCATGAAGCATTTAGGTGAATACATGGATATCCACTGCGGCGGCGTGGATAACATCTTCCCTCATCATACAAACGAGATCGCACAGAGTGAGTCCTATCTTGGACACAAGTGGTGCAATTACTGGTTCCATGTTCATCATTTAAATGATGCCGGCGGAAAGATCAGTAAGTCAAAGGGAACAATACTTACCGTATCAGTAGTGGAACAGGAAGGCTTTGATCCGCTGGTATACAGATTCTTCTGCTTACAGTCACATTACCGTAAGCCGCTGGAGTTCTCTTTTGATGCATTAAAGAATGCAAATACAGCATATCAGAAGCTTAAAAAGAGATGCCTGGAAATAAAGGCTGAGGCGGGGAAGAACGGCGGAGCTGTAAACAAGGAAGTATTTGACGAGTTTGACGCAAAGTTTAAGGATGCTGTAGGAAACGATCTGAACACATCCATGGCTACCACACTTGTTTACGATGTATTAAAGGCTGATATCAGTGCAGCGGATAAGCTTGCACTTATAGAGAGTTTTGATAAGGTGCTTAGCCTTGACTTAACCATAGAGAAGGAAGCTGCTGCATCCGATATCGATCCTGAGCTTGAGAAGTATGTATTGGAGCAGATAGAACTCCGTAAGGCAGCCAAGAAGGAAAAGAACTTCGCCGAGGCAGACAGGATCCGTGCAGAGCTCCTTGAAAAAGGTGTAGTTCTTGAAGATACAAGAGAAGGGGTAAAGTGGAGATTATCGTAAGGAGGGGCCCACGTAGTGGGAGGATTCCTTACGATGCGGCTCCGTTCCGCTATGCGGAATGGAGTTTGTAGAGTAGCAAAGGACATATATGATAACAAACGATCTTGTAGAAAAGACATCGGCTATAGTGGAAAACGAAGGCACTTTAAAGGACGTACGACAGATTCCGGCGCTCACCCTTGCGTATCTTGGGGACGCCATATACGAACTTGTCTTACGTACTATGCTTGTAGAACGAGGCTTAAGCCATGTGGACAGCCTGAATAAGAAGGCATCCGGTTACGCCAAGGCGCCCACACAGGCTAAGATCTTCCGTATAATAGAAGAAAGTCTGTCAGAAGAAGAACTCGGTTTTTACAAGAGGGGCAGAAACGCTAAATCAGGCAGTGTAGCCAAGAGCGGTACAGTTATGGACTACCGCATGGCTACAGGGTTTGAATCCATGCTCGGCTACTTGTATCTGTCAGGAAAGCAGGAGAGGATACTGGAGCTTGTAATGCAGGGGATAAACGGACTGGAGAAATAACTGATTTCGAATGAGGTTAGGATATGAGATTCGAAGAACTGACACTTGAAGGCAGAAATGCGGTCCTTGAAGCCTTCAGGGCAAAAAAGCCCATAGATAAGCTTTTTGTACAAAGAGGACTTAATGACGGTCCCATAAATACCATTTTAAGGGAAGCCAAAAAGACAGACACCATAATAGAGTTTAAGGATAAGGAACGTCTGGACCAGATGTCACAGACTCATAACCATCAGGGTGTTATAGCTTATTCGGCTGCATATGAGTATGCAGAGGTAAGTGAGATACTTGATAAGGCAAAAGAAAAGGGCGAAGCACCTTTCATATTCCTTTTGGACGGCATAGAGGATCCGCATAATCTGGGAGCCATCATAAGGACAGCCAACCTCTGCGGTGCGCACGGAGTCATCATACCCAAAAGAAGGGCAGCGGGACTTACTTCAACTGTAGCAAAGACCAGCGCCGGAGCACTTAATTATACTCCCGTAGCCAAGGTCACAAATCTTACCGCTACCATGGAGGAGTTGAAGAAGGAAGGCCTCTGGTTTGTGTGCGGAGATATGGGCGGAGATAGCATGTACAAGTGTAATCTTAAAGGTCCCATAGGCCTTGTGATAGGCAATGAAGGTGAGGGTGTATCAAGGCTTGTAAAAGAGCATTGCGACATCATTGCTTCCATCCCTATGAAGGGCGACATAGATTCCCTTAACGCATCCGTGGCGGCAGGCGTGCTCGCATATGAGATCGTAAGACAGCGTTCGCTGTAATGACCATATACTTCTACGTTTTACTAAAATCTGTGTAACATGTTACAGAGATATTAAAGTTGAAATATAAAACGGTTTATGATATACTTTCAACATACGGTTTGCCATATATATGACAACCAATCTAGCAAAAGGGACGGAGAATGGTCATGTATGTACTTAAAATAGACCTTCCTACCGGCATCGCGTATTTCACCGGAAAAAAGAAGGTCGTTCAGGGTTGTGAGTCGCCGGGACTGACGGGAAATATAGAAGGCGCCAGATTCTTTATGGATGAAGAGGAGGCAGCAAAGTTCTGTAAGATGCTCGTTAAGAAGTATGACATGGAGTTTTATTATTCTATAGAGGAGCAGAAGAACACCGAGCCGGAAGAGGAAAAGAAGGAAGAAGACTTCTCATTCCAGCTTGATAAGGACCTTGTAGCCGACGTTATGGATGCCGAAGATGAGCATGGAAACAGGCGCAACTCATAATTTTGTAAATTTTTTAAAAAAATGCTTGCAATTTAAAAATGCATGTGTTATTATATCATTCGGACTTCAAAAGGGGTTCGTGATGCTGCTATAGCTCAGCAGGTAGAGCGCATCCTTGGTAAGGATGAGGTCACCAGTTCGAATCTGGTTAGCAGCTTAGCTGTCCGGGTTCGGGCAGCAGGTAAATATGTATTTCGAGGTGTGGCTCAGTTTGGCTAGAGCGCCACGTTAGGGACGTGGAGGCCGCTGGTTCAAGTCCAGTCACCTCGATAGGATAAGAGTTTCGGATATCCGGAACTCTTGTTTTTTTGCCCGGTTATAAATTAATGAGTTAAAAAAGCCGATATAAGAATTGAGGTATTATACCCATAATGCCTCTTACATTCAGGGAAAGGAGGTAATCGTTATGCCGTACATCAGAGGTTACGCATCAGAGCCTTGGTTAAATTCCTATAGCTCTTATAATCTGTTCAGTTCTTATAACAGCTATGGAAACAGCTCTTCCAAGTCAAACAACTCTATGTTGTCGGGATTAAGTAATATCAATTTTTCGGATTACAGCATCATTTCGAGCGGATCATACCGAAAACTGATGAATGCCTATTATTCCAACAATCCATCTGCAAAAGCCACTTTAAAATCCAAAGAGTCCTCAGCTACCCTTACCGCACAGAATGCGACCGCTATGGGTAATTCCATAAAGGAGATAATGAAGGATTCTCTTTGGGAGAAGAAGAGTTTCACAGAGACGGATGAAAAGACCGGTGAGAAGACTGTTAAACAGGATTATGACCGCGAGGCAATAGGGAAAGCTCTTAAGAAGTTCACCGAAGATTATAACAAGGTAGTAGAAGGAGCGGGCAATTCCGATACCATGTCGGTACTCAGGAACGGAGCCTGGATGACTAAGACCACTTCGGTCAATTCAAAACTGCTTTCGGAAGCAGGAATAACTGTCGGTACAGATAATAAGTTATCATTCGATCAGGATAAACTGGACAAGGCAGATATTTCTGCCGTAAAGACACTTTTCAAAGGCTATGGCTCTTTCGCTTCACAGCTTCTGAACAGGTCAAACGCTATTGCCACCGCCACAGGTCCTACTGCTTATAACAGAAATGGAGGATATGCCTATTCGGGTTATGGGCAGTCAAGTTTCAGTGTGTGGATGTGATCTTAACACTTGGATGTAACCCAAAAGCCTGTCCGTGGACTAAAGTCCGCGGGCGGGCTTTTTTATCATTGCCTTTTTTACCCAAAGATGATAAAATAAAGTGTCGTATAATGTTTTCATGATAGGAGAGGTAATGTCATGGATATGCAAACAATACTTGAATGGTATAAATGTAAAGCATGCGTTATGTCTGTGGAGATACAACCGGACGGATCGTACGGAAATATCAGAGTTGCAGCCGGTAATAAGGCACATGCGGATGATGTGGCTATGATCACAGGACATCCGTTTGTGGATGATACACCGTATGAGATGAGTTTCCCCAAAGACTTAAACTTTGAGGATTTCTGCTACAGGAGCGCTATAAAGCACGAGCAGCTGCATACATATGTCAATCTGTATCAGATGGGACTCTGGCTTGAGATATTTATGCTTCCTTTAGGCTTTCAATGCGAGAATAAAGGATACTGTCTTTATGCCTATAATGTATCTCCGGATGCCAATACCTCTACTATGTCGGATATTTCGCATGAACTCCTGGCATCCGTGCTTTCGGCATGTATTAAACTTAGAGGAGCTCAGGACTTTAAAAAGGGTATAAATGAGGTCATTTCGGATATACGTGATGTATGTGAAGCCAGAAGATGCTGTATACTGCTTGTTGATGATGAGGAACAGACCTGTTCTATACTTGCGGATGTTTTGGGCCCGGGTGTGGATAAACCTCATGGGGCAAGTATGGACAAAAGCTTTTATAAAGTGGCCAGCACCTGGGAAAAAACAATTGCGGGCAGTACCTGTCTTATCATCAAAAACCGACAGGATATGGAAGTTATAAAGGAACGCAACCCTTCATGGTATGAGTCGTTATCCAAGGCTACGGTACAGAGTCTGGTGCTCTATCCTTTAAAGAATAACGGAAAAATGGTCGGCTATATCTGGGCTTCCAATTTTAACGTTGAGAAAGCAGCCAAGATCAAAGAAGTACTGGAACTTACCACCTTCTTTATCGCATCGGAGATTGCCAATTATATGCTGCTTAAAAGGCTTGAGACTCTCAGCAATATGGATCTGCTCACCGGATGCAGGAACAGAAATGCGATGAACAACCGCGTGGCTGAGTTTGATCTTCCGGATGCCAGAAAATATAAGAACATTGCAATCGTATTTGTGGATCTTAACGGGCTAAAGCAGACCAATGACAGGGAGGGACACCCCGCAGGTGACAGGCTGTTAAAAAGAGCGGCAAATGTCCTTTTGGAGGTATTCTCCGGGGATGAGATATACCGTGCCGGCGGTGATGAGTTCATGATCATAGCCCTGAACACCTCTATGTCCGAAATGGAAGAAAAGATCGCAGCTTTAAGAAATGTGAGCGAGGACAATAAAGTAAGCTTTGCCGTAGGCCTCTGCTTTGATGATACAAAGCTTGACATACGTAAAGCCATGCATATCGCGGATGAGCGCATGTATGATGATAAGGATGAGTATTACAGGGAGCATCCTGAGAGAAAGTACAGATAAATAATAAGCTGCCGGTTTCGGCGGTAAAATAAAAGATTGGGGAATACAAATGGGATCTGAGGGTAAAATATTTAATGACAAAGTAACCGAGAATATCGGAAAGGTAATCGTAGGCAAGGAAACCGTTATCAAGTATCTTTTGACCGCACTCTTAGCGGACGGACATGTTCTTATGGAGGATGTCCCCGGTACAGGTAAGACAAAGCTTGCAAAATCACTTGCAAGGTCTTTGAGTATCGGTTTTTCAAGAATACAGTTTACGCCGGATCTTCTTCCGAGTGATATTACCGGTATCAATGTATTTAACCGTAAAGAAAACGACTTTGTATTAAGGAAGGGGCCCGCATTCACCAATATTCTTCTTGCGGACGAGATAAACAGAGCCACTCCCCGTACACAGGCAGGCTTACTGGAATGTATGGAGGAAAGACAGGTTACCATAGACGGTGAGACTATGAAACTGGATGTACCGTTTTTCGTAGTGGCTACCCAAAACCCTATAGAAAGTGCGGGTACCTTCGCACTTCCCGAGGCAGAGCTTGACCGTTTCATCATGAAGCTGTCGGTCGGTCTTCCCGATAAGGATGAAGAAGTAGATATTTTAAATAAATATATGGAAAAAGACCCTCTTGATACTTTGGAGAGCGTGGTAAGTAAGGAAGAGCTTATCGGATACCGCGATGCAGCCATGAAGGTTAGTATGCATGAGTGTATACCGGAGTATATAGCTTCTATCTCTCAGGCTTCACGTAACCATCCCGAGATATCACTCGGCATCAGTACAAGAGGAAGTATAGCTCTTATGAGGTGTGCCAAGGCTTATGCATATCTGTCCGGAAGAGATTATGTGGTACCGGATGATGTAAAGGCAGTGGCGGTACCTGTTCTTGCACACAGGATCAAGCTTGGCATAGGTATTGGCAATCCGGAAAAGGTCATGACCGGACTGTTGGCCGGCATCAAGGTCCCTACGGAGGATTTTACTAAATGATACAGTTTATTGCTATCCTTATTTTGGCAGCGATACTGTATATGCTTCAGCGTTTTATCTATATGAAGTTCTGGGCAAGGGCCCTGGAAGTCGACATACATTTTGAGGGTAAAGAGATATTTGAAGGGGAACGTGGCAGACTGGTGGAGACCATCACGAATGCCAAACGGCTTCCCCTGCCTATGATAAAATGTAAGTTCTTAACTAGCCGAAGCCTGATGTTCGACAATTCCACAGTAAACCAGAATACCGACAATTATTACAGGAATGATGTGTTTACTTTAGGAAGCAGGGAAAGACTTACCAGAACCATTTCTTTTAAAGCGGCCAAGAGAGGATTATACAATATTAACAGTTTTGAACTTGTCGGAACGGATATGTTCTTCACCCTTCAGACAGTACTCAAGCAGAAGATGTATGACGAGATATACGTTCTGCCGCGTCCTTTTAACACCAGTGAGATAAAAAACTCTCTCCAGTGGATCAACGGAGAGATAAAGAGCAAGTGCCATCTGATAGAGGATCCGTTTGAGTTCAGAGGCATCAGGGAATACCAGCCTTACGACAGTATGAAGAGCATCAACTGGAAGGCTACCGCCAAAACAGGAGATCTGAGAGTCAACATGCGTGACTTTACTTCACAGAAGGTGGTAAGGATATTTCTGAATCTGGAAGATAACGGTATAATCAAGAGGACCGAGGCTTGTGAGGCGGCTATAAAGGTGGCTGCGGGCCTGGTAAAGAATTTTACTTCCGAAGATATGGAATTTGCACTGTACAGTAACGGTATCGATATTTTGAGCAAACAGCCCATAAGGATAAAGAGAAGCCGTGGCAAGGAACACGAACATGAGATATACAGGGCTCTGGCACGTATAGATCTTGAGGCTGAGACCACTGAGATGTCAAAACTGTTTGGAGATACGATAGCTGCCGGTGACGGCACTATGTGTGATTATCATATTTCGGTCAACTCATATGATGAGTACCAGAGGCTTTTAGGAAGCTATGACAGCATGCACATGAGTTTTTTATGGCTGTATGTTACCTCGGGGCGTGAACTTATAGGTATATCAAGTTCGCTCACCACCCGTACCATACCCATCGTCAGCTGGGGCGGTAATGTAAACGGAGAGATAGATATAGATAAACAGGTCGGATAATAATGCAGAGAGCGAAGAAAGAACAAACTCTTATATTGATACGTGAAGTGATCGTAACACAGACAAACCACTGGAGTCTGTTTGCACTTAGTTACGGTCTTTCCGTCATGCTCTCGGCCGCATATGATATACCGAGGCTGAACCTGCTTTTATGGGGGTTGATGGGTCTTGGACTTATCGCTAATTATTTTATAAGACTAAAGACCACGAAGCTGGGACTATCGATCCTGCTGCATTTTCTGGTATTCTTATTGATGTCACTTACGGGACTTACATGCTGGGAGTATCTGGCACTGCACGGAGGATTTGCTTTTTTCTACTGCCTGCTGTCTATAGTTAAGCAGACCGGAAGCTCGGATCAGGAGGATGAAGCATTTTCCATCCCTGTCATAGCGATACTTATATGCGCACCTTTCTTTGTGCTGACGCTCAACAAATATGAGAATATCACAAACATCTACCGTAATCTTCTGATCTGCCTCTTTACCATGTTCTTTATGCAGCATTATTTCGGGAGATACGGAAGGTTTGTAAAGCTCAATGAACACAGTGCAGGCTTCTTCCCGAAGTCCGAGATCATGGGAGCGGGCCTTAAAAACGTTATCGTATATGTAGGCATTTCGGCAGGCCTGTTTTTCGGTATAGCCAATATGAATGCCCTTACCGAATTCGGTGAATATATAAAGGACAGGTTCTGGTATTGGATAAGATATATATGCCGTAAATTGTTCGGTAATTCGGAGCCGGTAGAAAAGGTATCGGAACGCCTGGACTACAATGATTATGATTCACTTACCGCAAAGCTCGGACAGGGTGAAGTCCGGGAAGAATCCCTGTTCAGCATTATAATGCAGAAAATAATATGGATCCTTATCATCCTGCTCATCCTGTACGCATTATACAAATTTGTAAAGAAGATACTTAATCTCTTCAACATGAAGCTTGACAGGGAAGACGTGATCGTGGACGAACTTGTTATGGATGTCAGGGAAAGCTGTGACAAAACTTCCATTAAGGAAAAGAAAGTAAAGGAGAAAAAGTTTTTCCTTACTCCGCGTGAGAAAGTCCGCAGATTTTATAAAAATACTGCCAAGGAAAAGTGTTACCGCATATGCAAGTCGGGTGACCCGAAGGCACTCGGATACAAAACCTCGGGAGAATGCGGAACGGCAGTGGGCGTGAAAGAGCTTTCCGAGGTATATGACAGGGCAAGGTATTCCGAGGAGGAGATCACCGAGCAGGACGTACTCACGATGAAAAAAATATATGAGCGTCTGGCAGATTCATAAAGCACATCAACAAAAATGGTGATGTGCTTTTATTATTTTTTTGTAACATATATTATTGGTGAAATATGTTAAAAAAGTACTGAAATAACTATATATACTTTAAGGAGGAAAGAGGTTTGAAAATCGCAGTATTAGGAGCCGGAGCGATGGGCAGCATGCTGGGTGCATACCTGCAGCTTGGCGGGGCAGATGTCACATTGCTTGTAAGAAGAAAAGAATTGGCTGATAAGCTGACTTCTCCCGGAATTGTAATGAGAAGCTATTCGAATGCAGACGGAGAAAAAACGGAAGTAGGTCCTATCCCCATGAAGGCAGCTGTTGACTGCAACGGACTGGGTGAGATGGATGCAGTGCTTGTCATGGTAAAAGGGTGCGATACCAAGAGCGCACTTGAAGGTGCTAAACCGATCATCGGCAGCAATACCAAAGTCATCACTCTTCAGAACGGTATCGGTAACACAGATATCATTGAAGAAAGCGTAAATAAAGATAATATATACTACGGCTGTGTAAATATGTCAGCTATCATGTCAGCACCCGCAGTACTCGATACAGGTCTGTTCGGTGACGTGAATGTGGCTTTCGGTTCCGTTGTAAAGGGCGATGAGCAGAAGAAGTTCGGTGACGAGCTTACAGCTATACTTACAGCAGGCGGCCTTAAGGCAGCATATTCCGATGACATCGATGTTGAAGTATGGTACAAGCTCCTTGTAAATATTGCTGTTAATGCGGGCTGCGGTATCGTACGTCTTCGCGGCGGTGAAGCAGGCAATGACCAGGATTTCACACTCCTCGCGGTTGATATGTTAAAGGAGGCTATCGCAGTAGGTATGGCTTCCGGAGTAAAGCTTGACTTTAATTACTTCATGACACATATCCTTCCCGTAGCACGTAAAACCTCAGGACTCCATTATCCTTCCATGGCACAGGATATGCTCATGAAGAAGGCTCCCACAGAGATAGAGTTCATCAACGGTGCGATCGAGCGTTTAGGTAAGAAGGCAGGTATCCCTACTCCTGTCAACACCACCATTTCAAGACTTGTACGTACCATTGAGAGAAATTACGATAAGCAGTATAAGGATAAAACAGGTAAGACAGGTCCTTCGTTTAAGGTAAAGATAGCAGAAAAGTTCTGTAAAGGCTGCGGATACTGTATCAAGTACTGTCCCAAGAAGGTGCTTTCTGCAGAGGATGCGCTTAATGCAAAGGGATATGTAAAGGTTAAGGTTGCAAATGAGGCAGACTGTATCGGATGTCTTTCATGCAGTACCGTATGTCCTGAAGCAGCTATTACCGTTATAAAGGAGGACTGACATGGAAAAGAAGTTTATGAAGGGTAACGAAGCATTAGCTGAGGCTGCCGTAAGAGCAGGCGTCAGATTCTTCGCAGGATACCCTATAACTCCCCAGAACGAGGTTCCGGAGTATTTAAGCCGCAGATTACCCGAGGTTGGCGGTGTATTTATCCAGGGTGAGAGCGAGATCGCTTCGATAAATATGGTATACGGTGCAGCAAGCACCGGTGTTAGGGCTATGACATCATCTTCAGGCCCCGGACTTTCTCTTAAGTGTGAGGGTATTTCTTACCTTGCTGCAGCACAGCTTCCCGCACTTATAGTAGACGTTAGCCGTGGCGGCCCCGGTCTTGGAAGCATCCAGCCCGCACAGTCCGATTACCTTATGGTGACCAAAGCGTTAGGACATGGCGGACACAGACTTATGGTATTTGCTCCTTCCACACTTCAGGAGATAGTTGATCTTGTATACAATGCATTCGATTACGCAGAGCGTGACAGAAATCCTGTATGCGTGCTTATGGACGGTGTACTTGGTGCTATGATGGAGCAGGTAGAACTTCCTCCCATGAAGGAGCCGAACCCGAAGGCTCAGTCCTCATGGACCATGGGCAGATGGGAAGGCGAAGAGAAGAGACAGTCACATCTTATCTCTCCCATATATGAAGCAGGCCTCGAAGGACTCAATAAGTCCTTTGCAGAGCGTACAAAGCGTTGGGAAAAGGAAGACGTAAAGGTCGAGGAGCTTTATCTTGACGATGCGGAGTATGTGGTTACCGCATACGGTATAGCTGCACGTGTTGTAAAGCAGGTAGTTGAAGAGTTAAGAGCCGAGGGCGTAAAGATCGGCGTTATCCGTCCCATCACCTTATTCCCGTTCCCTAAGGAGAGCTTCAATAAGCTTGATTACAATAAGGTTAAAGGTATCATTGATATAGAAATGACCATCCCTGCCCAGATGGGTGAGGATGTTAAGGCAGCAGTAAGCGGAAGAGCACCCGTATACGAGTACGGTCATTCGGGCGGAGTTCTTCTGGACGATTACGATGTTAAGCAGGCTATAAAGAAGATCATAGCCGGAGAGGAGGAGAAATAATGAGTACATTATATGAAAGACCGAAGTCGATCCTCCCTACAGCGTCATCCTACTGCCCCGGATGTCTGCATGCCACAGCTACCAAGATCATAGCTGAGGCTATAGATGAATTAAAGGTAAGGGAAAAGGCGGTTTATGTACTTCCCGTAGGCTGTTCCACACAGGGACTTGTTTCATGGGACCTTGATATCATAGGTTCGGCACACGGAAGAGCTCCGGCGGTTGCAACCGGTATAAAGAGATGCAGACCCGATTGTCTGGTATTCTGTTATCAGGGCGACGGAGACCTGGCTTCCATAGGACTTGCAGAGATCCTTTCATGTGCAAACCGCGGTGAGAATATCACCATAATATTTGCAAACAACTCCATATTCGGTATGACCGGCGGACAGATGGCACCTACCACACTGCTCGGACAGAAGGCAACCACAGCCGTTAACGGAAGAAATCTTCTTGGTACCGGATACCCTTTAAGAATGTGTGAGCTTATTAAAGAACTTGATGCTCCCAGGCTTGTTACACGTTGTACACTCCGTACACCGGCAGGTATCAAACAGGCTAAGGCAGCCATCATCAAAGGCTTTAAGAACCAGCTTGAAAATAAGGGCTTTTCATTTATCGAGCTCCTTACAAACTGTCCCACTACATGGCACTGCGATCCTGTCACAAGCTTGGAATTCATGGAAAAGCAGACAGAAAAGTATTTTGAGTGTAAGACTTTTGTGGACAAGGAAGAGAGGTTTGGAGAATGAAATATTCATTACTTATATCAGGTACGGGCGGACAGGGTGTTATGTCAGCAGGAGCTTCTCTTGCAGCAACTGCCGCTGCAATCGGTTTTTCCACCTTTGTTCCGTGGTATGGAGCAGCACAGCGAGGCGGCATAGCAAAATGTACCGTTATGCTTTCGGATAAGCCCATCCTTTCACCCCTTCCGGGTAAATGCATGGGTATGATCGCCATGAGTGATGATGCATGTCAGAAGGGACTTGCAGAGCTTGTTCCCGATGGACTTGTTATCAGAAATTCAAGCCGTGCAAAGAGTAAGATCAGAAGCGGCGGAGTATATCTCCTTGATGTACCCGCAGATGATATGGCAAAGCAGATCGGTGATGTCAGGATGGCTAATATGATCCTTATCGGAGCCCTCTTAGGCTTTACCAAGATGCTTCCCAAGGAGATCGTGGTAGCCGGACTTACCAAGAAGCTTGCAGGCAAAGGTGAGCTTGTGGTTATGGCTAACCAGAAGGCATTGGAGGCAGGCTTTGAGTGGGGTGCAGATAAGTCCCATATTAAGAAGCTTGAGCCCAAGGCTGCTACCAATTCAAAGTACAGCATTGAAAAGACCACTGTAGGCGAGATCCTTGATACACCTAAGCTTCGTGCCATAGTAGAAAAAATGTTCCCTCAGGTTCTCAACCATCCCTTACTTGAAACCGGCAGAACTTTCAAGTTTATCGATGCGGTTCCTTACATGAAGGATATGTTAAAACCTGAAGATCTTGATAATTTCAGTGACGCATTGGAAGAAGTGGAATAAGGGACAGAGAACAAAAACTAAAGGGGTCGGCTAAAAAAGCCGGATAAAGAAATGTTAGGTTTCAGAAAAAAAGAAGACACAAGAGATATTTTTGAAAAGCTCTATAATGATGCGGATGACGGAGCAGATACAATACTCAATTACTATGACGGGACTATGTGCGATGCGTTCTTCCGTGCGGCAGATATCTACCCCGGATATATCGCATACGAATTCCTTGGCAGAAAAGTAACCTATAAGGCCATGCGTAAGCAGGTCGAGCTGGCGGCAAAGGCATTAAAGAGCGCGGGACTTAAGCCCGGAGAGTGCGTTACGATAGCACTTCCCAACTGTCCCCAGGCCCTTGTCCTTTTATATGCGGTAAATCTTGCAGGCGGTATAGCCAGCATGATACATCCGTTATCATCGGAAAGAGAGATAGATTATTACCTTAAGACCTCCAGGGCCGTAATGGTAGTAACATTGGACCAATTATTCGGTAAGTTTGTGAATATCCTTGAGGAGTCGGAGGTAAGGCTTACCATAGTTACCGGTATCCAGGACGGACTGGTATTCCCAAAGAATGTAGCCTACAAAATGACCGTAGGACGTAAGACCGAGAAGGTAGAGGAAAATGAGAGCATCATCAGATGGAATACTTTCCTTGATCTCGGTAAGGACTATGAAGGTCCTTTTGCAGAGAGCCGTCAGCCTCACGATCCTGCAGTTATCCTGTTTTCCGGCGGTACTACCGGAACTACAAAGGGAGTTGTACTTACCAATCACAACTTCAATTCCCAGGCTATTATGATAAAGGCTACGGTACCGGTACTTACACCCGGGGACAAGTTCATCGCAGCTATGCCTATGTTCCACGGCTTTGGACTCGGTATATGCATCCACTGCATGCTTTATGCGGGTGCAGAGACCATACTTATACCCAGGTTTACAGCCAAGAGCTACGTAAAGCTTATATCGGAGTCAAAGTGCTCATACTTTGCAGGTGTGCCCACTCTGTTTGAGGCTATCTTAAGAGTACCGCATATCCACGGACTTGACTTCAGCCACTTAAAGGGCATATTCTCGGGCGGCGACAGCCTTTCACCCGAGCTTAAGGACAGATTCGACAAGTTCCTGTTCGAGCATAACTCACCCGTACAGGTACGTGAAGGATACGGAGCCACAGAGACACTTTCCGCGTGCTGCCTCTCACCTAAAGAGGGCGCTAAGCGCGGCAGCATAGGATTCCCCTTTGCCGATATGTGCTTTAAGATCATCGACCATGATACCGGTAAAGAGATGAAGCCCGGTGAGACAGGTGAGATCATCATAAGCGGTCCTCTTGTTATGAAGGAATACATCGGTAATCCTGAGGAAACGGCACAGACACTGCGTGTGGATGAAAACGGTGTAAAGTGGCTGTATACGGGCGATCTCGGTATGATCGACGAGGAAGGTTTCGTATTCTTTAAGGGACGTGCCAAGAGGATGATCATTGCTTCCGGATATAATGTATATCCCAACCAGGTTGAATCGGTACTGGAGGAACATCCCAAGGTGGAAAAGGCATGTGTCATCGGTGTTGCCGATAAGTACAGAATGCAGAAGATCAAAGCGTTTATAGTACTTAAGCAGGGAATCCAGGCAAATGATGAGACTAAACAGGAAATCCTTGATTACTGCAGGAATAAGTTTGCAAAATATGCTAAACCCAATGAAATAGAATTCAGAGAGTCACTTCCACAGACCAAGATCGGAAAAACCGATTATCGTAAGCTGGAAGATGAAGAGAAGAAAAAGACAGCATGATATATTGCCCCGTGCCGATATGTGCACGGGGTTTTATAGTATTCTTGAAATGTATCTGAAATTGTGGTATAATTTTCATGATTGTGATAAAACGGAGGAAGATCTATGCTCATAGACGGAGGTCTTGTTCTTGAAGGAGGAGGCACGAGATGCCTTTTCTCGGCGGGGATACTGGACCGATTGTTAGAAAACCAAATATATTTTAAACATGTCTATTCTGTTTCGGCAGGAGCATATATCGGCATCAGTTATATCTCTAAGCAACCGGGCTGGGCAAGAAAGTCGCTTTTGGAAACAGTTAAGACTAAAAAGCTTTTTTCATGGTCGAATTTCTTTTTAAGAGGCTCGGTCATCAATATCAAGCTAATGTTTGACAAAATACCGAATGAACTGCTGCCTATCGATTATGATGAGTTTTTCAATTCCGGACAGACACTTACCATGTGCCTCACGGACCTAAAGACCGGTGAACCTGTATACATAAATGAGTATCAGGATAAAAAGCATCTGATGGATATGTGCTGTGCATCCAATTCGTTTCCGGTTATCAGCAGAACGAAGTTTGTGGACGGAAGACCGATGACGGACGGCGGGATGGCGGATGCCATTCCTGTCAGAAAAGCTTTTTCCGACGGTATACGTAAGAGCCTCATAATACTTACTCAGCAGAGCCGTTACAGGAAAGAGCTTAAGACCAGTAAGCTTATAACCACACGTTATTTCTGGCATAAAAACTTTGTAAAGACCATAAAAGAAAGACCTTACAAGTATAATTCGGATCTGGATTATGTGGAAGAACTTGTCCATCAGGATCAGGCCATAGCGTTTTATCCTGAGATAACCCTTCCGAAGCTTATAACACGTGACCCGGAAAAGCTGCGCGAACTGTACGATCACGGTTATGAGATGGGATTGGAAGTAGTAAAAAAAGTAAAAGAATTTTTTAAAATTTAAGGTGAAATAAATGATAAAAAAGCTTTTGCTGACATTAAAATACGGAGAGAAAAAAGCCAGAACGGTATTATCGATCGTTCTTATATTGATAATCGCAGGACTGGTACTTCTGGTACTGGGGATAACCGGAAGTTCGCTTATTATGCTCGGCGGCGGTGCTCTCCTTATGATATCGGGACTTCTGGTACTCTTTTCATTTTCCTTTGTAGACATAGATGTGAGTATGGCAGACAAAAATAAGGATACCGAAAAGAAGGAAAAGAAGGAGAAGAAGGAGAAAAAAGATAAAGCCGGTCCGGCCGCAAAGAAGGATGATACGGAAGGCACCGATAACGAGCTTGCAGCAGGTATGGAGGACATTGATTTTTCCATGCTGGCCGAGGATCTGTCGGATGTTGCGATAGGAGTGGAAGGTTTAGCGCTCGGTTCTCTGGGTGAAAACCTTACCGATAAAGATGAGTCTTCCGATAAAAAAGAAAAAACCGAAGAAGATGCTAAGGCTGAGGAGGACCTCTTAACCGAGGAGATAGTTAAAAAAGCCGAACAGATAAATAAAGAATTATCTACCGACGTTTCGGACAAGAAGATCAGACACGTATCGGATCTTGAAGATGAAGACGGCGATAAAGCCTCAAAAGAGGGTGAGAAGACCGAAAAGGAAAAACCGAAGCCTACTCCTAAACAGATAAAAGCCAGGAAAAAAATGCTCAGGGTCCGCAGGGATGACAGAAGATATACACCTGTTTTCATCGATTCATGGAATGAGGTGTCTGCGCACAGGGTACCCGCATTTATACAGGATAAGGGTAAGACGGCCAATATCGTGCTTGTCGAAAGCGCATTACGTACCGAGCTGATGCCCATGAAGGACTTCTTAAAGGTCACATATAAAAAGAATGTTGAAGACCGTATGGCGGAAAGCTATGAGGAGATAAGGAACGATAAAGAAGTAAACGCATTGTTCGGAGATCTGCTCCCGGCACTTTATCCCGGATCCAACATGAACGATACAAGTGTCTTGTACAAGAACCTGTACGTATTGGGCGGTAAGATAGCTGTGACTCCGAGATCCCTCAGAAAGCTTTTCAATAAGTTTGATTTTGAATTTAAGGTATTCGATTCGCTTAATCTTAAAGGCAATTATTCAAAGTACTTTAAGATGGCATATGAGAACAGGATATTCTGGACGGATAACGTTATAACACAGAATGATTATCAGGACAGGATAAGGGGATTACTGCAGACAATGGTGGAAGATGATAAGATCTCAACTTCCGAGTTCGAAAATGACCTTGAGATGATGGTAAGATATAATCTTATCACAAAGGAATATGCAGATTATTATTCGGCCAGAAAGACCGATAAAATAAGGATAAGGATATAAGGGGGAGAAATGTATGGATGAGGTTAATCCTATTCTTTTAAGTTTTTTGGAGGCAGAAGCTTCTTCCGAAAAACTAAAGATCATACAGGATAAAGGGGAGGAACTGGACGACAGAGCCCTTAATAACATCGAGGCCAGCCTGGACATAGTGTCAAACAGTACTGACCCCGTTGAAAGGATTAGTTATATCTGTGACGTGTTAAGAACACGTTCGAAGTTCGAAACAAGCAGATTGAGATGACCTCTCAGGTAACGACAAAAGGCATCGCAAAGATCATGACTGAACAGATGGCCGATATGATCCCGATCAGTATGCCGTTCTTTCTTGCATTGTTAAGGATAAAGTCATAATAGTCTTCGGGAAAATACGGATTGATCATGATGGTCACTATTTCGCCCTCCTGCGGACGGTGCCATCTGGTCTGTTCCCAGATATCTCTGTTGTTTATGTATCTTCTTTCATTAAAATAATACTCGTAGGTTACGTTATAAAAACGCCCGCCTTTTCCGCCGAATTTGGAATCAACGGCATAGATCCTTGCTTCCACCGGAATTGTGCAGGCTTTTTTTAATAGTCCGTATCTGTACACTTTCTTGTAAAAAAGCCATACGGCAAGTCCCAACATGACAAATCCCATTATGATATAAAACATATTGGTGCCGAAAACTCCGCTCCCGTATTTGTAACAGGTGTAAAGAAAAACTAGAAACATACTCAATCTCCTTTATGTGTTTCGGTTTCTGTTTCCTTTACAATATACACCGGACGGTTCTTGATCTCAAGATATATACGCGCGAGATACTGTCCTGTAATACCCAGAAAAAGAAGAATTAAACCGCCGATCAGAAGCAGCATCAGATAAAGCGTAGGGAAGCCTGCTACGGGATCCCCGAATATAAGGGTTTTTACAAAATGGAAAATACCGATCATAAATGAGATAAAGCAGAAGATTATACCCATCCATGAACATATTTTAAGAGGTGTTTCCGAAAAACTTAGGATCGCATCAAACGAATATGAGATAAGCTTTCCGGCAGACCATTTCGATTCCCCGGCAGGGCGCTCGCCTGTCTCAAAGGGAAGCCATTTTGTATCGAAGCCGACCCAGTTAAATATACCCTTGCTGAAACGGTTGGTCTCGGGCATAGAAAGTATCGCGTTGACCATGATGCGTTTCATCATACGGAAGTCGGTGGCTCCGTTTACTATGTTAAGCTTTGACATCTTGTTCATGATCTTAAAAAATAGGGAAGAGAAGTGTCTTCTGAAAAAGCCCTCTTTTTTTCTGTCATCCCTGTACATGGCTACAGAATCACAACGAGTGGTTATGAGCTCTTTGTACATTTTTGGAAGCAGTTCGGGGGGATGCTGGAGATCCGCATCCATCAGAACACTGTAATCACCTTTTGCATTCTTAAGTCCCGCAAGTATGGCAGCTTCTTTTCCGAAGTTTCTGGAAAAAGATATGTAGCGTACGGAACTGTCCGCCGCATTAAACGACCTGAGTACCTCAAGAGTGGAATCGGACGATCCGTCATCTATAAACAGAAGCTCGGTATCACAGGGGCAGTCGGGGAGGTTTTTAAGTTCTTCCCTTACCTTTGTGATCGCCTCTATGAATATGGGGAGTACCTCTTCTTCATTGAAGCAGGGGACTATTATGGACAGCAGTTTATTCATTGGTTTATCCTTTCATACAGTTCTTCCCATTGCTGCATAAGTATTTCAAGTCGGGCATCATTCTTTTCATGTTCCCCGGTCAGTTCCAAAAGCTTTGAAGGAACCGTGGCATTCTCCGGAAGCTGGATAAGTTCGTCCAGTTCGGCGTTACGTTTCTCAAGAAGATTGATCTCTTCTTCGGTCTTTTTAAATTCATTCTCAAGCTTTCGCTGAAGAGCCTGCTGCTTTTTTGCATTTTCCCAGGACTCTCTCGAGCCTGCCGAATCGGAAGGAGCAGTACCGGATGAGCCGGAGGCAGGTGCAGAAGAGGTCTTATTACCGTTTCCTTTAGCCAGTTCTATCAGCATGTCCCTCTTTTCGAGGTAATAGTCGTATGTACCGTCGAAGCTTATGAATTGCTTGTCCTTAAGCTCCAGGATACGTGTAGCGGTCTTATTGATAAAGTATCTGTCGTGAGATACATATATTACGGTACCCTTGTAGGATGAAACAGCCTGCTCCAGGATCTCCTTGGAGATGATATCCAGGTGGTTGGTAGGCTCGTCGAGATACAGTAAGTTGGCATCCGAAAGCATAAGCTTAGCCAAGGATACACGACCTTTTTCACCGCCGCTTAAGTCCCTTATCAGTTTAAACACATCATCTCCCGTAAAAAGGAATGCGGCCAGGACATTGCGGACCTTGGTATTATCCATGTCGGGATAGGTATCCTGGATCTCTTCAAATACCGTCTTGTCAGGATCGAGTACATGATGCTACTGATCGTAATATCCGGTATAGACCTTTGCACCGAGCTTAAAGCTGCCGCTATCGGGCTGTGTCAGTCCGTTAAGGATCTTGAGCAGAGTGGTCTTACCCGTACCGTTGGCGCCGATGATGGCGACTTTATCGCCTCTTTTTACCTCAAAATCGGTATCGGTGAAAAGAGTGAGGTCTCCGAAGGATTTTGAAAGGCCTCTGACGGTTAAGACATCGTTACCGCTGGTGATATTGGGTTCCAAGCGGATATCCATTTCAGCGTTTATTTCCTTAGGAAGCTCGAGTCTTTCTATTTTTGCCAGCTGCTTTTCACGGCTTTCGGCTCGTTTTATCGATTTTTCCCTGTTAAAGGATTTCAGTTTTTCTATTACGGCTTCCTGATGCTTTATTTCACGTTGCTGGTTTAAGTACTGCTTGATCAGAGCATCACGCAGCTGTTTCTTCTTTTCTGCAAATACGGTATAGTTCCCGTCGTATGAATGAGCATGGGTGTTCTCTATCTCGATGACCTTTGATACGATCCTGTCCAGGAAATATCTGTCATGTGCCACCAGGATAACGGCACCCTTATATGAGCTTAAAAAGCCTTCAAGCCAGCGTATGGCATCCATATCAAGGTGGTTGGTAGGCTCGTCGAGCATCAGGATATCGGGCTTTGAGAGCAGCAGCTTAGCCAGAGCCACACGAGTTTTCTGACCTCCCGAAAGAGTGCTTACCGACTTGGTAAATTCATCCTCTGTAAAGCCCAGGCCCTTAAGACAGCCCGTTATCTCGCTTTTTATCGCATAGCCGCCCCCATCTTCAAACTCCTGGTTCATCCTGGAATATCTGTTTAATGCCTGCTCAAGTTCATCACCTTCAAGTTCCTTAAGCATATGCTCCGTACGGCGGATATTCTCTTCCAAAGCAAGCAGTTCGGCTTTTACGGACAGGACTTCTTCGTAGATGGTATTGGTATCCGTCAGCCCCTGTGTCTGTTTAAGGATACCGACAGAGGCGTCCTTCTGTACGGATACGGTACCGCTGTCGGGCTTAAGCTCACCGGTGATGATCTTAAGGAGTGTGGACTTACCGGCACCGTTTATACCGACGATCGCCGCTTTTTGATTTGCTTCTATATGAAATGAGACATCGGACAGGATAACATCCGTTCCGAAGCTTTTTGTTATATTACTTACCTGTAGTATCACTTTACATTCCTCGCATATTTGGTTGAAATCAATTTGTTATTATAGCATAAAAACACGGGCTAAGTCAAATGCCCGGAGCGTGCATTTAACTTGACATAACCCCCGGAATGAGGTATCCTTTATAGGAGTATGTTTAATAGTTAAACAGGAGAAAAATATGGGATTTGTCAGCATATTGGATTTAAAAGAACCCATTAAGGGATTGACCGAGCCGGTCTTTTTCTTAGATCTTAATATCGACCAGATACTGGAAAAGGTAACGCTTGGTAACAGGAGGATACGTGCTTATTATGAGTATTTTCCTCTTGATGCGGAGTGTTCGGAATACCGCAGGCTCATATACAGGGATATACGTACGAAAGGTCTTTATGAGGCCTTATGCAGCTATGTGGAAAATTATACCGAGTTCCGGGAACAGGAAAGAAAGAAAAAAGAGACCAGATCCGATGTGCAGAAATCGGTATTTAACATTTATGCCATCAAGTTATATACCGACAACCTGATCAGGCTCTGTGAAGCCATTAAAGCAGCCGATCCCGGATCGGAAGGAATGACCTTATTAAAGGATTATCTGGAGGATACCATATCAGCGGAAAGCTTTACCGCCATGCGCGAAAAAGCATGTACACTTGCTGCTGAGCTTGAAGGCTTAAACGTAAGCGTATCCTACGAGAAGGGCAGGATCATGGTAGATATCCTGGATGAGGATGAAGAAAAAGCAAAAGACGATGAGGATAAGCCTTCATATGCAACATATGAAGAGTTCTTAACCTTTTTCGATAAAGAGAACAATGAGGATTTTGTCAATCCGTTTGCAAAAGTATTTGAGCTTACGAGCTTTGAACAGGAAGTGGTAAAGGTTGTCTCAAAGCGAATCCCCGATTGGTTTAAGAGAGCGGAGAAACTGTATGATGACTGCTCGCAGTTTGAGGATGACTGCTATTCGAGACTTGCCGATGAGCTTGCCTTTTATCTTTCGTTTTATGATTTCGAAGTAAAAATGAAAGAGTGCGGCATGATATTTTGCGAGCCGGACTGTAACGAGTCGGAGAAGATAAGCGCGGAAGGTCTCTATGACCTTGCTCTTTCCATCGTTAATCATGATAAGGGTAAGCCCGTAGTAAGTAACGACTTTTACTATGACAATGATGACCTGTTCTTTGTACTTACCGGACCGAACCAGGGTGGTAAGACCACCTTTGCGAGAAGTCTCGGTCAGCTTATGTACTTTTCAAAGATAGGACTTGACGTTGCGGCAGTAAAGGCAAATGTTCACTTCTTCACCGATATTCTTACACATTTCTCAGTTGAAGAAAGTGTGGAGAGCGGAAGAGGTAAGCTTATGGAGGAGCTCGTAAGACTCTCGCCTATGATGAAGAGCTCCGGTGACAATGCGTTTGTTGTTATAAATGAGCTGTTTACCACAGCTGCAAATTATGACGCCATAATAATGGGTAAAAATGTTCTTTCACACTTTACGGAGAAGGGCTGTCATGGTATTTACGTAACACACTTAAAGGAATTGTGTGATACCGACGGGCATGTGGCAGGCCTTTCTGCACAGCTTGATGAAAACGGTATACAGAACTTTAAGATACTTAGGAAGAGTGTAGCATACGAGGGCATTGCGGAGAACCAGATCAAGAAGTATAAGCTTGATTATGCAAGCCTTACGGAGAGACTGAAAGGAATAATGAACAAGGGATGAACGTTTATCTGCTATATAATGACCGCGAATGGGTAAATATCAAAAAGTACTTTGATTCCAAAAGCGTGGTACAGGATCTGGGCCTTAAGACTCTTTATACAAATGCAGGCAAGGATGTCATATTTGAAAACGGATCGGTAAAAAAGATACTCGAGCAGGATCCGTATATTGTGGATACCATGAGTAAGATCATGGTGGCTCCGCTTGTCTCAAGGGAAGAGATAATATACAGACAGGATGTGATCAAGGACTGCCTGCAGAACGAGGATTTTATCAAGCAGCTCTACAGTGAAGCCGGAAGGGTTATATCCGAATGGGATAAGCTGGGCAGAAAATCCGGTTATACAGGAAGACAGGACCTTGCTGCTTGGGCGGAAAAACAGATACATCTTACCGATCTTTTTGCCGGCGGATTAAAGGAGATCAAGAGGATCCTTAAAGAAAACACCAAATTCTTCGAATCCGAGGGACTTAAGTCATTAGCGGAAAGGATCTCGGTCGAGTTTGACGATGAATACGAGAAAAATATTGAAAAGCTTATAAGCGATGTTTCCTTCTATACCAAGGAAAGCGAGGATAAGGACGGAAATGTCTATATACATATGCCTAAGATCGCGTTCAAAGGTAAGTTGGGACCGGGTCTTAAGCTCGAGAACATAGTACTGGAGAATGTCGATTCCGAGAGCATAAGATACAGAAATCCCAAGAGTACCATCGCAAAAATAGTGGAGTTTAAGAATTCACTTACTCCGAATTCGTTTTCCTCAAAAATGACTCCTGTCATAGAAAAGCAGGTCGAGGAGCTTGAACAGAATATCGTAAATTACTCCATGTCCTTTACCAGGGCCTTTATAGAGAAGTTTTCGGGATTCTTCGAGCAGCTTCTTTTACAGACAGCATTCTACAGAGGTGCCGTCAACTTAAGGCACCATATGAAAAGGACCGATATCAGGTATTCCTTCCCGTCGGTCTGTGACAATAAGAACCTGTCATTTATAGAATTAAAAGAGTTCGTTATGTGTATGGAGCAGCGCGTCAATGCTGTAGGAAACACCTGCAGCATCTTAAATAAACAGCTGGTCATCATCACAGGAGCCAACCAGGGCGGAAAATCCACCTTCCTTCGAAGCGTCGGTATCGCACAGGTTATGATGCAGGCAGGACTGCCCGTAGCGGCTGAAAGCTTTTCGAGCGGTATATTCCCGTCACTGTTCACGCACTTTACACGTCGTGAGGACAGTGCCATGAACAGCGGAAGGCTTGACGAGGAGCTTGGCAGAATGAATTCCATCATAGATAACGTTGATGACAAAAGCCTGGTTCTCTTAAACGAATCCTTTGCTACCACCACTGAGGTGGATGGTTCGATAATCGCATATGATATCATAAAAGCTCTGAATGAAGCGGGAGTAAAGATCATTACGGTTACCCACCTTTTATCCTTCGCCAAGAAAATGTACAGCGAGTCGGAGGAAGTGAATAAAAAGGGTGAGGATTCCGGTATTACATTCTTCTGTGCGGAAAGAAAGCCCGACGGAGAAAGAACCTTCAAGATGATCCAGAGTGTACCCGAACTTACCAGTTTCGGTCTTGACCTGTATAAACAGGTGATAGGTGCTCCGAAGCTTTATGATGAGTCGGAGGCCGGATAAAGTGAACAGAAAAGTATTAAAGGAAAGAGGACTTAATGTACTTAAGTCCCACTACTGGATAATCGTTCTGATCATGGCGTTTACTTCGTTTATCGGTGTTGAAAATGCTTCCTCGTTTGGTTCATTCAAGAAAGCACTTTCAAGAGAGGTATCTTTAGATACGGACGGTATATCCAATACCATACTCGACGAGAAATTCGGCGGTATAGCGGATGTATTCCAATACATCACCAGCGGATTCGGAGCCGACGAAGTATGGGACAGTGCCAGCAAGCTAAAAGACAACATATCTGTAAATAATGATTCTCTTATTGAAGGTATGGTCGGATTAAAGGACGGGCTGACCGGTATAAAGGACAGTGTGGGCAAGGTGATCAGTAATATTGACAGCCAGGCTGTGGAGTCCTCATATATAGGCCCTATAGAAGTGGGTAAAACCCAGGGTGTATTTGCTCAGGTAGCAAATGCTTTAACATCGGGGAAGCTTTTTAACCGTATCTTTACGGGTATAGCTACCCTGTTTAAGTCGGATAATGTGGCATCTGTCATGCTTGTTATCCTTATGATATTTATCACGGTATTTATCTGGTATTTTATACTGAATGTATTTAAAGTAGTATCCAACAGATTTGTCTTAGAGTCCAGGACCTATGAAACAGTTCCGATAAGCCGTGTATTTTACCTGATAAAATCCGGAAGATGGTTCCATACGGCGTGGGTAATGTTTACCACGTCGATCATCACCACGCTGTGGTATCTTACGTTTTTCGGCGGTATCATCAGATCCTACCAGTATATGATGGTGCCTTATATTTTAGCGGAGAATCCTTCGGTATCCGCAAAAGAAGCAAGAAAGCTTTCTACGGCCATGATGGACGGACACAAGTTTGAGGCATTCAAACTCAGCCTGTCTTTCATCGGATGGAAGTTCCTTTCGCTTTTTACGTTCGGACTTTTGGAACTGTTCTTTGTAAATGCATACGAGGCAGCGGTGTTCGGCGAGTATTACTCGGAGCTTCGTCTCCTCATTAAAAAGAAAAAGAAATCGGTACCAGAGGCAGAACTTTTAAATGACAGATTCCTTTTCGTAAAGGCAGATGATAAGCATATTGATGAAGCATATGCCGATATAAAGAGCCTTGCGGAAGAGGATGTGGAGCTGCCGCCTAAGATGAAAGGTGTATCCGGTTTTATAGCAAGGAATTTCGGTGTAGTCCTTTTTGCCAATAAGGCTGAAGAGCAGCTGTGTGAATACGAGGAACATCAGAACAAGATCAATACAAAACGAGAGGTTTTTGAGAAAAAGATATATCCTTTCCGACTGTTCCCGGCATACAGAAAGACCATCCTTCACCTGATAAAACCTCCGAAGATAGATTTCCTTCATTATGTCCGCAGATATTCGATCTGGTCCATAGTACTGATGTTTTTCCTGTTCTCGTTTATAGGATGGCTTTGGGAAGTAGGACTTCATCTGTATGAAGACGGCGTATTTATAAACAGAGGATTTTTAAAAGGACCGTATGTTCCGATATACGGGTTTGGCGGTATCGTCATACTGATGCTCCTGTACAGGATGAGGAAAAAACCGATCATGCTGTTTTTCAGTACCATAGTCCTGTGCGGTATCATGGAGTATGCGACCGCAACTATACTTGATGCTTTATATCATGCCCAGTGGTGGGATTATACGGGATATTTCCTTAATATCCAGGGCAGGATATGTGCCGAAGGTCTGCTGCTTTTTGCGGTATTCGGTATGATCACGGTGTACTTCTTGGGGCCTGTCTGCGACAATCTGTTCAGACGCTGGAGGCTGAGAGTTGCAGCGCCGGTATGTATACTGCTGCTTCTTGTATTTATGGGAGATATCATATATTCAAGTGTCAATCCCAATACGGGAGCAGGTATTACGGACTATCCGGAGCAACATCAGGAAGAGTCCGCAAAATCTTAAGAATATGAATAAGTAGTTTTGGAGTTTTTTTGTAATGTTAGCGTTTGCTTATAGTCCATTGTATTTTTTTGAAACCTGGCTTCTGGCCTTTATGCTTTGCAGGTGGATCAAGGCCTGTATAGGAGACAAGTACCAGAAGCCTATAAAGATATTTATTTATGTACTGTTTATCTTTGCGGCACTGGCCATGCCCATAGGCTTTCTGCTTCCGGTATCAAAGGCCAAGAACGCATTTCAGCATTACGGCAGTATATGGTTGGGAGTGCTGATGTATGCAGGCTTCCCGACACTGTGTTATCTTGGATTCTGCCTGGTATGGCGTATACATAAACATATAAAGGGATCGACCGAATCCCTTGAGCGCCCCAAAAAAGTAGCTATCACCGCAGCGACGGTCAGTATCATATTTGTTTTTGTAATATGCATATACGGTATGTTTCATGCTACGGACACACGGGTTACGGAATATACCATAGAAGTGGAAAAGAAAGACGGAAAGCTGGACAGTCTGAATGCGGTCCTTATAGCCGATACCCATATGGGATACAACATCGGCTGCAAGGAAATGCAGAGGATGGCCGATAAGATCAATGAATGTAACCCCGACATAGTATTTATAGCCGGAGATATATTTGATAATAGTTACGATGCTTTAGACGATCCTGAAAAGCTCATAGAGATATATAAGAGCATAAAGACAAAGTACGGTATTTACGCCTGCTACGGCAACCATGATGTGGACGAGCCCGTGCTGGCCGGTTTTACCTTTGATTATTCCGCAAAAAAGGAAAGCGACCCGAGAATGGATGATTTCCTTGAGAGGGCCGGGATAAAACTCCTAATGGATGAAGGAGAACTGATCGCCGACAGTTTTTATGTGTACGGACGTCCCGATCTTGCTAAGCCGGGACGTGGCATAGAGGATAGGAAAACACCGGAAGAGATCATGAAAGAAGTACCCGACGGCTATCCTGTGATCATACTCGACCATGAACCTGATGAAATAAAGGCTTTATCTGCAGCCGGTGCGGATGTGGCTTTATGCGGACATACACATGACGGCCAGATATTCCCCGCCAACCTGTTGGTCAGACTGGTATATGATAATTCTTACGGCTATAAAAAAATCGGAGATACTGACAGTATAGTAACCTCCGGTGTAGGTCTGTTCGGACCTTTCATGCGTGTCGGAACGATATCTGAGATCTGTAATATCAAAATAAAATTTACACCATAACAGTAAGCTGTTATGGTGTATTTTTTATTGCTGTACGGTTTTCATAGCATTTATAAAACGTTCGTTGATCGCATTGCCTTTATAGGAGCCGAGCGATGCAAATACTTCGGCAGGAACAAATCCGCCTGCCATTGTGGCATGTCCGCCGCCTCTGCCCAAGCCGAACAGCGCTTCTGTAACAAGTTTTCCCGCATCGATGTCGGGCCTTTCGGAACGTACGGAAAACTTAACACCCTCGGCGCGGTCATTGTATATTACAGCTACATCTATCTCTATCAGGGACAGGATAAAATCAGCCACTATAGCGACCATGGAATCGGGACATGGGAACGGGATATGGCTTATACCTAAGGTACCGAACACCTGGATGTTACTTATAGCCGAACTGTAGGATTTAAGGTCACTGAATGCGAGAGTATTGGTATCAAGCTGCATCAGTATGGAGTTATCCGCAAGCCTGTTTAAAAACCTGTACATCTTGATATCCAGATCTGTGACACCGCGTGTGAAGTTCAGGGTGTCCATCTTGATCCCGTGCAACAGTGCCGTAGCGGTCGCCGTATCAGGTTCCTTCTCTAACAAAGTATAGTACTCGGCTATGATAGAGCAGCAGGAACCCGTTATCCTTATATCCTTAAATACAAAATCGGTGTTAAGAGTATTTTCCACTATCGGATGATGGTCGATCGTCGCTATCTCTATACCCGTAAGATCGGTGATATTCCCGCCGAACGGCTGGGAATCCACACATATGATACAGTCATTGTCATTTAATATACCGGCCAGTTCATTTTTTGAAAACATGATGATGTTGAAGGCCTTAAGCATCTTGGCCGCACTCAGCTTATCCATGTTTCCGTCATAGCACAGAGTGGTCTCTATACCGAGCTGACGGAAAAGCTGCTGCAGACCGAATGCAGAACCTATGGCATCGGGATCCGGGATATTGTGTGTCTGTATATAGGTTCTTTTATTCTTACAGAATTCTATCAAAGTATATAATTCAACTAATTCCATTTGATCACATTCCTTGGTGTGTTATGCTTTTTTCTTTTTGGAAGGTGCCGTATATTTTTTCATATGCTTCTTTATGGCAGCAAATGTTTCCTGGCTAAGATCGTGCTCGATCTTGCAGGCGTCTTTGGCAGCTATATCCTCGGGGACTCCGAGATATTGGAGACACTCGGTGAGTACCTGATGCCTGTCATATATTTCCTCCGCTACGGCCTTACCTTTATCGGTGAAGGTAATATATCCTGCAGTATCAACATCGATATATCCGTTGGTCTTAAGCAGTTTTACCGCGCGGCTGACGCTGGGCTTGGAAAACTGCATTTCGTTACTTATATCTATGGATCTGACTTTTTGATTGCTTTTCTGAAGTACAAGGATGGTTTCGAGATACATCTCGCCGGACTCTAATAAGATCATAATTTACCTCCGTAAAGTATATATTTATACTTATAACGATTATAATGAATGTTTCCCAAAAGGTCAATATATTAAAAAAATATAAAAAAACACTTGACAAGTTATCGTGCGCTAACTATAATACGATACGAAAGTAAGCATACGCTAACTAATAAGGAGGGTAAAATGATGCCTTTGAATTTAGCGGATCCCGGTGTGGAATCTGTGATAAAAAAAGTGGGCGGCAGTTCCGAAGTAAAGCAGCATCTTGAAAATCTGGGTTTTGTAGTCGGAGGTATTGCTACAGTCGTGTCTTCCATAGGCGGCAACCTGATAGTGAATGTAAAGGAATCCCGTGTTGCCATCAGTAAAGAGATGGCAGCAAAGATATATATATGATCTTGGATCACGAAAGGAGAAAGAGTAAAAGTATGAAAACACTGAGAGAAGTGGAGATTGGCGGTACCGCCACAGTTAAGAAGCTTCACGGCGAAGGTGCCATCAAGAAAAGGATCATGGATATGGGTATCACCAAAGGTGTGGAGATATATGTCCGCAAGGTTGCACCGTTAGGCGATCCTATCGAGATAACCGTGAGAGGCTACGAGCTTTCGTTAAGAAAGGCGGATGCCGAACTTATAGAGTGTATGTAAGAACACTTATTTTTTTTGAGATGAGTTACCTGAGGGTAACCAGAGCTGATCAGATTGACAAAAACGGAGGAAGAATATGGATATCAGAATCGCCCTTGCGGGCAACCCGAACAGCGGCAAAACCACGTTGTTCAACGCACTTACAGGCTCCAATCAGTTTGTTGGAAACTGGCCCGGAGTTACAGTAGAGAAAAAGGAAGGAAAGCTGAAGAAACATGACGGTGTGACCATCACCGACCTTCCGGGTATTTATTCGTTATCACCTTACACGCTTGAAGAAGTGGTAGCCAGGAACTATCTGGTTACAGAGCGCCCGGATGCCATACTTAATATCATAGACGGTACCAATCTGGAAAGAAACCTGTACCTTACAACACAGCTTGTAGAACTGGGTATCCCTGTGGTCATAGCCATAAATATGATGGATGTGGTAAGGAAAAACGGTGACAAGATCGATACCAAACAGCTCTCAAAACAGCTCGGATGTAAGATCGTGGAGATCTCGGCACTTAAGGGTGACGGTATAATGGAAACTGCCGAAGAAGCCATAGAAGCTGCCAAGAACGGTAAGACCACACCTCAGCATACTTTCTCGGGACCGGTAGAACATGCCATAGCTCATATCGAGGAAGCAGTGCTCCATTCACGTTCCGAGGACCAGCAGCGCTGGTATGCCATCAAGATATTTGAAAGAGATGCCAAGGTCTTAGAACAGCTGAACATCTCATCCGATACCATGAAGCATATCGAGAGCGACATAGCAGCAGCGGAAAAAGAACTGGATGATGACGCGGAATCCATCATCACCAATGAAAGATACGTATATATAGGAGAGATCTTAAAATCTTCTTATAAGAAAAAGAACAAAGGTAAACTGTCGGTATCCGATAAGATAGATAAGGTTGTCACCAACAGATGGCTCGGACTTCCCATATTTGCAGCAGTTATGTTTGCTATCTACTATCTGGCTATGGTCACAGTGGGAGCTAATGCTACCGACTGGGCAAATGACGGACTGTTTGGTGACGGCTGGCATTTATTCGGTATAGGCGGAAGTGCTACGGAAGAAGCTGAGGAAGAATACGGTGATACGGATGCCATACTTGCAGGTTTCTTAGCAAAGGCAGACGAAGACGGGTATGATATTTCTGCAGCGGAAGAAGCTATGGATACGGAAGCGGAAGAGTTTGATGCTGCAGTTGCTGCAGAAGAGCTTAACGCACTTTTGGCTAATTACCCCGATAAATCCACAGAAGTCACCTATGAGTTAGAGGATGAAGAAACACTTGAAGTCACGGAAGAAGCCGGGACTATCGAGGATGTTGAAACATCCGTAGCAATGTTTGAAAAGTATGAAGGCGGGGTTGATCCCGCAGATTACGGCGTATGGGTACCCGGTGTACCTGTACTTGTTGAAGGCCTGCTTGATAAGATCGGCTGTGCAGACTGGCTTAAGAGTCTTATATTGGACGGTATCATAGCCGGTGTGGGAGCAGTACTTGGTTTCGTTCCCCAGATGCTCGTGCTTTTCTTCCTGCTAGCATTTGTTGAAGCATGCGGATACATGGCACGTATCGCATTCGTACTCGACAGGGTATTCAGAAAGTTCGGCCTTTCGGGAAAATCCTTTATCCCGATCCTTATCGGAACAGGCTGCGGTATCCCCGGTATCATGGCATCGCGTACCATAGAGAATGAACGTGACCGAAGGATGACCATCATAACCACCACATTTATCCCCTGCGGCGCTAAGCTTCCTTTCATCGCTATGGTGGCAGGTGCGATATTCGGCGGTTCTGCATGGGTATCAACCTCAGCATATTTTATAGGACTTGCAGCGATCATTATTTCTGGTATAATGTTAAAGAAGACAAGGATGTTCTCGGGCGAGCCCGCACCCTTCGTTATGGAGCTTCCCGCTTATCATATGCCCACACTCGGCAACGTGCTTCGCAGCATGTGGGAGCGTGGATGGAGCTTTATCAAGAAGGCAGGCACCATCATCCTTCTTTCAACTATCGTTATCTGGTTCTTAAGCGGCTTTGGCTGGGCAGAGGACGGCTTCAGGATGCTTGAAGAGGACGAGATCGATGTAAGTATCCTGGGTAAGCTCGGAAGTGCTATAGCTTGGATCTTCGCACCGCTCGGATGGGGCAACTGGCAGGCAGTTGTTGCTTCTATCACCGGTCTTGTAGCAAAAGAGAATATCGTAGGTACCATGGGTATCCTTTACGGCGGTACAGGCAACACATATGCAGCTATCGGTGCAGCATTTACTTCGATAGCAGGCATGTCATTCCTGGTATTCAACCTTCTCTGCGCACCCTGCTTCGCAGCCATCGGTGCTATCAAGCGTGAGATGAACAGCCCTAAGTGGACATGGTTTGCCATCGGCTATCAGTGCGGATTTGCATATCTTGTAGCACTCTGCATTATGCATATCGGCGGACTTTTCACAGGTGAAGCAAATGTCATCGGTGTCATAGTATCCGTAGCAGCCATAGCAGGTATGATCTATATGTTATTCAGGCCTTACAAGGAGGCCAACATCAGAACCGCAAAATATAAGGGAGAGGCTAAAAAGGCCGCTTAAATAACTGATGAGGTGTAATATGTATTTTCTGACTTTAAACGCAGGAACTATCGGGGTATCCGCAGTACTTATCCTGATAGTCGGACTTGTGATCGCAAAGATGATAAAAGATAAAAAGTCCGGGAAAGGATCATGTTCCTGCGGCGGCTCCTGCTCAGGATGCGGTATGGCCGGAAGCTGTCATAATGCAGCGTCCGGATCGGATAAATCAGGTACTGTACCGGTGGAAGACCGTGAGGTGGTAAAACACATAACCTTAAAAATAGACGGAATGATGTGCGGCATGTGTGAAAGCCATGTAAACGACGCGATCAGATCCGCGCTAAATGTCAGGAAGTTAAAAACATCCCATGCAACCGGCATATCCGAGTTTTATACGGATGATGTGGTATCGGACGAAAGACTGCGAGCCATCATAGAAAAGACCGGATACAGGCTGCTTAATGTAGAAAGAGAATATATAAGCTAAGGAAATAAAAAAGGACTTCATTATGCGGAAGTCCTTTTTTTCGTTCTTATTCCATGACTGCGTTTCTTAAAGTACAATAGATATATTCTTCGTCTTCGTATGTATCAAATACTCCGGCTACACGTATTAAGCTGCCTTCTGTTTCACCTAAGTTCACCTCCGTGATCATTTCAAAGCATTTTTAAGAACTTCAAGGTTGTCGGTCATAACGGAAAGATATGTTACGCCGTTTTTGATATCTTCGGAAGTGATCCCCTGCAGAGAGTTTAATGTAAGGATTTTCTGATCTTTAGAACCTGTATTGTTTTTGATGGTCTCAGCTATTTTTTTGTCACTGCTCTCTATGGTCAGTATTGATCTTAAGTTTAATTCGTCTACCTTCCCCGCTAAGAATATCACAGTTTCGAAGCTGGCCTCAGTCTCTGCGGAACAACCTGTAAAAGCGGCATAGTAGGTTAGATCGTAATCATCCGTTAAATACCTAAAGGGGAAACGGTCTCCGAACAGAAGAGTTTTTACGGTAGCTTCATTTACGACCGATCTGTACTGTGTATCAAGAACAGTAAGTTTTTCTTTGTAAGCATCAGCATTTGCCTGATATGTATCGGCATTTGCTTTATCGAGCTTCTTTAAGCTTTCTGTGATCTTATCGCATATGATCATAGTGTTATTCAGTGAAAGCCAAACATGCTCATCAAGTTCTTCTTCGTGTTCGTGGTCATGGTGATGGTCGTGATCTTCATCATGGTCGTGATCCTCATCATGGTCATGGTCTTCATCGTGATCATGTTCATGCTCATGCTCCATACCTTCGACTATCTCTTCACTTTTTACTTTGTCTCCGAGTACATCCAAAAGATCGATCACTACCATATCTTTATTGGTAGCCTGAGCTAATGCATCATCAACCCATTTGTCGGATTCACCGCCGACGTATATAAAAAGGTCACAGGATGATATTGTCAGGATATCATCTATGGACGGCTGATAACTATGGAGATCCACACCGTTATCAAGCAGAAGGGTAAGATCTGTCTGATCAGCCTTTTCACCGAGTATTGTTTTTACCCAGTCATATTCCGGGAATATGGTTGTTACTATCTTTAATTTATCAGCATCGGTATTGTCCCCTGAGATATTTGAACATGCCGAAAGAGAGCCGGTCATCAGCATAACGGCTACGATGATCGATATGATTTTTTTCATTAATAAATTGCCTCCTGTAAAATCCTTGTTATTCCGATATAAAATGGGATTCTCAACTGTTCAGGCGTACTTTAAGATCAAACAGAGTCTTAGCGACTCCAATACCCGATCTGATACCTTTTAAGAAAATGGATACAAAACATAAAAATATGACTGCGGTGAAAGAGGAAAGAGCATGTTCAATCCGTTGAAGCAAGGCCTCACAGACTTCTATCATATGACAGATATGACAGTCTTCACCTGAACAGTCATGATCGCTTTCTACAATGATATAGACAGAAGAGAAGAGGGTGATCGCAAGAAACAAAACGGCTATGATACCGGCCATGGATTTCTTAAGATTATGATCGTTACACATATGATCCTCCTTCCCTTCCTAAAGATTCGATAGAGATTCTATCACAGTGAAAATGGTATGTCAAGAAAAATGATAACAATTCTCAAATAACTTGACAAATGAAAATTATGTATTATAATTGATAAAGATTTTCAAATTGGCGGAGGTGCATTTTGGAAAAAAGATCGGTATATAAAACAAAACAGAGGGAGAAGCTGCTTAATTACCTTGAGGGGGCAAAAGGAAAGCATATCACTGTAGCGGATGCATGTGAGTTTTTCCGTGCGCAGGGCGAGACCATAGGCCAGGCTACGGTGTACCGTCAGTTGGAAAAACTGGTAGATGAAGGTATAGTCAATAAATACATAATAGATACGAACAGTCCGGCTTGTTTTGAATATACCGGAGGAGCGCATTGTTCGGAAGAGACATGCTTCCATTGCAAATGTGAGAAGTGCGGGAAGCTGATACATATGCACTGCGATGAGTTAAATGAGCTGGAGTCGCATCTGTACGAACATCATCAGTTCCGTATGGATCCGAAGAGGACGGTATTTTACGGTATATGTGATGATTGCCAGGCGGGGCAGTGATATTTACACCCAAAAAAGAAAGAGGTTTTAGATAAATGTCGTTTATTACGGTAAAAAATCTTGAGGTCGGATATGAAAAAAAGACCATAACCGACCCGATAAGCTTTAAGGTGGACAAACAGGATTATCTGTGCATAGTGGGAGAAAACGGTGCCGGAAAAAGCACATTGATGAAGACACTTCTCGGTCTGATAAAGCCTGTGGCCGGTGAGATAGAATTCGGTGACGGATTAAAGGCTAATGAGATAGGATATCTTCCTCAGCAGACGGTAGTACAGCGGGATTTCCCTGCATCGGTAAAGGAAATAGTACTTTCGGGATGCCAGGCGAGAGCAGGTCTTCGTCCTTTCTATAATAAAGAGGAAAAGAAACTGGCCGAAGAAAATATGGAAAGAATGGGTATAAGCTCACTTGCCGACAGCTGTTACAGGGAACTGTCCGGAGGACAGCAGCAGAGAGTACTTTTAGCCAGGGCATTATGTGCCACGAGAAAAGTCCTGTTGCTTGACGAGCCCGTATCCGGGCTTGATCCGAAGGTGACAGCCGATATGTATGAGCTGATAAACGGACTTAACCGCGAAGGCATCACGATCATCATGATCTCGCACGATATAGCGGCTGCTGTCAGATACGCTACCCACATCCTTCATATCGGAGCCAATCTGTTCTACGGCAGCAGGGAAGAGTATATGGAGAGTGATGAAGGCAGATTCTTTTTAAAGAGTCAGGAGGGCGGAAGAAAAAATGTTAGATAAGCTGATAACATATCTGCAGCATCCGTTTGTCATGAATGCCCTGATAGTGGGAGTGCTGATATCACTGTGCTCCTCGTTGTTCGGTGTGACACTGGTGCTTAAAAGATATTCATTCATAGGAGACGGATTATCACATGTAGCATTTGGAGCTATGGCGATAGCCACGGTGATGAATCTCACAAACAATATGCTGCTGATACTGCCTGTGACGGTCATCTGTGCGGTATTGTTACTCAAGACAGGTCAGAATACCAAGATAAAGGGTGATGCGGCGATAGCCATGATATCGGTCGGAGCCCTGGCTCTGGGATATCTGATAATGAATGTTTTTTCCACATCTGCGAATGTATCGGGAGATGTATGCAGTACCTTGTTTGGTTCCACATCCATACTTACGCTTGGCAGTACGGAAGTGGTACTTTGCATAATACTTTCGATCGTCGTGATCACTATCTTTATACTGTTTTATAATAAGATATTTGCGGTTACTTTTGATGAAAGCTTCTCAAAAGCCTCGGGAGTAAGGACAAACGCCTACAATTTCCTGATCGCGGTGGTGATAGCTGTGATCATAGTCTTGGCTATGAACCTGGTAGGATCACTGCTCATTTCGGCACTTATCATATTCCCGGCGCTTTCAGCCATGAGAATATTTCAAAGCTTTAAAAAGGTAACAGTTTTCTCTGCTATATTTGCTGTGGTATGCGCTGTCCTAGGACTTGTCATCTCCATAATGACAGGCACTCCTGTAGGCTCCACCATAGTAGCAACGGACGCAGCAGCGTTCTTGATCTGCTGCATAACCGGCAGCATCATAAAGCGTCGGTAGGTAAATCAATCACCGGGACGGTTCTCTGATTGGAATCGATCAGAGGTCCGTCTATTTTTTTTGAAACCAAATAAACTATTTTGCGATATATATAGTAGAGGATCCTTAAAGAGAACATACAAGAGGGGAGGATAAAATGTCGGATGAAGAGATAATAGATCTGTATCTGAAAAGGGATGAGCATGCTATTTCAGCTACGAAGGATAAGTATCATAATTACCTGTATAAGATTGCTTATCAGATATTAGGAAGCCATGAAGATGCAGAAGAGTGCCTGAACGACACATATTTATCCGTGTGGAATTCCGAAACACTGGACCGTGAGAGCAGTTTGATGGCGTTCCTTATAAAACTCACAAGAAGGACATGTATAGATGTCTTAAGAAAAAGAAACAGTCAGAAGAGGATTCCTTCAGAATGTGTTACATCTATTGATGAACTGGCAGATTCCATATCAGGCGGATATTCCCCGGAAAAGGTGTATGACAGTAAGCTGTTGAATATCGCGATAGGAAAGTTTGTGAGTACTCTGCCGCATATTCAGAGAAATCTGTTTATAGGCAGATATTATTACTTTGATCCTTTAAAGGATGTTGCGGAATATAACGGGATAACTGAGAGTAAAGCGAAAAGTATGTTGTTCAGGATCAGAAAAAAACTAAAAAAGTATCTTGTGAAGGAGGGTTTTGAATTATGAAAAAAGAGGATTTAATGGAGCTTTCGGAAACAATAGATGAAAGCTATATTGAAGAAGTGGGGAAAATACGTATGGATAATGGTGTAAACAAACAGGAAGAAAAAAGAGCAAGTATTATCAGTATAGATAAAGAGAGTAAGCGTGGATTATCAAAAGCTGCTGTTGCTGCTATCGTATTTGCCTGTGTACTGGTTCTCGGAGGAGGTGCTGTTTGGGCGATGACAAACTCTGCGCTTAAGGATTTCTTCTTTAAGAACAGTGATGAACAATTTGAAAAGGTTTATACAGAAGTTGGAACCACCTTTGAAATAGGAAATATGAATGTTGTGTATGAAGGCTCTATATATGATAAAGCGGTAGAGAGCGGTTATCTGAGCTTCAATTTCTATGATAAGGAAGGTAATCCTCTGGATATACAGGCAAAAGGTACAGATATTGATTGCTCCTATACCAGTGCAGGCCTTGGCAGGCATTCGCTTTCAACAGGATTTGCCGTGGGTGATGATGAGTTTCACCTGATTTTCATGAATCTGCAATCTGTTAGTACCGTAAGGGAGAATAACAATTATTTAATAAGATTTAACAGAGCTACTGTAGATGGAGATGATTATTTTACAAACCTGGAATTCAGATTCCTTGTACTAAATAAAGATCAGTTCAACAGTATTAAGGAAGAGGCAGGCCAATTAGACAGCAATGCTCTTATGACATTTACTTACGATCCTGAAGCAGATAGGGCTATACCGAATTATGATCGGGATTCCATGCAGCCTGAGATTGTTGAAATACTTGAGAAGTATAATCCTTATGAAGTACAAAGTATTGATGCTCCGGCACAGGAATTCATGATAGGAAATGTAAAGATTGTTGTAGGCAGGACAGATATTTTAATAGCTTATAATGAAAATGAAATTGATCTTGACGCCTTTACATTAATAAGGGAAAACGGAGAGAGAATAGAGTTTACAAGAAAAACCGGCAGCATGTTCAGCACATGGACAATCTCCGGCATGGATAAAAAAGCAAATATGGGCGGCGGAAGCGGAAATGACGACGGTTCGCGTAAACTGACCTATAACTTCGGCTTTGTTCTTGGAGATGATGAAAAAGTAAAGATTGAAACCAATGGCAAGGTGTATGAATAGGATTGAAATAGAATATCTTAAATAATTTTGTGATCACCGGGACGGTTCTACAGTTGAAAACTTAGAACCATCCCATTTTTTTTTTTTAACAATAAAAAAAAAGCTATTGACATCTTGGTCTATATGTGATAGATTAAAACCATGGCCAGTCTATTGACTATAGATTGAGACTGCAGCCGGTCTATAGTTAGTAGATTAAAAGAAAAATCCTAAAAGGTTAACCGGAAAGGAAATATGGAAAATGACAAATGTTAACTTAGGTGCGGTAGAAGAGAAGTTTGCTGATATCATATGGGAAAATGAGCCCTTGCATTCAAGGGACCTCGTCAGACTGTGCGATGAACAGCTCGACTGGAGAAAATCTACCACTTATACGGTATTAAAGAAGCTGTGCGACAGGGGGATATTCCAGAATGATAATGGGATGGTAAGCTCTAGGATATCAAAGGAGAAATTTATAAATATGCAGAGCACTCAGTTTGTGGAGAAAACCTTTAAGGGGTCGCTTCCTGCTTTCATAGCTGCCTTTACATCCGAAAACAAACTAAGCGAAAAGGATATTGAAGAGATCAAGAAAATGATAGGGGGTATCTGATATGGCAGATGTCTTTATGACAGTACTGAATATGAGTATAAGTGCCTGCGTGCTGATATGCCTTATCCTGCTCTTAAGAGCTGCTTCGGGAAAGGCTCCGAAGCGGATGCGCTGTTGTCTGTGGATACTTGTAGCTTTCCGCCTGATATGCCCGTTTGTTTTTGAAAGTGATATGAGCATCATACCGAAAAGCTGGCATGTTTCACTTACAGAAAAAAACAATGAGACGGTTTATGATGAGCCTGCATATTATGAACCGGGCGTTGCTTTGGAAAATGAGATTGATTCGGAAGATGAAGTAATCTCGGTACCGGATGTTATCCCGGCTATGCAAAGCGTTTCAGAAAATGTCAAAGCCCAAGAAGAGGATGCAGAAAGTTCTGACACCGAACCCGGTATCGCAGATGCTGTAAAACCTGCCTCAGATCACGTTTCCGGATCAGAGCCTGCGTCTGCCCATAGGCTTAGTATGATACTTACTATTGTATGGCTTATCGGGCTGTGTGGCATGCTTGGGTATTATATTGTTAGCAGCATCAGTTTAAAGAAAAAACTTAAGACTGCTGTTCCGATACGTGTATTTGAAGAACAGCATGATATTGGATCAAAAAATAATATATATGTATCGGATGAAGTGAAAACACCGTTTATACTTGGTATTATAAGGCCTAAGATATATCTTCCTTCTTCACTTGATATCAGAACTATGGAAAATGTTCTGGCTCATGAAAAAAAGCATTTGCACAGAAGGGATAACATATGGAAACTCTTAGGGTTTATGGTACTTTCTGTTCATTGGTTTAATCCGCTTGTATGGCTGTCATACTTTCTGTTTATCGGTGATGTTGAAGCAGCTTGTGACGAGGCTGTCATAAGCAACAAAACATCGGAAGAGATAAGAGAATATGCCACTGCATTACTTGAATGCAGCATACATAAGGAAAATCCGGTGTTTTGCTCACTTGCATTCGGGGAGGTTTCAGTGAAAAGAAGAATAAAGGATATAAGTGAGTATAAGAAACCCAGATTAAAAATTGGTATAGCTTTAATAGTTATCGCAGCAATGATCACGGCATGTACCATGTCTGAGCCAACGGAAAGTGTTGACAATGCAGGGCAGGACCCTTCACAGACTGTGCTTGTAGCTAATGATGAACAGACTGGCGAACCCCAGATGGTGGTAGGTACAAAAGGTAATGATGACCAAGCTGGAGCACCCCAGATGGTGGTAGGTACAAAAGGTTATGATGAACAGACCGGCGAACCTCAGATAGTAGTAGGTACAAAACCGGCAGATGAATCAGAAAAGGTGCCGGAGGATAGCATATATAAAGCCATCCTGTATGGTGATGCCGAGTTTTATTGTTATGACAGCGGCACTTTACAAACGGTTACTATAAACGATGTACCGGCCTTGTTTAACAGCGATCCGTATTCAAGGATATACGAATATGCCGTTGTAGACCTTGACAGAGACGGGAATGATGAGGTGGTCCTGAATATAATTGCTACAGCAGGAGACGCGGGAGGCAAGCTGATACTGCATCAGATAGACGATAAAGTATATGGCTACAAAACAGATTATAAGAGACTGCAATCCCTTAAAAAAGACGGTACATATGAGTTCCAGGGGTGGAGTCTGACATGGGATGGATTCGCACAGATCGCCGGGTTTGATGAATATAAGTTTACTGAAGATGTGTTCACCTACGAATCAGGCTCATATGAGGGAGCGGACACATATGTTGTAGATCATGTTACGTCTACTGAAGGTGCATTTGCCGATGCCAAATCGGCGCAATTTATGAAAACAAATACAGTTTGGAATAAATATTAAATATAGGAAATCAAGTGTTGACAAATTAATCCCCCGATGCTAATATATGGCAAAGGCTGTGAAGAGAAGAGTAGGCTGTGAATAGCTATACAGAGAACCGGGATAGGTGAGAGCCGGTTAGTGAAAAACATCCGAACATGGTCTCGGAGCTGCGTACCGAGGTGAAAACTTAGGCTACGACGGGTGCACCCGTTACAGTGATAGACTATCGATGGATCATTTCCCGTCCGTAGTTGAAGAGGCTCATACCGTGAGATATGGGTGAATTAGGGTGGTAACACGAAGCTATATGCTCTCGTCCCTGAATATCATATTCAGAGAGGAGGGCTTTTTTAATTCTACAATTTGTAACTTACAGTTATCACAACATCCAATATCTTAAGGAGGAAATGAAATGAACAGAAATATTTTGATCGGAGGAGCATGGCCTTATGCCAACGGCTCATTACACATCGGCCATATAGCCGGTTTATTACCCGGAGACGTGCTTGCCAGATATCACAGAGCGTGTAATGACAAAGTATATTACGTATCGGGAAGTGATTGTCACGGGACACCTGTAGCCCTCAGGGCTAAGACAGAAGGAAAGACACCAAAAGAGATAAGTGATAAGTATCACGAAGAGTTTGTAGACTGTTTTAACCGTTTGGGATTCAGCTACGACTGTTATACGAAAACATCGGAAAAGGCACATAAGGATTTCATACAGGACTTTCACAGGGAACTTTATAAAAGCAGATTTGTGTATGAAAAAGAGACACCACAGGCATATTGCGAATGCTGTAACACCTTTTTGGCAGACAGATTTGTGACAGGTATCTGCCCCGAGTGCGGAAAGCCGGCCAGAGGGGATCAGTGTGACCTGTGCGGTGCTGTATTGGACCCGGAAAACCTCAAAGAACCTATATGTGCTACCTGCAAGAGTCCGGTCACATTCAGATCGTCGACACATCTGTATATCGCTATCTCACAGCTTGAAAAGGAGCTTAAAGAGCTTGTGGATAATGAAAAAGGATGGCGCAGGAATGCGGTAGCTTTTACCAACCGGTATATAGATGAAGGATTAAGGGACAGAGCGCCTACAAGAGATCTTGAATGGGGTATCCCGGTGCCCAAAGAGGGCTACGAGTCTAAAACCATCTATATCTGGGCTGAAAATGTCCTGGGATATCTGTCGGCTTCAAAAGTGGTGACAGAGAGAAACGGTGAGGATTTTGAGGAGCTGTTCGGAGAGAACGCGACACATTACTATGTGCATGGGAAGGACAACATACCTTTCCATACGATCATCCTGCCTGCTCTGCTTTTAGCGCACGGAAAGGGATATCATCTGCCGGATAAGATAATATCCAGTGAATACCTGACACTTGAAGGAAGAAAGATATCCACCAGCCAGAATTACGCCATATGGGTGAAGGATCTTTTAGACAAATACGATCCCGATTCGTTAAGGTATTATTTCTTGACCAACGGTCCGGAAAAGAAAGATACCGATTTTTCATGGTCGGAATATGTAAACAACCATAACGGTGAGCTTTTGGGAGCGTACGGGAATCTCATCAACAGAAGCCTCACGTTTATACATAAGTATTATGATGGTGAGGTACCTTGCGGCAGCCTGTCAAAGGAGTGGGAGGACACTCTTGCCGAGCTATACGAAGTGACCGGCAGCAGGATAGAAAAGGGCTGCTTCAGGGATGCCATAGAAGGGATTTTTGAGGTGGTGAGAAAAGCCAACAAATTCTTTGATGAACAGGAGCCATGGAAGACGAGAACTGCGGATCCCGGATCCTGTAAGGATACTTTGTTCCAATGCGTTCAGATCATTGCCAATCTGGCGAATATCCTGGCTCCGTTCCTTCCTTTTTCATCGGATAAGGCATGCGGATGGTTAGGTATAGCAAAAGAGTGGGGGTTAAGGAAGGTACCTGCCGGATACAGGTTACCGGAGATATCCATTCTCTTTGAGCGCCTGGATAGATCGGTCATAGAAGAAGAGAGAAAGAGACTCGCCGGTTGATATAAGAAAAACAAAAGGCTTCGGTAATAACCGAAGCCTTTTACAGTGAACAGGGATAGCAGGATTCGAACCTTGTACACAAGTGCCTCGAAGCCTTGAAAATAGGGCGTTTTGACGATTTTGAGGGTGTTACCTCGTATTACCTCAGGTAATACAAAACTGAAGAAAGGATGGCTTAGATAGTGGATTCTACCCTCGAAAATCCTAATACCCCTGGACGGAAAGAAAGATCATAAACTGCTCATAGTAATTGAATGAAGCAGTGTAAAATCCTAAATTCTAAAATCATTGTTAAAAATCGGGAAACAGCTTGACAATTATTCTATTAAGATGTATTATACAATTGTAATGAGTAAGAAAGATTGCTCATGTTTTCGGAAGGGCGTGCCCTTTCGGATGCGGCTGACATCAGAATCTGTTTTTCCGTCCAGTTTATAGCTGGGCCGTCGGCAGGAGACACTAAACCCTGCACTTTTACCGAGACTTGTTTTCGGTCGTTGGCAGACAACACTAAAATCAGTCATTAGGGGGATTGTGCCATACTAAGGTATGACCATATCCCCCTTAAATTTTTGTAAAGGTAGAAACCCTATGGAAAAAATGTCAATAAATGAAGTAAGAAGCCTGCTTTTTAGATGTGCGAAGGAATACAAGATTAAGCTTTGTGACCGTCAGTTTTTAATAATTTTTAAGAAGTCTTCTGAGAGCGATATATATGGTTTTTTTGAAGCAAAGTTTAAAGCTGGCAATTTTCAACATTTATCAGGGATAGAACACCCATCTGACAAAAAGAATATACAGAGTTCTGCTGGATTCTTCCGTAAATGCTATAGCAATAAGTTGAGTAATTCTGAGATAATATTTAAGAAAGATGGCACAACAAGGTTAAAACTTAAGGTTCTTCCCTATGCGATGGATTTCGTGAAACTTGCTAAAATGGTAGGAATACCTGATGATAAGACAGCAGAACTTGATGTTAGTTTTATGTCCGGAGGTATTAAATACTGTTTAGGATTTCGTAAGGATGAAGATTCTAATACATATATTCCAGTAACATTGTTAGACCGTGATATTAGGACTATATGTACGGATACTTATCAGATTCTTGGAATTATGGAAAAAGCCTGTGGAGATCAAAATTCGTATAACAGAATACGCTATACAGCAAAAAATATAGATTTGAGGAAGCTGAATTTACCGGATGAGATAAAGAATAGGATACAACTATCAGAGAACAAAGATTAAGTATACGCATGGTGGTGTGAGAGGACTGCAACAAGAGAGGCGAAAGAAGCTGAAGAAGCGGAAAGACAGAATATTGAGATAGCTAAGGTCCTTTCAGAACCGGGTGACAAGCATAATGCAGATGCAGTTCTTCGGGTGAGTGTTTCTGCAAACAGCAAAGTATACGAGAATGTGAAAAGGAGGAATCCGCTTATGTGTGAGGCGTTACGTGAATTGATGAAGGATGAGATTCAAGAAGAGAAAGATGAAGCCGTAAAGGCAGCAAAAGACAAAACTCGTCTTGATTCCATCAAAAGTTTAATGAAGAAAATGAAGTTGACGGCTAAGCAAGCCATGGATGCGCTTAGCATATCGACTTCTGACCAGAAAAGGTATTCTTCTATGTTGTAATAATGAAGGAAAGAGATAGCAATGCAGGCTGTTAATATCTTATGGTATTAACAGCCCATTTTTTATATTCGAAAGGTGCGTCACTATTTGAAAATCTATTGATAAACAAAAAAGTAAACAATATTACTAAAACACACAAAATTACAAAATTTTAAAGAAAAAGTGTCCCTTTTTGGAATTTCGAGCGTTATTATATAATAGAGGGGTTAATTTGTCAGGCGACTGAATTTGTGTTGACAGAATTCTTTGATGATGATATATTATAGAGTGATACTGATATCACCAATACATTATATATCGTCAAAGAGGTGTTAAGAATGCAAATTACGGTTTCTGAATGGAAAATAATTGACCTGTTATGGAAAAAACCCATGACCATCATGCAGCTTACCAAGGAGTTGCATGACGAGACTCAATGGACAAAATATACCATAATTGTTCTTCTGAAGAGGATGCTTGAAAAAAATACGGTACGCTATACTATGGAAGGAAGAACGAAATTGTTTTATCCAAATGTAAAGCGTGAAGACGCTGAGATTGAAGAATCTGAGGATCTTTTGAATAAGGTTTTCGACGGAAAAATTTCTCTTATGGTAAGTGCTCTTGCCAATAAGAACAAAATCAGTGATGAAGAGATAGATGCCTTATGCAAGATGCTAAATCTTGAGAGATCCAAGAAATGACCGAAAGGAAAAAGATATGCTCGAGACATTGCTATCATCTACGATTCTTATAATTCTTATACTATTGATAAGAGGGATTTTTTGCAAGCGTTTGAGCAGTAAGTACCTATATTCATTGTGGATCATACCTGCTGTCCGCCTTTTGATACTACCTATAATAGAACTTCCTGAAGGCTGGTCGCTTATATCTTTACTAATTAAGGCTCCAAGAAAGTTTAACCTCTTTGGACTTTATACTAATGAAGCAGAAGGGTTAAAGGTGATAGTTGATATAGGAATGTTTTTTAAGTCATGGGTAGCAATTCTGGTATGGTTTGTTGGGATGTTTACGGTTTTTCTCATCCATATAATTCCATATATACGGACAAAGGCAAAACTTAAAAGAAACAGGAGTTTTATAGAAAGGTATCAAAATGACAGACTGAATATATATTCTTCAGATTTGGTAAATAGTCCTGTGCTCTATGGATTTGATATATATATACCGACCGGAATGGTTGATGAAAAAAGAAACTATGCGCTGGCAGTCATGCATGAAAGATGTCATTTTCAGCAATGGGATGAATTATGGAACTTAATGCGGGTAATATCCTCGTGTATTTACTGGTTTAATCCATTTGTATGGTTAGCTGTAGTCAGATCAAGAGACGATAGTGAGTATTCCTGCGATGAAGCAGTGATCAAAAATATGGACGAACATCAAAAAAAGGATTATTGTAGGTTGCTTATAGAGGTGGCAACAGGAGGGAGATTTGATAATAATTCATTTCTTGAAGCAGGACTGACCAGATCTCCTGTATTTAAAAGAGTAGAGTTGATGCTGATGGAAAAGAAAAGAATGATATGGCTTAAGATAATCATATTTCTTTGTCTATTAATGGTTATGGCATTGACTCTAAATACGGCTGGATAAAAGTCAGTTAGAAAAATTTTAAAATATACTTGACAGAAAGAAAAACAGGTGATATATTTATTACTGCAAGTGATAGATGTATCACCTGTTTCGTGCGCATGGAAACAAAACAATAATTTTACGGAGGTAAATCAATGATTAAAAAACATTTAATAGTTGCATCTATGGTTATCGTTAGCATTTGTTCTTGTTTAGTTGTTGGCAAAAACATGAATGCTGTGTTGGCCAAAGAAAACAATGGAATATCTTCTGGAGTTATAGCTTATGAGAAGGGAGACCCTGCATGGGCTGAGATTGTAAAGGAGCATGATATAGAATCGTTTGAAAACGATCCCTATGATGAGCTTACTTTGGATCTGGTAGATGATTCAGATTATTCAAAAGCTGAAGTTGAAATATACCGTGTAGGTGATGAAACATTTATTGCGCCTACTGTTGATCAGGATGCGGAAATTAATCATCTTCAGGAAGTCAGGGGAAATAATATCCCTTCATTGTTCAAAGATTTGTCTCAAGGACCCTACAATTATTCTATTACCAACATGCAAAGCTATGTATATACTAATAGATACTTTAATGTTAATTCTCAGGGTCAAATAATAATGAGTCTTAACTCTTTTAATTCGGGTGGACATAATATTACGATTAGATGTTGTGAAGTTGGCAGTAATTATGATGCACATGTTTTGACATTTAATCCTGAGCTTTATTCAGGAGTAACATGGCCAGGGCTTGACCAAAACAAGATGTATTACTTCAAGTTTGAGATTAGCGGAGGCACATTGTCGGGGAGTGGTTCAATTTATCATTGATGTTATAGAACATGAAGATATTGAATGCAATTTTGATTTTATGGAAGGAGAAACATAAAATGTTAAAGAAGTTTTTAATATCATTTATAGTAATTCTTGCCTTTAGTGCTTCGGTTGCAGCTTCGGCTTACAATCCGGTGTCGGTAACTATTATCTCAAGTCAAAGCTCAGCAGACAGTTCAACGATTAGTTGTTCAAATTATATCGATTTTTATGGGGTTAATGACGCTTATTCAACGAATGACCTCTATTGTGAACTGTATAATGACAACTGGGGACCGGATACACAGTACTATAGTACATTGCTTTCGCCGGGAACAGGAAGCATGTCTCAGGGGCAAGTAAGCAGCTGGCATAATATTTTTTACCAGAGAACCTTAGATAAGGAAAGGGATCTTTATGTTCATCTGGATCCTGCCGGTTGGAATTCTACCGGATGTCATGGCGCCGGGAAGCTTGTAGATTAATACTTGGATTTATTAATGTAGGTGAAAAGGGATGACAGCTATAAAAAACATTTTACAGAAGAATTCTTTTATAGAGTGCTTATGCAGCGAAATGAAGTATCTTTTCAGGGGAAAAGGACTATTGTTAATTGTTTTAGCCTGGTTTATATTACTTGTACTTTTTTGCATGGCTGTCATCTCTGTACCTACACATATCGGGGACAGCTTTACTACTTCTGGGTGGGTTACGCAGATACTGATATTTGGTGGGATGTCAATAGGAGCTTTATTGGCATCCAGGGATCATAGAAGCTGGTGTGAAGAAACTCTTATTGCTATTCCGAAGGTGTATAAGTGTAAAATGTTTTCCAGAATGCTTATTTTGTTAATTATTACACTGGTTCTGGATATAACAGCTGTTTTATCTGTCTTTCTTGTTTTTTGGATCAAAGGGGCACCGGGGATATACTATTGGGGGTCTGCCGCATACATTACACTTTACTGGACAAGTCCGTTTATGATTTCGGGAATGATGGGCCTCTTTTTGGGGCAGACAATGAGGTCAAAATTCATCTATGTTTTAATGGTTTTAATCTCATTGATACTGGGACCTCTTATACCGCTTGCAGTAAGCAGCATGGCGCTTTCAGGCCATGGACAGCTTTTTGAGTATTATATGCTCTTTACTATAGGACAGCTTGATCCGAACGGTGCAGTATATGAAGCATATGGGTATTCCTTGAACAATGAATTATGGCTGATGAGGTTTTTTCAGGTATCAGCAGTAGTTCTTTTACTTATTTATGCGTCTTTGAAGCACGATGGTAGAAGAAAAAAGGTTCTGAGAACATGCATGTGGATTGTTGCCATTTTTTTGTGGGGCTTTAGCGTATGGGGAACAAATCGGGTATCACATATACAGCTTGAACGGTATCGTTATAATGAACTGAACGAATATTATATAAATAACCCTGAAGTAAGTGGAACACTGACGGATAAAGACCATGTTACGGATGGGCAGGATGATGCTGGTCATCTGTATACTATAGAAGAATATAGGATAAATATTGATGATGGGAGCTGCCTTTACATTGAGACTGAGATTTCCTGTATATTTAACAATACCGATATAATAATTCTATCTTTGTTTCATGGTTTTGAAGTCAAAAACTGCAGTATTGATGGGATGAAAATGCATTATGAACAGGTCGGGGATTCGGTTATAATCCATAATGACGGAATATATTCTGGAATACATTCTGTATTGATGGAGTATTCCGGTCTGCCACCGGCGAATTTGTATAAAGATGAGGATAAGTGGATCCTTCCCGCAGGCTTTGCATGGATACCTGTAGAACATATCGGTAAGGTCATGGAAAACGAAACCAATATAAATGCATATTTCTCCTATCCGCGAAATAAAAAAGATGTTCCCATCAGCGTTAGATATAATGGAAATAATACAGTATACTGCAGCCTTAATGATATGGATGAAAACTACTGGACAGGATACAGTAGTGGTGCCACTCTTTTCTGTGGTTGGTTTGATTCCTTTAAGTATGGGTCTGCAGAGTTCATATATCCTGCCATGTGTCCGGAAAACCCGGATCATGCACAAGTATTTTATGACAGGATAAAAGAGAGTTATCCGGTAATTACGGAAGAACTTCTCGGTGAGAGGAGGATTCTTTTGGCTGATAAGGTGTTTATTACCGCAAGTCTTCTGTATCTTCACGCAGAAGGAAGATTGTTCATATATAACGATCATATAATAGCCTGCCTTACGGAAGACTATACCGGAAGGGTGATTGAAAACATGAGCGGACTTGACACGGTGCGTGCAATAGTCCAGAGTCCCGGATGGGAAGCGATTGGACAGGATTATATTTATCTTTTCCTGGACGGATATATGGAAAGCATGTACAAAAGGGGAAAATACGTCTATAATGACTATGTTCCGTTAAGCAGGCTGATAAATAATGCGGAAGAAGCAGGAAACCTGGAACTGGCATATATATGTAAGGATATACAGAAACTGATAGATTCTGGTGATAATAATAAGCAGATATCATTTTTCAGGGATTACCTGGAACTGCTTAATGCTGGAACAATAGACGAGCAAGAGATAAAGAAAGTACTGGCTGTATATGATTAAAAGGAGCAGAGTTGATATCCAATGAAAATTCATGATGTAAGTAAAAACTATAGAAAGGTAAGGGCACTTGACAAGGTGAACATTACCTTTGGCGAAGGTGTACATGGTCTTTTGGGAGAAAACGGTGCCGGAAAGACTACATTGATGAGGATAATCACGACTGTCATCGAGCAGGATTCGGGAACAATAGAACATAACGGAGTATCATGGAACGATAAGGAAGATGTTCGGAGGATGATAGGATATCTTCCACAGAAATTTTCCATGTATAAACAGCTTACCGTAAGAGAGAGTCTTAGACATGTAGCAATACTGAAAGGAATGGAGAAAGGCTGGAAGCTGGCTGTAGACAATGCGATTGGATCAGTCAATTTGGAAGAAAAAGCCGACAGTAGAATTGGGGAACTTTCAGGGGGCATGGTCAGACGGCTTGGAATAGCCCAGGCGGTTTTAGGAAATCCTGAAATAATCGTGGTTGATGAACCGACGGCCGGTTTGGATCCGGAAGAACGAATGCGATTCAGGCTTCTGTTGAGGCAGCTTGGTGTGGGAAAAACTGTAATACTTTCTACACATATCGTGGATGATGTTGAAGCTGTCTGCGATAATCTGACGATCCTGCATAAAGGGAAAGTTGTCATAACCGGCACTCCAAAAGAGATAAAATCAATGGCGGGAGGCAAAATCTGGAAGGCATCTGTATCTCGTGATGACTGTATGAAACTGGCTGAAAACAAACTGATAACTGACCAGAAGATTGAAGACGGGGGTTATGATGTACGATTTGTATCGGATAATACTCCAGATATTAAGGCTGTACCTGCAGAACCCAGACTGGAAGAAGCATATATGTGGCTGATAAAAAGATGAGATTCTGATGTGAAAAACGGTTCTGAACCGAGGCGTGATAAAGGAAAGATGATATGAAAATGTGGTTGAAGCTTCTGTACTATGACCTTAAGGAAATGGGAATCGTTTTTTTGGTTCCTATAATAGTGGCATTTGGTGTGGCATCATATGGAATGTTCATTTATTGTGGAGCACCCATTGGTCAGGAATCTTCTGCTGCGGTTACGGTAATGAATCTTTTACAGAATTTTATCCCGCCAGTGTCTTCTTGGTGGATAATAATGGCTTTTCATAGGTATGCCGAAGAGGAGGGAACGGAAGCCTTTTTTACATATGGCATATCGAAAAAGAAAACCGGCATAGGACGGACTTTGATTTTCGTGGCGGTGATGATTATGCTGATTTTTATCATCATGATTCCGATACACTTGATGGGAATTCTGAGAATAGAAACGGCTGTTATAGTATTTTTGGTTCTTTCTGTACAGTCATTGTTGTATGGTAGCTGCGGTTTTTTGTTTATATTGTGGTTTAGAAATACTATCTGGAGCATAACAACTATATTGATAATTGCGTCACTTAATATATGGGGAAACATACCGGTAATAAGTAGGTATCTTTCAATTACGGTAAGGATGCAGGCACAAATGAGTCTGTCGGGGTTATGTTTGTATTTCCTTTTTATAATCGGTATTTCTGTAGTGATAAACTATAAAGGTCAAAAATTGTTTTTTGAATTGGGTACCCGAAAATACGGATAATGATGAAACACATAAACGCGACGACAGTAAAGCTAATTGATGGGGATGATATAAAATGACGATTATACGATTTTGATTCTTTCGTCAAATGCTGAAAATACGACTGGTTGGTTTAGATTCTCTTGTAATTCAAACAATAATTGTTTCTAAAATAGTATTTTCGCGATTACAGGGTATCCCAGAGACTTACTATATGGAAAAATGTATTACACATCTAGCTTAATAGTGAGTTGCACGACATATGATTTAAGTTATTATATTGATACAGGGTTAGGGTAAAGCAGTGCACGGCTTTTATATAACTCCTAAACATACCATGGAATGTTTGGATATTTATTTAACTAATTAATGTTTAAATTATGTTCGAAAGGAGAAAATCAATATGAGAAAGAGTATAAGGCTTAAACTTTTTGTTAGTTTAGTTGCTGTTTCACTGATGTTTTGTTTTGTTAACGGGTCAATTGGGATTAACGCATCAACTGTCGAAACTTATATAAGCGAGGCTGAGTTCTATGAACAGGAAAAAATAAAAGCTGAAGAAGTAGGACTTATCATAGGAAATGGTGTAAAACTTGATGAAGTGTATGACGGGACTGAGGTAGTTGCAGAAAGAGAAGATTTTGAGACAATAGAAAACTATAAGGCGTACCTTGAAAGAAGAGGATTACATTATGTTGAGAGTGAGTTTGATAAAGAATTAAACGCTTTAGAAGATGAAGATGCAGTTTTGACATCTATAATACCAGAAGCAGTATATACAGCAAATCTTACAACACAACAGAAACCGATACAGTCTTTTATGGTTGATGGTTCTAATATATACATTTCACAAAGCTATAAAAGTTGGTATTTTTATGTTGACGGTGAATTAACTAATGTACCGGGTAATTATGTACTTATAAGCCGTTGTACTATTGCATCGGACAATTCGTTTTCACGTGCAGATGCTATGTTATTAAAAGATGTTGGACATGGAGAAACACTGGAAAAATATACTTATAATAATAACACGTATTTCTGGATATCCTGTGGTGCGAGCCAGATAAGTGAAGCTGATAGGGTTTGGTCTGTTCAAATGGGTAGAATACAATATGTAGGATATTCGATGACAGCACTTAAAAATCAGTCCAATTTGATAGATAATACACAAATCAAAAGACTGGTAGATCTTAGCTATTCCAATTCAAATGCCACTTCTTTTGGAACTATGAGAAGATCAAATTCAGCAATTTCTTCCGATGGGCAGTATTTACTTATTTGGAAGCGTAGTACGAGTGGAACAAACCAGTTTTCTATATATGATTTTAGTACAATTAATTCTCAGTTATCCAGTGCTATAGGCAATACTGTTTCATTCTATGGAAATAATGTCCTAAAAAATGCATGTACAACATCGTATAATCAATCAGGGATGGCTGCATCAGTACAGGGAATAGATCTTTCTAATATTTCAGGCGGTTTACATTCGATTTATCAGTCATCGGGTAATGAAAATGACCCGGATAGTGGGGTTAATAAGATTCACAGATTTAATTCTGCGGGAGTACATAAGAAAGAAGTCACGATTGATGATACAGGTTTGTGGACGGCTTATAACCAAAGTGCCACACATAATGCTATAGCAGAGATAGAGGGAATGAAGATATCAGGTAGTTATTTGCTCTTTGTTATTCGTGATACAGAAAATTATGATAGGCAGGTTATTGCTAGAACATTAAAGAGTAATCTATCATAAGGAATTATATCAAAAATGAAATTATTTAGGAGGTAAAATGAGAAAGGGTATTTCAAAATGCTGTCTTTTTATATTGTACCTTATAAGCGGTATGTTGCTTCTGCCTTATATAAAGACGGAAGCAGTAGCAAACGAAATCGACACCTCTATGCTTAACAATGAAATGCAATGTGCTGTGGCTGTAAATGGTATAGAGTATGAAGGGGTGTTATATTTCACTCTGGACAATATCATGTATAGATTTACATCTGATATGGCAAAGGGTGGGGAAAAGGCAAAGATATATCTGAAAAATGTTGATACCGATTCTGGTTTTTTTGTAAATGACGGATATATATATTTCAGAAAAGAGCTTACGCATTCTTTATACAGAGTAAGAGCGGGAGATACAAAAAAAGAGCTTGTGACAAAAGGTGTACACCGGATACTATATTATGATAAAAAGTACATTTATTTCTGGGGAAAAAAGTATCTATATAGTGTGCAGGTTGATGGAGAAGGCCTGAAATGTATGTACAGAAATAAGTGGAATTTTAAATCGGGAGAAAACTACAGTACAGCATACATTTATAATGGAAAACTTTTCTACAGTAAAGGTCTGAGTAAAGCATATGAAGGACTGGAATCACATGATCACAAATTGTGTGTTCAAGATCTTGAAAAGGGTTCTAAAAAAACACTATTAAATCCAAAGGGTTGTACAGGCTCCTTCTATTTCTTTGAATTAGAAGGTGAATTGTTTTCTCAATTTAGTGACTATGGGATGAAAACTAAAAAGATCTTTCATTATAATCGGGAAAATGAGTCATTTGAAGAAGTCGAAGGAGCGGATGGGGAGTTCTATGATTTCGTGGGCACAGATGGCAAATATCTGTACTCTGTATATGAATATTCAAAGGAATTAATGCTGGCGGATGAAAACATACCGGATAACGTTGGAACGAGCGGAGTATGGAAATTGTTTCGGACAGGAAGAAACTGGAAACAGGAATATATGTTTGATATAAACGTTGGTAAGGAACTTGCATACAGCAGTATTCAGTTTAAACAGAGAGAAGATGATTATTATGTTTTTAAGTATATTGACGAATTCTCTATATGTTATTGCGTGGATAGTAAAGGGAATATAGTATATTCTCAAAAGTTCAAAGCCGGTTCAAAGAAGAATATCCAGACTGATGCAGGGTCAGTAGATATGATTATAAAGGATGGAAAATTATATACACTTAGTCATAGTCTTGGCTTATATGCAGACGTAAATATTAGAAAGCTCCTTTGTAGTGACTAAAGGTAAATGTGCTTTTATAGTTGATGAGCGCTATGCTATATGACATAGCGCTCATTGTTATTTGTTCATGATAATTTGGGCGAGTATTTCATTTTGTCTACTGATAAACTTAAATCATAGTTCATTTCTATCACGATAATCTTTTGGCTTTTTGAACTTTGAACCCGATATTTCTTTGTCGCTTCGTCCAAGAAACTTATTCATACTGTCCTTCATCTCCCACAGCCGTTTATATTCCGCCTCTTTGGTTTTGTAAGAAGCGGTGTGAGCATCCTTATCGGCTATCATTTTTCTATATTGTTCTTCAAGCTGTCGGATGCTCAGAGTTGATGTGTCTACACCGGAGTTTTTGAGCCAACTTGACGCACCTTCAAACAGGCGGAGCTGGTAATCGTGGTCACGCTGGTACCTTTCCTTATCTCTGCCTTTTGCCTTTATATATTGTTTGTAATATTTCATGTTATCAACATACGTTTTAGCGTGATCAAGTATGCCTTTAAAGTTACGGATTTCCTTTTCGAGATTGATTACAGCCTTCTTCTCTTTGTGAGCCTGGTCATGTAATTCATCGAGCTGTTCGTTGAAGCGTTCATCAAGGAAAACACAGCCCTGCAGTCCGAGATCTCCGAGTTCTTCATATATGGCTGCGGCACGTTTCAGGTTCTCTTTGTCCGCCCATTTTGTATAATAGTAGCTTTCAGCTATCTTTTCTTTTGAAGTATCTATAAGCTTGGTTTCCGTTGGTTTGTTACCGAGCATTTTGTCTATGCGTTTTTGGCTGTTATCATTGACAGAGCGGAGAAAATCACGGATGCTCTTGGTGTTGAATACATGTGGCATCGGTACTGAATCCTGTTCCTGCATGCGGAGGTTTTCTTCAATCCTTTCGATGATCCGTTCCCTGGTATAACCCTCTCCAAGAGAGTTCGCTCTTCCCCTTACAAAACGGTCCTTTTCTAATGGACGGAAAGAGATGTATTTGGCTGATCCGTCTTCCGGGTTTTCACCCTTTATCTCATAGTTCCTGTTTTTTAACAAGCGCAGGAATTCTTCATATGAAGCAGCGATTGCGATGCATTCATCTATGTCTTTCTTTATTCGTGCTTTCCATGAATCACCTTTCTTTGTATGCTGCCACTCGCAGTAAGATTTCCCCTTACCGTTAAATTCTTTTATGACTGATTTGCCATGTTCGGCGCACAGCCTGTCGCTGACTTCGCGGATATGGTAGTAGGACTTTTTGCAGTCGTGATATTTGGTGTGGTCGGTGCTGCTTACAGCGCAGAATACTATGTGCGAATGAATGTGATCATGATCTACATGGGTTGCAAGCACATACGGAAATTTTCCTTCAAGTACTTCATCAGCAAGCTCCCTGCTTATACGGTGGGCTTCATCTTTTGTAATCTCTCCGGGAGCAAATGACTGTATCAGATGATATGCCTTGTTGGGACCTCCTTCTCTGTTCATTGACACCAGGATATTAAACTCAAGATCGGCTGTTTCAGGAGCACATCCGAAAGAGGAAATAAGCAGCTTTTCTTCTGTCTTTTTTTCGTTACAGATATAACCTATTGCTTTGCCCACGGAAGCTTTGATAGCATGGATCTTTGTAACTGCCATAACTTCTTCATCTCCTCCTTTACACCGTCGATGTCGGGCTGATAGATGCTCCTTGTCTCGTTTATCCTGTGGGCTATCTGGTTGATGTTCGAAGATATGTTGCTGAGCAGATAATTGTATCTGGTGAGCTCGGAAAAATCCACATCATAGACGTAGCCTCGGATGATCAGGCGGCGTATAAATTCAGATCTGCTCTTTACGTTTGCAAGCTTGCATTTGTGGTTCAGATATTCAAGTTCTTCATCATTAAGGTATAGTAAGATACCGTTCTTTCGTTCTCTGTTTTCCATAAAATAATCCTTTCATTTTAGCATTTGTTTTGTGTATTTTTCAGTCAGTCAGATGGACCCGGACTGCGTTTTTGTGGCAGGCGTTTTTGCCCTGGATTGCCCATAATGGATATGGCAAAAACCGGGGTCAGGGGAGGCTCCCCTGCAAGCGAAATCCCGCCCGTTTTTGCAGGGGCAGAATGTGCGGGATTTTAGCCTGAGTATATACTCAGGCAGTGCTTGCTCTTCCACAAAACAATAAGACTGCTAAGGCTCCCGTGTGGGAACCATAACAGTCTATGCATATGATCATTTTATGTGAAATTAGGTGTTTGTCTGAAAAAGATTATAGCAGAAACTATGAAGATAAGCAAGAATTATTTTATGGCTTTTCCACTTTTTTATTGGTGCCACTGTCACTAGTAATGCTACTGTCAGGTTCATCTATCCGCCTGCGTTTTCTAGGGTCGGATTCAAACAGTTCAGAGTGCTGCCGGATCTTCTTAAGTTCTTCGGAGTCCATCATATCGGTTATCAGCTTTTCCATTGCTTCGGGATCCTTTGAACCTAACATTGCTGAGGTGGACTGAGCCATGACAGAGACAAGTTCTTTCATCAGCATCTCTTTTGTTTCTTCATTTATTTGAGGAGCCTGGGAACCGGTACCGGGAACTGTGAAATCCTGCAGGAGTTTTTGAAGCTGCACAGGGGCGGAATTCAGACCGGCGGTCTCATTATCTTTCATATGATCTGTTTTCAGGTCGTTTAATATAGGAAAGAGATCATTTGACAGAATGTTGGCATGGAAAGTTTTCTTGATCTCGTCTGCCCGCTTGAGGGCGTTCTTATAGCTGTCATTTGTGGGATCCTGAGAAAGGTTTGGCAGCACATTCCCGGAGAACCGGTAGAGCGAAAAGACCTGCTCTATAATCTCGTCAACATATCCGTCAACAAAGCTCTCGGCATCGGTAAGGAA
>JAFZQN010000057.1 GCA_017620375.1 Lachnospiraceae bacterium
TATTTTGAGCGCAATCGACAGTTAAATTTGCATAAAAATATCAATTTGTGCTTGCAATATGAATGAAAAAGTAGTATAATGCAAACATAGTAAAAAACATCCTGAGGTGTTCGTGATCCCACATTTTTGAACCTACATTCATTATAAGGGATTCCAATATTTTTAGGTTAATGTCAAGCCTCCGTCTGAGTGGAAGACAGCGGTCTAAGTGAGGTCACCCACCTAGCTAAAGCTAGGACTCAGAAAGAGGGAAGCGGCACTTTGGGTGTTTCGTGAAGATTAAGGGACTGTGCATCTTGATTGATCGCCGGTCTCTTTTTTTGTTTTATAATTTGTTCTTTATACTATTTTTTCTAACGTTTAAGATGTTTTTCTTTATTTTTTCAAGGATTTATGCTATAATTTCTCTGTATGTGGATCCGAAGACGTTTAATGGGAGTTTTTCATGCGGAAAGTCTTGGGCTTCAGTATATTTGGCGTATAATTTTAGGAAAGGAAAGCTGCCCGGAGGACAGCAAACTTACACAATGGCTACTTACAAGTACACTATCATAACGGATTCGGCGACAGATATGCCCAAGTGGGTTATTGACAAATACAATCTTCGTGTTATACCCACACCGGTTGTTATAGAAGGAAAAGATTATTTTGACGGAGAGACGATATTCCCCGATGAGTTCTATGATATTTTACGTTCGGGAAAAAATATCACCACATATCATATAAACCAGTATATGTTTTACCAGAATTTTGAGCCGTATGCGAAGGCAGGAGAGGAAGTGCTTTATTTCTGTTTCTCGACAGGTATCGCAGGTACATATAATGCAGCCAATCTTGCAAAGGATGAGCTTCTTGAAAAGTATCCTGATTTTAAGATAGATATCATGGATTCCAAGTGTGCTGCCATAGGCTTCGGTATGTGTGTATTCTTCGCTCTGTATATGCAGGAGAAGGGTGCATCCAAGGAAGAAGTAATGGAAGCTGCAAGATTCCACTTCGACCATATGGAGCATATATTCATGGTAGATACCTTAGAGTATCTGTATAAGGGCGGCAGGATCAGCAGGACTTCGGCTATAGCCGGCGGTCTGCTCGATATCAAGCCCATCATTGAGGTTACCGATGAGGGTAAGCTTGAAGTATTCCAGAAGGTACGTGGCAGAAAGAAAGCCATACAGAAGATGATAGAGGTCATCGGAGAGCGTGGATACCAGCTTGATCATCAGATCATCGGTTCGGTACATGCCGACTGCTCGGAAGACGACGATGCATTTATCAAGGCTCTTAAGGAAAAGTACGGCATTAAGAAGTGCGTAAAGGCATTTTTAGGCTGTGCAATCGGTGCACATACAGGCCCCGGTATGATGGGTGCGGTATGTCTCGATGCGCCTTCGCCCGCACAAAAGTATATAGACGAACTGTTAAACAGCGACGATCCGTCATTTAAGTTCGTTTGATTTAGTTATTAGTGTTTTTAAGAGGATAATTTATGGATGAAAACAGAAACGGTGATAATAATGACAACAGATCACCGCAGAACAGACGGGTGTTGCTTGCCTGCCTGGTCGTAACAGGAATAATGGTCCTGTTCTTCAGTTATTTTACGAAGAGCATGTCCAAAGGTCAGGTACAGGAGATCAGTTACAGCGAATTCCTGTCCATGATAGAAAACCAGCGTATCGATAAGGTTGTGATAAAGAGCGACAGGATAGTCATCACTCCCAAACAGTCATCATCGGCATACGGATATGAACAGACCTATTACACCGGTGTTGTAAATGACCCCGAACTTGTCAACAGACTTCATGATAAGAACATAATGTTTACCGAAGAAGTGGTTGACTCGAGTACCACCATTATTGATATTTTCCTGGCATACATACTTCCGTTCATCATCATATACGGACTTATGTTCTTCCTGTTCCGTGGTCTTAGCAAAGGCGGCGGTATCATGGGTGTCGGAAAAAGCAATGCCAAGATATACAATGTTGAAAAAGAGACCGGCATAACATTTAAAAATGTTGCAGGTGAGGATGAAGCAAAGGAATCCATATCAGAACTTGTAGATTTCCTGCATAATCCCGAAAAGTATCAGAAGATAGGTGCGAAGCTTCCTAAGGGCGCACTGCTTGTAGGCCCTCCCGGAACAGGTAAGACGCTGCTTGCAAAAGCTGTAGCGGGCGAGGCACATGTTCCTTTCTTCTCCATTACCGGTTCGGACTTCGTTGAGATGTTCGTAGGTGTCGGAGCTTCCCGTGTACGTGACCTGTTCAAACAGGCACAGACACATGCACCGTGTATCGTATTCATAGACGAGATAGATGCCATCGGTAAGAGCAGAGATGCTCAGTATGGCGGCGGCAACGATGAAAGAGAGCAGACACTTAACCAGCTGCTTTCCGAGATGGATGGTTTCGATACATCCAAGGGCGTAGTTATCATAGCTGCGACCAACCGCCCCGAAGTACTTGATAAGGCATTGCTCCGTCCCGGACGATTTGACAGGCGTATCATCGTTGATAAGCCCGATCTTAAAGGACGTGTGGAGATCCTTAAGGTACATGCAAAGAACGTCTTACTGGATGATTCGGTCAATCTGGAAGAGATCGGTCTGGCTACCTCCGGAGCCGTAGGTTCGGATCTTGCCAATATCATAAATGAAGCGGCTATCCTGGCTGTAAAGAGAAACAGGACACTGGTAACACAGGA
>JAFZQN010000058.1 GCA_017620375.1 Lachnospiraceae bacterium
CCGGATCACAGGTCCTGATAACGGTGAAAAGTTTCTGGTCGGCTCATCAAGTATCAGTACATTTGCTCCCGACATACTAAGCTTAAGTAATAGTACCTTTGCCTTCTGTCCGCCCGAAAGCTCACGTATCGGGTGCTCCATTTCGTCTGCCGTATACTTTAGGGCTCCAAGATATGTACGTATCCTTGTTCTTTCCTCTTTTTCTCCCGAAGTATCAAGGAAGTCAACCGGTGTCATATCAAGATCAAGTAATACCTCATAGTTCTGAGGCATGTACTCTGCCCTTATGTCATCTCTTGATAAAAGTTCTTTCGCTATCTTTGTAATAAATGTTGACTTTCCGCAGCCGTTGGTACCAATAATTCCTACCTTTTCGGAACCGCGGATCTTAAGTTCAATACCTTTTGCAAGTGTTCTGCTGCCATCCAAAGTATGTAAATCCTTGGCCTCATACTGAAGTACCCACTTGCCCGAAGGTATTCTGCTGTTTTCGTCACCGAGCTTAAAGAAGATAGCCTCCTCCTGTTCGGGCATTTCGGTCATATCCTCATCTTCACGCTCGAAACGCTTTTCCATGGCCTTGACATTCTTCATCTTTTTCTTAAGCAGTCTGCCAATGGCATCACGGTCCGCATGTGTGATATTGTCAAGACGGGCGCCTACACTTTGTTCCATACGACGGAGCTTTTCATCCCTTATCTTCTTTTCACGCCTCTCGCCCAGTGCTATCTGCTCCTGCTTTTCAAAAGCATTCATTCTTTCTTCCACATAGGTCCTGTAAGGCACATTTGCTACCGTATGTCTGCACTTCGTCTTTCTTCTTATCTGCTCAAAATGTATCACGCGGTTTGCTGTATGTTCTATCAGTGTTTCATCATGTGATATAAATAACACCGCATGTTTCCAGCCGTTGATAAAGCTCTCCATCCATTCCAGGGTCTCGATGTCGATATCATTTGACGGCTCATCAAGCAGCAGGATGGTCGGATTCTCTATAAGTATCCTCATCATCTGTGCCTTAACTCTCTCTCCTCCCGAAAGAGTCCGCATTTCCTGCTCCCTGTAGAAAAACTCCTGCTCCACGTGGAAATCATTTGCAAGCTTCGATAATTCCCTTGGAGTCTTATCAAAAAAGTCCTGACATTCCATAAAATACTCATTTACCGTCTTAGACTTTTCACTTTCCGCAAGCTCCTGAGGCAGATATCCGAGTTTTTCACCGGTTATAACCTTTTCGCCGGAGTAATCCATATAATCCTCAACAAGCTCCGGATCGTATATCCACTTCATAAGAGTGGATTTTCCGTTTCCCTCCTCACCTATCATTACGGCTCTGTCACCGTCATTTAATACCAGTGAGAAGTCCTCCAAAATAGTTCTTAAATCTTTCTTATGTGATAACATAACATTTTTAATCTGGAACATACACATTCCCCCTTCCAAATCCGGAACATTCTTTGATGTTCTCTACTCCCGGGGTGTGAATAAAAAAATACCCCGATACCTTCCGGTATCAGGGTATAATAATCCTAGATAAATCAAGAGCACATAATAATGCTATAGCGCGAGATTTACAATTATTAATATACACCGCCCCAGGAGGTAATACTGTAGTTATTCTGTTTAAAATGTTTTCTAATGATGATAATCATTACTTTTACCTCCCTTTCTGGACTCTAATATCCTACTAAAAATGTCTGCCGTATCTTTCCATAAATCGTTAAACATCAGACACAACCGACATTCTCGATTATAACCATTATTATTATGATTGTCAACTATATTTTTTATTCATCTCATAAAATCCCTTTATTAAACAGGAATACAGCCAGCGCAATGTGCAGGATCAGTATCAGAGGCATACCTATAACAAAATATATGTGCTTGGTCTTATGTCTGAAAATATACATACCGGCCCATGTACCTATACTGCCTCCGATCAAGCTTACGAGAAAAAGTGTAGCTTCTTTTATACGCCATGCTCCGCGCTTAGCCTTTGACTTATCTATACCCATAACGGCTACACCGACTATGTTCATGATCACGAGATAAGCTAATATTATAATGTGCTTTAATTCCATCCTATAATCCCTCCTCCAGCATCTCATTATAGCTTGCATTGGCAGCTTCACTCATTTTTTTCTTATGCCATCTGTCTATATCACTGCATATAGCAAGCATCTCATCCACTATCAGTTCAGCCTTATACGGCTTTACATACCTAAGATACGCTATCATTCTTTCCATAGCCTTCGGACTTCCAAGGTTCACTGCTATCTCGTTACCCAGGCTTTCCGGGAAACCAAGCTTTTTTATCTCGCTTACAAGTTCAAGCTTGGTCTTTTGCCATTCATATCGTCCATTCATACCTGTTTCCTGCCTATAAAGCCTTTATTCTACAGCCATAGAACGTCACTTAAGGTCTGCCGTACGTTTTCTTCGCTGACTTTGATAAGTTTTGCCAGATACCAGGCCCTTTCCTCATCTGACATTTCTTTCATCTTATCAGCTTCTTTTCCTTCCGTCATTTTATACTTAAGGTCATTAAGCTCATTGATCTTTGATTCCGTTTTCCAGATGATCTCCCTTAATCCTTCTTCCTTCGTTACAAACATTTCATACATCTCATCTTTGCTGCAGTCTCCCGAAAGAAGCTTAGAGATCTCATTTAATGAAAAGCCCATATCCTGAAGCTCGAGCAGGGCTTCAACCAGTTTTAACTGATCTGCGGAATAATACCTGTATCCTGTCTCTTCATCCACTTCAACCGGTACTATAACCTTCTTTTTTTCGTATACGCGGAGTGCCTTAACCGATACTCCGGCTATCGCAGCCAGTTCACCTATTTTAAGAAGCTGAAATTCAGAATCTTTCTCCATACTATACCCCTGTTTGTCCGTCACAATACTTCTTCTACCCTCTCTGCACCCGGTAGATTGGTTTTCATACGACCGATACAGCTGTTTAACATCATAACACTCTTCATCATTTCCCCACGGTACTGTGTGATCTTAAACATCCTTGCGACATCTTCTATCTCACTACCCATCATACTATTTCCCAGGAATAAAAGCAAGAGATATCCGGATATTCCGGAAAATGTATTTATCCCGGAAGCAAGTGCAGTTCTTTTATGTGCCCTCATGTTGTTCTCCATGATCAGAAGGCTTTCTTCTTCCGCCTTTTTTAATATCAGTTCCTCACCTTCAAATATCTTTATAGCCTCCGAAGAGTTAACCACAGGCTCCATCCAGTTGGTGAACTTCGCATAATGTTCCCTGGATCTTTTCTTAAACACAGGGATCTTCTTTATGACCACGACACTGCTTAAGAAAAAGAACGGTAACAAGACTGCGAGTGTCACCAAAAGCATAGTATGGTTTAGGATAAACAATACGATCGCCGACATGCTCAGATTTACAACAGATATCACCATATGCATGAAATTCAGCGGTCCTACAAGATAAAGATCCGTTTTATCCACATCACTGTTCAGTCTGCTGATCCAGTCACCTGCCGACAGTTTCTCCATCTCCTGCTGTGTACGTGACAAAAGCGACTTATATACTCTCATCCTGAGTTTTTTAATAAACCTGATATTTATCTTCATCGATACCACTGCCCAGACAAACATATTGTATCCGAACAGCACTACCGTAAATAACAGGAATATCCAAAAATTCGGAAAAAGCTCTCCTTCTTCCTTTCTTTCAACAAGACGTATGAAAGATTCCAGCATATTTGATGCCAGTACCGCATTCAAAAAGTCAAAAGGTGCACGCAGTATCATCATAAAGATGAAGTCCTTCATCATACCGGTCTCTTTTAGTATCCTAATTACTTTTTTATTCATTTGAGTACCCCGTCTTTTAATACATATATTCTGTCATAACCGTCCAGATGCTTCGACTGATGAGTCACATGTACTACGGTCTTATCTATGGCATATTCCATGATCGCATCCAGGACCGACTTCGAGTTCTCACTGTCAAGAGCCGATGCCGGTTCATCCAGCAAAAGCACCTCAGAGTCCTTATACATTGCCCTCGCTATAGCTATACGCTGAGCCTGTCCTCCGGACAGTTCATCCGCTCTGTCTCCGATATATGTCTGTATCCTGTCCGGTAATGTATCCACCCAGCTTGAAAGCCTGGCCATCTTTACCACCTTTTCCACCTGCTTAGGATTATACTTATGTCCCATGGTGATATTATCATATATGGATAAAGGTAAAAGCATGGGCGACTGCATGACTACAGATACCTTCCTGCTTATCTTTTCAGGCTCGCTTTCACCGTCTACCATAACAGTCCCACAATCGGCTCTGTACAGTCCTGCCATGAGTTTTAAGAGCGTGCTTTTACCGCAGCCGCTCTCGCCCATGATACCGATCTTCTCCCCTTTTTTGATGCTGAGTGTAAGGTTACTTATTATCATCTTATTGTCATATGAAAAACTAACATCATTTAATTCGATCATTTTACACCTCTAAATTATGAATCTTATCAAGATTAGTTATAAATACCTTAAAACCGGATATCCAGCTTGGCAGGTTCATGATGGTCTGCTTCAGAGTATTCTGCATATTTAAGAATACTATCAGAGTACCAAGCATGATATTTTCTTTCAGTACCATATATCCTCCGACTGTAAGCAGTAAAAGCAGCGGCACTCTCGAGAGCACACCCGAAAGTGAGTTGTATACCGCATTCAGCCTCTCCATATCTGTCTCCTGCTCTCCCCAGCTGTTTAAGCTTTTCTCGTATGTGCCTATACACATCTCATCCCCGTTATATACCTTTACCGCCGGGAATGCATGCACTAAACTGTATGATACCCTGTTCATTTTTTCTTTTGCATCGAGAGCTTTTAACACGATGCCTGAGAGTCTCCTGCTGGACCACTTAACATATATCAGTATCAATATCGTAGGAATAAAGATCACAAGAGTAAGCACCACATTCTGAAACATCAGGAAGAAAAACACCAATACTCCCGTTAGCAGCAGATCGGTGATATCAAAGAAAATGTTTGAAAGATATTCATCGGCATGGGACAGTTCATTCTGTACCTGCGACATGACCGCACCGGTATCAGTATTTTTCTTATATTTTAACAGGCTGCCGATATACCCCATCCTTAAAGTATGTGCCATTTTTTCCGCAGCATATTTTCCGAAATAGTGCTTTAGGTATACAGTTATCACATTGCTTATCAAAAAGCATACAAGTATTATCACCAGTTTAATTGTGATCTGTTCCCTGCTTTCTATCCTGTTTACAAGCTCCCCGACATATACCATATATATCATCTGGGACAGGTTTGCCAGTATCGCTATCGAGACCGCGACAGCTATGCAAATACGGTTATTTTTTATAAGTTTTGATAAAACCGACATAACCACAATACCTTCCTTTCGAAAAAAGTATAAACTCTGCCCTAAGGGATGAGTCAAGGGGATATTTCTGATTTTTATCATACTTTATTCAACCATTGGTAGAATTTTATCCATCATTTCTATGAACCGGTTATTGTCAAAAACAACATATGCGATTATAATGTGATCGTACAAACAAAAACCCGCCATGGCATACACAAAAAAGGAGCATATATGGATATAGGAAATATAATAGCAAAGAAAAGGAAAGCTGCAGGCTTAACTCAGAAAGGCCTTGCCGAAAAGCTTAATATCTCTTTTCAGGCTGTCTCTAAGTGGGAGCAGGGAGCTGCAAACCCCGAAATAGATCTGCTGCCAAGCCTCGCCCAGATACTTGGGACCACTGTCGATGCACTGGTAGGTTATCGCTCTCCCATCCTTGCCGATTATGAAGCAAGATATGAAGAGGACGGCTACTATTGGGGTATAGAACCCAACCGCTTCTGTTACGAGATCATGAGACGTATGCCACCCGTAAAACCGGTCAGAGTCCTTGATATCGGATGCGGTGAAGGAAAAGATGCTGTGTTCTTAGCCAGGAACGGATATCAGGTATCAGCCTTTGATATCACTGATTCCGGTATCGAGAAAGGGAAGATGCTGGCAGAGAAATGCGGCACTTATGTCGATTTCTTTAAGGCTGACATAAGGGATTTCAGACCGACCAAGAATTATGATGTTATCTTTTGCAGCGGTGTGTTCCATTTTGTACCTCCCGATCTCAGACCGGAGATCATGGAATCACTGAAAAAACATACTAACAAAAACGGCCTTCATACCATGAATGTCTTTATCCATAAGCCTTTTGTAGAGGAAGGAGCCGGAAAGGATAAAGAAAGATATTACTGGAAATCAGGTGAGATGTTCACCTATTACACCGACTGGCTGATACATAAGATGGATGAGGAGATATTCGACTGCAACAGCGGCGGGATACCTCATAAACACTGTATGGATCTTATGATCGCAGAAAAGATAATACATTGAATTTTATTTAGTACAGTGCTACAATTCCGCTTGTGTTGATCATGAATACAGCAAGAAGGAGCTCCCCATGAGCGTTTCAATAATACTCCAGCAGATGGGTGTCATCTGCATATTGGTGGCAATAGGAATATATCTTTACAAAAAACAGGTTATAGATGACCGCACCTCGCAAAAGCTTTCAACCATAGTCGTGGATGTATGTAACCCTGCCCTTATCTTAGGTTCCATACTTTCAGGGAATATGACGGCCACACACTGCGACCTTCTTGTAGCCATAGCTCTTGGTGCTGCTTTTTACGTGATACTTGTAATACTAGGATTTGTGATCCCGAGGATACTACGCTCGGAAAGCTATAACAGAAAATACTATAATCTTATAACCGTATACACCAATACCGGATTTCTCGGGCTCCCTATCGCAAAAGCCATCCTTCCCGCTAATGCGATACTCTATGTTATAGTGATCAATATATTTTACAGCCTGTTCTTCTATACACACGGTATGGCTATACTGCATTCCGGGATCGACCGGGATAAAGAGAATGCGGGTACAGAGAAACACAAGCATCCCCTTCTTGCCGTATTCAATATCGGTACCATGATGGCGGTACTCAGTCTCGTAGTATTCTGGTTTGAGCTCACCTTCCCGCCCATTATCTCAAGCACCATCGAATATGTCGGCAATGCTACCGTATTTATGTCCATGACATTGCTCGGAGTATCGATAGCAAGATCCGGTTTTGTAAAGTCACTTAAAAATGTAAGGATCTGGATGTACATCGTTATCCGTATGATCATAGTACCCGTCATTTTTGTAGCCGTAATGTATGTTACCGGCTTTAATACAGATTCAACACTTGCGGTATGCCTTATGGCTGCAGTTCCCGCAGGAAGTCTGCCCCTTATCACGGCAGAAAAAATGGGCCAGGATACGGAAATACTTTCATCTTCCATAGCCATGACCACATTTATGTCTGTATTCACTATTACTGCTATAATGTCGGTAGTATCGTTTTTACTCTTAGGGTCTTAATGACTTAAGATACTCCTTGTGCTCATCGGTCACCCTGAAGCTTTCCACCGCCTTCTGAATGGTCTTTTTAAGCACCCAGTCATCCAGTTTGCGTTCCTCAATGTATTTTATTGTTTCATCGTAGTTTTTAGCCAGGGCTGTGGCAAAATACCATGCTACCATCATCTTTAGATAATACTCATCGCTTTTTACAGAAGCTACAAGTGCCGGATATTCATCCTTAAACTCAGCCCCCAAAAACTCGTTCATCAGCATACGTATGCCGAATCGGGATGTATACAGATGTTTGGATCTTATCCATTTCTTTATATACGGCAGCAGCTTTTGATGATTTTTCTTAAATATCCCCGGAGTCGCCTGGTCGGATACGGGCCAGCAGTCAACATACGGAAGGAATGCTTCCACTTCACGGATACACTCATCAAAATCCTTGATCATTGAAATAATGAAAAAATGGACCAGATTTTCTTCGTAGTATTTATGAGGAAGTTCCTTTAAAAACTCATCCTTTTTTCCGCTTTTAAATATTTCCTTGGCGATGTTTCTCATCTCGGGTGTCTTTACTCCCAGGATGGTATCCTCATCAATATTCGGGACCAGCTTAGCCTGAAACTCCTTGTACTTATCATCCTTTACTTTTAAGAGCATCTCGTATACTTTCATATCTGCCTCCGCTTATCATAACTCTTTCTCATAGCAAAAGAAATCCTGTTCATACATATGACATTCTCCGACTGTCCGGAACCCAAACACTTCGTAGCAGCGGATTGCCTTAACGTTATGCTTATTTACCAGGATATGGATGCCCTTATAACCTCTTTTCTTTAACTCATCCATGGCATACTGCATCATGATCCTGCCAAGGCCTTTGTTCTGAGCATCGGGAAGCACTGCTACTCTGGCCACTTCGCCTTCGGGAGAGAGCGTCTCATCCCAGCAGGTTAAGTTATCTACATCTTCATCTTCCTCCAGAGAGATAGCTGCCTTTATCTTCCCATCCATCTTTAGTATAAATAAGGCATCCCTTGACAGATCAAAATCTATCGATTCCATGGAAGGATATTCGTCATTCCACGGACAGAACTCTCTTCCTATCTGCGCCTTATATAACGCCAGTATCTCTGCCTTGTCATTTTCTGTTGCAGGCATTATTTCATATTCCATTTCTATTTCCTTTCAAAACACATTTCTATAATATCTGTTCCATACAGACTTTCAAAGGTTTTAACCCCATTGACTCGTAAAACTTCATAGCACCCGGATTACAATTCCATACATTAAGCGTGATATTGTAAAATCCGTTTTCTTTTGCAAACTGCAGCACATGTTTATATAATGCCTCACCGACGCCCTGTCTGCGATAATTTTCGTCCACACAGATATCATCTATATACAGAGTTTTTATATCCGTAAGCACATTATCATTTAATTCCTGCTTATATATGCAGAATGCATGTCCCATGACCGCACCTGAGTCATTAGCACATACAAATACAGGTGTATCGTGGGTAGCTATTATCTGTTTCAACTGGTCCGTATTATACTTTGTGGTGGGACCTTTAAATATATCCGGACGTCCGTTATGATGTACCATATCAACTTGTACCAAAAGGTTCAGTATTGCCGGGATATCTTCATTTGTCGCATGTCTTACATTAAGCATTTTTTCTCCTTTAATCCGCCGCATATTAATAATGGCGGATCACTTCAAATCTGTACAGATCTATATTGCTGCCGGGTGCAATGCCACCCTTTCGCATAGCAATCTTTATCTGTTCTTCCACTGTATCCACACCTTCAAGATCAGGTAAGAGCAGTCCCTGCTTATATCCGCTGCGGACTATGACTCCGTAACGTTTTACATCAAGCTGTTCTTCTGAGTCTATCCGTTCAGGTTCTGAGAGTACGTCCACATTTATATCCAGCCAGTTAAGCTCATCGACTTCTACGGGATCAAACCGGTTATCCTCGGATACAGCACTCACTGCGTTACGGATTATCTCTTCCGCGAGATTTTTCTTGGTGGATACTATGGTACCTATGCAGCCTCTCAGAGACCCGAATTTGTGGATGGATACAAATGCGCCGGCTTTTCTGTTTAGTATCTCATCCGGTACCCACTCAGGTACATCCATGACTTTTCCGTTTCTTACAAAATACTCTGCCGAGGCTCTTGCAAGCTTCACATATTCATCGGATCTGTCCTTCTTCTCTTTAAGCTTTTCATCCTCATACTGAAGCCTGTCCTTAAGGAAATGACGGCCCGCATCTTCTCCCTTAGGAGTAAACGAGCATATCCCGTATCCGACACCGGTCACATCCTCATGAGAATACTGCTTAGCATCCACTGCCTCACCGTCCAGGGCTCCGGCCATGATCACAAATGATTTATGACCGCATTCTGCAGCCTTATTACAGAAGTTTTCGTCAAAGTCAAAAAGCTCACCGAAACGTGCTCCAGAGCATACATCCATGATGCGTTCATCATACGCCGGTCCTTCATCCGCATACCCGTAAGGTCCGTAACTCTGAAGCTTATGCGACAGGTCACCGCTTGCTACATATACCACGCGCCTGTCCAGCTCCTCCACAGTTTCTTTTATCATCATACCGTATTTATAATGCTTTAAGAGGTCAAATCCCGAAAGTCCCGTACGTACCAGTTTAAAATCCCGGTACTCTTTTAAAATGAACCATAACGGTACCATAGTACCATGATCAAGCTCCTTTTTCTTATCACCGAGACATCCTGCGGGGAAACCTGTACTTGCTGCTTTATTGGCCAGCAAGTTTACAAATTCGGCATCATATTTTACTTCAAACTTTACATCTTTTGCTCCGAAATCCGCGAACGAACCGTTAGCATTTACCCCGGGCGAAATATGAAAATAGTCTGAATACATCACGCTGTGCGGACTGGAGATAATGACAGTCTCAGGTTTAAGCGCTGCAATCTCTTTTGCAACTTTTCTGTATGCCTCTATAGTCTTTTCTATCTGTTTCTCACTTCCGCGACCTACTTCAGGCACTATCATCGGCGGATGCGGTACCATAAATGCACCTACTATTGACATATTTTCCTCCTTGCACATATAACTTTTAATATTCGCATATCCCAATACACATATACTTTACCATATTTTTTCTTTCTTAACAAGAAAATATGATCTTAAAAATATTGTTGACAAACAAAAAACGTTGTGATATATTCTCTGCAATAACATAAGAAAAGCGACGACGGAAAGAGTAATTCATTACGAACCATCCAGAGAGAACGGCACATCGGTGAGAGCCGTTTATGAGGACAATGAATGAAAACCATTCCTGAGCTGTAAAGCCGAAATCAAAAGTAAGCATTACCGTATGCCTGCGTTAAAGGATAGGATTTGTTGGAATCTGAAGTTAAAAGTTAAGGTGGAACCGTGCTGACGCACCCTTAAGATACATACGTATCTTATGGGTGCTTTTCTTGTGTTATAGAACTATTTGCGGCTAAACGGATATACAAACAAAGCGTAAGCTTGCTTACAGATTTGTTTGTAATCCGGTTAAGCCGGATGGTTTATGAGTGTGTTTGTACGGCCGCAAATAGTTCGTCTACCACTACCCACACATTACAACACAAGGAGGAAAACACTATGAGTAACCAAAACTTATCATTCAAAGACGCCGAATACAGAAAACTGTATTGGCACACATGTTCACACATTATGGCGCAGGCCATAAAGCGCCTTTACCCCGAAGTAAAACTTGCCATCGGACCGGCCATAGAAAACGGCTTTTATTACGATCTGGATGCTCCTTTCAGCTTTAGTCCCGAGGATTTTGAAAAGATCGAAGAAGAAATGCGTAAGATCTGTCACGAAAACCTGAAGCTTGAAAGATCCGAACTTGACCGCGAAAGGGCACTCGAACTGATGAAGGACGAACCCTACAAGGTGGAGCTTATAAACGATCTGCCCGAAGGTTCTGTCATCTCCTTCTACAGTCAGGGTGAATTTACAGACCTTTGCGCAGGACCTCATCTTAACTCTACAGGCGAAGTAAACGGCGAAAGCATAAAGCTGCTCTCTTGTGCCGGAGCATACTGGAGAGGCGATTCTAACAGGGAATCGCTGCAAAGGATATACGGTGTAGCATACCCTTCAAAGGAAGAGCTTGAGGAGTACCTTAACATCCTTGAAGAAGCGAAAAGACGTGACCACCGTAAGCTCGGTAAGGACTTGGGACTTTTCCTGCTTATGGATGAAGGCCCCGGCTTCCCGTTCTTTTTACCCAAAGGACTTGTATTAAAGAATACACTGATCGATTATTGGAGGAAAATACATAAACGTTACGGCTATGTGGAGATCTCCACACCCATTATACTTAACAGGGATTTATGGGAAAGATCCGGACACTGGACACACTATAAAGACAAGATGTATACAACAGTCATAGATGATATGGACTTTGCGATCAAGCCCATGAACTGTCCGGGAGGTATGCTTGTATACCGCAGCGAACAGCATTCATACAGGGAGCTTCCTTTACGTGTAGGCGAGCTCGGACTTGTTCACCGCCACGAGCTGTCAGGTACATTGCACGGACTTTTCCGTGTCAGATGCTTTACACAGGACGATGCACATATCTTCATGACACGTGAACAGATGCGTGAAGAGATCAAAAACGTTATCAAACTTTTTGACGAAGTATATTCGGTATTCGGTCTGTCATACGAAATAGAAGTATCCACTATGCCCGAAGACCATATGGGTGATATTGAAACATGGGATTTTGCAACAGATACTCTGAAAGCTGCCTGTGAAGACATGGGTAAGAGTTATGTGATAAACGAAGGTGACGGAGCCTTTTACGGTCCGAAGCTTGATTTTCATCTGTCAGATTCACTCGGACGTACATGGCAATGCGGAACAATACAGCTGGATCTGCAGCTGCCCGAGAGATTTGAACTGGAATATGTAGGAGCAGACGGGAAAAAGCACCGTCCCATTATGATCCACCGTGTCGTATTCGGCTCCATAGAGCGTTTTATCGGTATAATCACAGAGCATTATGCAGGCGCATTCCCTCTGTGGATCGCACCCGTACAGGTGGAAGTCCTGCCTGTAACAGACCGCGCAGCCGACTATGCGGGCGATGTAGTTAAAAGACTGGAGTCGGCAGGATTCCGTGCAGAAGCCGACTACCGTCCCGAAAAACTCGGTTATAAGATCCGGGAAGCAGTCGGCATGAAAGTACCTTATATGATAATAGTAGGCGATAAGGATATCGAGAACAATACGATATCCGTACGCCATCGTTCAGGCAAGGATCTGGGAGCTATGAAATATGAGGATTTCGAAGCCCTGATCAAAGAAGAAGCAGAAAAATTTATTTAATCCTGATATCAGTAAGTACACACTGGTCTCCTGTAAGAGCTACATATAATTTATCGAGCTCATCGGGGATCAGTGTTGTACATCTCATGGATAATCCAACATTATCAGTAGAGATGATCACCGTATTATTCTTATATTCAAAGGATATTACGCTGTCATATCCTTCTTTATTTCTTGCTTTCCAATTATCCCAGTTTTTAAAGCCCTCGCCTTTATTGATAACTATGCTGTTTTCCGCTGAGGAGCCTGTGTCAATGCTTTCTCCGTCAAGGCGGAAAAATGCGTATTCCCTGTAATCGGGACCATCAGGCCGTCCGTCCTTGGAATAAAACAGTATTATATACGGACAATGCCATATGAGTCGGGATGTCGGAAGACTCTTACTGTGGAAGTATAACTTCATCTTATCTTTAATCTCAATACCTTCCGAGGTCTTACTTCTGTATCCGTCGATCTGGATACTGGGAATATCTCCTTCCGGTCCGTCGATATAAGATATCTCTTCCGCTATCCTTTGTATATGATCATCTTTTACCGGAGTCTGGCTTCTGTCAACACTTATATCATACAGATAGCAATATGCTCCTGTAAGACTGATATACGCATACCTTGAGCTGTCGGGAAGTGCCACCGTAACCTCGGTGGTTTCTTTACCGTTATTGATCTTTATAAGTACATGATCACGAACCTTTACGGCTTCTATCTCATATGTTATATCTTTATTTCCTTTACTGTCCTTCGGAGCTTTTCTTTCATCCACATACGTTTTAACCGTGGATTTTCTGATACCGGTACCCGATACGCTTCCGTCCAGTTTGATCTCACAGTACTCAAAATATACCAGTTCTTTTTGGTTCTTCTCATCGGTCTGGACATGTCCGTCCAAAGAATCAAATAAGACCATGGAGACACAAGATGTATGTTCGGCTCCTCCCTCATCACTCATGGAAAAGCGGAATTTTTTCTTATAAGGTGAAACCATTACACCCTCTAAGAACTCACTTCTGTTCTTCACACATCTTAATTCTTTTTTACCTGTAAGATTTCCGGATTTGGACCTTTCCTTCATCTTATAATCGACATCCAAGTCGATAAGTTCCTGCATGATCTTAGCAAACTCGGGATCGAACTGTGTTCCGGCGCCTTTTACTATCTCTTCTCTTACAATCTGCTGAGGGATGGCAGCCCTGTAACTTCTGTTGGAGGACATAGCATCATAAGCATCTGCAACAGATATGATCCTGGCTATCTCAGGGATATCCTCACCTTTGAGATGATTGGGATAACCGCGTCCGTCATATCTCTCATGATGGTAATGTGCGCCTATGCTTAAGTACGGATATTCTACGATACTGGACAGGATCTGATTACCCATAACAGGATGCTGCTTGATCACATCATACTCTTCGGGAGTCAGCTTGCCCTTTTTATTGATGATACCGTTGGATATACCGATCTTACCAACATCATGGAGGAGTGCCGCGTAGTAGATCTTATAACATTCTTCTTCGCTTTTTCCAAGCATCCTTGCAATCTTTTCCGAGTACTCAGCCACTCTGATAGAGTGTCCGTGCGAGTATGTATCCTTTGCATCTATCGCATTAACCAGAGCTGTAGCCGTCTGCTCAAACAGACGCTGTGAAAAACGCTGCTGTGTTATTAAATACTCCAGCTCGGCATTCTGGAATTTCTTTATTTTCTTGTTTCTCTGATAAATAAGGATTATGGCTACGAGTGTAAGCAGTGAGTTAAATGTTCCGGGAAGTGAGGATGGATTGTGATTAACCAAAAACTGCACCCCCATGCCGGGCAACTGGATCAAAAGAATGATAAGAGCGGCAATAAATCCTTTCTTATCATAGAATACGACCATGAAAACAATAAATATATTGGCCAGCGATGAAAAGACACCTGTCAATCCGGAGTATGGAAGCTTTCCGCCAAAGATGTTTAAAAATTTATCGTTAACTCCGATAGTCTTACTAAGGAGTATCGTTACGACCAGATATAAAACCAATAAAATGACCATAAAATACGAAGGCATGTCTTTACGTTTTGATAAAAAAGATTTTTCGTTATCCGCTTTATCTTTTCTCATACAACACCTCCGTTTTGGTATTTCCGCATACAAAAGAGTTCTATTAATTATACCATATTTTTTATAAAAAAGATAGCATTATTTCATATTACTTTATTCTATACCCAGCACCGTATAATCTTCTGCTTCTACAGCTGCTTTCATCGTTTCATAAGGTACTTCTTCACTCAACGTAACTATAGCAGTACCTGCCGTGTGACTGCATACTGCATTCTCCACGCCCGGTATTTTCTCTAAAGCACTTTTAACGTGTGCTTCGCAGTGTTCACACATCATTCCTTCTATCTTTAATGTTTTCTGTATGGTAGTTTTTTCGTCTTTCTCCTTAGTAAATAATCTCTCTATTTCTTCCTTTAAAACCGGTTTTCCCGGTTTATCCTTTGACGCATCGTAAGGCTTTATCAGGTTAAGACGTAATGCGTTCATGCACACGAAAAAGCTGGACAGCGCCATAGCTGCCGCACCGTACATAGGCTTCATCTCAATACCGTAAAGTCCCATGGCAAGAGGGATACATATCGCGTTATAGAAGAAAGCCCAGAAAAGATTCTGATGGATATTTCTGATCGTTGCACGGCTTAAACGTATAGCTGCATTTACATCCGAAAGCCTGCTCTTCATCACCACGATATCCGCTGCATCTATAGCTATGTCCGTACCTGCACCTATGGCAATACCGTTATCCGCAACTGTCAGGGCCGGTGCATCGTTTATACCGTCACCTACCATAGCTGTCTTCCCTAAGACCTTAAGCTTAGTGATGATGTCGGCTTTACCTTCCGGCAGTACGCCTGCTGCCATATGATCCACTCCGGCCTGTCTGCTTATGGCTTGAGCCGTACGCTCATTATCACCGGTGATCATTACAGTCTGTATCCCCATACCTTTAAGTTCACTTATGGCTTTTGCCGAGTCCTCTCTTATGGTATCGGCTACCGCTATAAGACCGGCTTCTTTACCGTCATAAGCAAAAACAAGCGGTGTCTTGCCTTCACCTGCAAGCTTATCTGCCTCTTGTAACAGTTCCCTGCTTAAAGTCACTTTTGAAGAAACATACTTAATATTTCCGCCTAAAAGTTCTTTTCCCATAAGAGCCGCCTTTAGTCCGTTTCCGGGAAGTACGGTAAAATCCGTAACATCATTTATATTCAGTCCCTCTGCGGCTAAAGTCACAGCCTTAGCCAACGGATGTTCACTCATTTTTTCAAGCGATGCTGCCAAAGAAAACAGTTCATCCTTTTCCATACCCATAGGGATAATATCCGTTACCACAGGCTGACCCATGGTTACGGTACCTGTTTTATCAAGTGCTATCATCTGGATGCGGCCTGCAGCTTCAAGTGCCGCTGCCGTCTTAAAAAGTACTCCGCATTTTGCTCCCACACCGCTTCCGACCATAATGGCTACAGGTGTGGCAAGTCCGAGTGCGCACGGACAGCTGATGACCAGTACCGATATGGCACGTGCCATGGCAAAGGATAACTCTTTCCCGACTATAAGCCATCCGATCAGTGTCAGGATAGATATCCCTATAACTGTCGGAACAAATATACCCGATACCTTGTCCGCGATACGCGCAAGAGGTGCCTTCGTGGCAGCAGCATCCGATACAGTCTTTATGATCTGTGCCAGCGTGGTATCCTCTCCGACTCTTGTTGCCCTGCATTCGATATACCCGTTCAGGTTCATGGTGGCAGAAGATACCGTATCGTTTTCAGACTTATCGACAGGTATGCTCTCTCCGGTAAGCGCCGATTCATTGACCGCGGTTATACCTTTTATGATGACTCCGTCCACGGGTATCTGTTCTCCCGGGCGGACCGCAAATATATCTCCTACTTTAACTTCTTCTATCCCTACTGTCTTTTCTACGCCGTCTGTTATGAGCACAGCTGTTTTGGGAGCAAGGCTCATAAGACCCTTTAACGCATCGGTGGTACGTCCTTTGGATCGTGCCTCCAGCATCTTTCCGATGGTAATAAGTGTGGGGATCATGGCTGCCGATTCAAAATACAGGTTCATCCCGTACTTCATGACCGTATCGGTCTGTCCTTCTCCTAAAGCTACGATCATGATAAAGAGTTCAACAAGCGAGTAAACAAATGATGCACCCGAACCAAGTGCCACCAGTGTATCCATATTGGGGGCTCTGTGGATAAGCGACGAAAAACCTGAAGTAAAAAACTTCCCGTTGATGATCATAACGGCGATAGCCAAAATCATTTCAAACAATCCCAGGAACACATGATTATCAAACACATAAGGTGCGGGCCATCCCCACATCATATGTCCCATGGAAAAATACATAAGGATAAGCAGTATGGGAACCGAAAGAAGAAGTCTTCTTTTAAGTACAGGTGTCTCATGATCCTTTAATGTCGAAGCATCGGCCCAGGATGGAGATGTACTTTTTTTACCGGTATCCGCCCCCTTTAAAGCCGCTCCGTATCCGGCAGCTTCCACCGCACGGATAATATCATCGGCTGCTGCAGAACCTTCCACACCCATGGAGTTGGTAAGCAGGCTGACTGAACATGAAGTAACCCCGGGCACGCCAGAAACAGCCTTTTCTACACGTGTAGAGCAAGCCGCACAGCTCATTCCGGTCACCTGATACTGTTTCATGTTCTCACCTCGCTTTCTTGTTCTCCTACTTTATATCAGTGTCTTTCGTTTTCATTGGTAAAACATTCACAGAACCTGCCCGAAAATGCAGGTGGTTCATCCTTCACATATAGATGTGAAATATCCCCAAAAGCGGATACCCTGAAATAAGCCTTCCCCTCACGTCTCTCCTCCGTATACACAGTAGTAACGGATGTGGGCGCCGCTATAAATCCGTGCCATAATAGCATGGTCGGTATATTTAACAGATAACTGAGTAAAACCGATTCCAGCCCGAAGTGACAGAAAAATGCCACAGTGTCGTTATTTGGCTTTACAGCCTTAAAATATTTGCCGTTCTTCTCATATCCGAGTTCATTTAAAAGCTTTTCAAACTCTGTCCAGACATAACGGACTTCTTCCTTCACGTTAGCCTCCATAAATACCGGATACTCAGTCCACTTATCAAAGTCATAGAAGATCTCGTTTCCTGTCCAGTCCTCCGGCATCCAGTCCCAACATATCGAACCCATTTCAGGTCTGTCAGGTCTCTTTATCCTGGGAGCAAACTCCTTAAGCCAGTCATATACTTTAGGTTCCGAGCTGAGCTTCATTTTCTTTAGACATGCCTCCGCAGTCTCTCTGGCTCTTCCTAACGGCGATATATATACCCTGTCTATTTTTTCTTTTGCTATCCTGTCGGACAACAGCTCCGCTTCTCTTTTGCCTTTTTCCGTCAGGCTGTCATTGACATAATCGGGGTCACCGTGTCTAATTATCAGTAATCTCATATATCCATAATCCTCGTTCTATGATCTCAATTCTTAAGTCCTTTATAAAAACTCACACAATACCGTATTGCTTACATCACGTCCTCTTTCGGTAAAACGGATAAAGTCCCCGTCCTTTTCCAAAAGTCCCATTTGTATGTATTTTTCTATGATATCCTTGTACTTTGCCATTATATCGGTCCCGTACCGGCTCGAAAACCCGGTAACCGATATTCCTTTGGTCATCCTCAATCCCAGTATGCAGTACTCCGACATCTGCTCAATCTTACCTAATACTTCCTCCGTTACGGCACAATCTGCCGGAGATGCGGTATAAAATTCCATATCGTCGGTATTTTTGATGCGTAACATACTATTTTCGTCATCAGTCTTAACCGCAGCAGCTTTTAACTTAAGAGCATTTTTATAAGAAAGATATGATGCTGCTCCAAGTCCCGCACCTATATACTCTTCACCTGTCCAATAGCCTATATTGTGCCTGCACTCAAAGCCTTTTTTCGCATAATTGGATATCTCGTATCTGTAATAGTCCTGCTTTTCCAGATACTCTTTAGTATAATGATATATCTCCCGTTCCTCGTCTTCATCCGGCAGTTTAAGGCTGTCCGGATCTTCTTCGTATCTTTTATACAGAGGCGTACCCCCCTCGAGTATAAGACTGTATGCGGAAATATGCTTAGGTGAAAGTTCTGTTACCTTCTCTAAGGTATCCTTCCAGTTAGCCATATTCTGACCGGGTACAGAAGAAATAAGATCGACATTTATATCATCAAACCCCACGCTTTCTGCCAACCTGTAACTTTCACGGAACTGCTCAAAGGTATGTATCCTACCCAGTGCCTTAAGTATGCCGTTATCGGCGGACTGAAGGCCAAGGCTTAATCTGTTTACTCCGTAATCCTTATACATCTTAAGCTTATCGATGTTTAGTGTACCCGGATTGCACTCAACGGTAAACTCTTTCGGAGCTATCCCTTCAGATATAACCTTAAGTAACTTCTCAGTCTCACTCAGATCAAGTACCGAAGGAGTACCTCCGCCTATAAAGCATGTATCACACCCGATCCCTTCATCCTTAAGTACTGTCATAATACCCTTAAGCTCCGTGCACAGAGCGTCTGTATAATGACAGGAAAGGCTGCGGTGCTTTTCATCAGCACCACAGCCAAATCCGGGAAATGAAAGGAAATCACAATAATCGCATTTTCTGACACAAAACGGTATATGTACGTATAATTCCATATTCGCACCATTTCCAGCTGTTATCTTACATGATCATTCATTGCTGTCATCAGCTTTTGAATAATCTACAAACGATATATCAAGATCGACATTACCCTTTATACCCGGGATAGAACCCGACTCCGAATACTGCAGCATCTGGAAATCATAAGGGAACGTGATCTTATCCGAATATACGGCAAACCACTTGTCATATTTTTCCAGTCTCTCAAGGTTGATACCCATGATCATGTACTTGGTATTGGCATAGATCATAGGAGTATAACCTGCTGCAGCTATCCTGTCACAGAACGTGATACACATATCGGTCCTGTCTTCATAGCTTAATCCGTTTGCTCTTGCATTATATGTAGCCACTCTCTCCGTATCAAATATCACAGGGTAAGTAACATTATACTTCTTAACCGCACGGATGACAAAATCGGCTTCTTCTTCAGCTTCCTCTTTTGTTATAGCCTGTGAGAAGAAATAAACACCTGTCTTGATGCCTGCCGCAGCCGCCTCTTCCATATTCTTTTCGAATACGGGATCAAGCTCCAATGTACCTTCATTCATACCACGATATCCCAGACGGATTATCGCAAATTCCACGCCTGCAGCAGCCACCTTTTTCCAATCGATGGTGCCCTGGTATTTTGATACATCTATACCTCTTATAGAGAGTTTTGAACCGTTTTCATCAAGATAAGTCCAGTTGTTGGGATCGGACGTATCAAGTCTGTCCCAATCATAAGAACACTCTGCAACCTTATCGTTTATCGGGATATAGTATCTTTCGGAATTATATCCGTTAATTGTAACGTATCTTTCGGGGATGGATTCTAACGGAAGTATGATACCCATCATATCGGGATCTTCAACATTGGGATTGGCATATGCGCCAAACTTAACGTTTCCGACTACTACCGAACCCTGTCCGAGTAAAAAGTCACCCTTAAGCTCACCCAGATAGTACTTTCTGCCGAGCTTAACAACTGTGGTCCAGCTGATACCCTCTTCACCGTATTCGAGTCTGAATTCACTGCTTATATCGATAACATCTTTTTCATTCAGACTGTCATCATTGTAGCCTATCTCGCTGAATCCGGCATCGGTAAGGCCGTACTTATACAGAGCTTTGCTGGTCTCAAGTTCAAATAATATCGGTACTTCTGCCAGACCGCTCGGAAGTTCTGAAAACTGTGCCTTTTTCATCAGGCTAATGATCTTCTTCGAGATAGTTTCTTTAGTCTTTTCATTTTCCCCGTAGTACTCGGTAAGGTCACTCACATCCACTATCCTGAAGTGATCCGGTATCCTTCCGTAACCGGTATAATCCGTAAGTACCGCCATCTTATTGCCGTTCATATTACACCACTTGGGGCATAAGGTTTCGACATTTATCTCAAAATCATATTCGTAAGGTTCAAATACTCTCTTGTCCCCCTTCTCAAAGAAGATTGTCTTCTTATGAGCGGCATCATTTAAATAGTACTCATTCCTGTAACCGACCTTAAAACCGTCATCACTGGTAAATACGAGATATTCCAGACCGTCCACAGTCTCAGCACCGCACTTATAACCTTCTTCAAGGCTTCCCGAAAGTGACGCTGCTATCTCAGCAAGATTCTCGATATTTTTTCCGGTAACAGGCTCGGGTGTAACTTCTCCGGTAGTGCCGTCAGGATTTTCCGTTCCGCTTACCGAAGGGTTATCCTTATCGCCACCGTACTCTTTTTTGAGGTTATCATATACTACAAAAAGCGATATGATCAACGCTATGACCACCAAAAACTCTATGATAGCGATACCTATCCAGATACTCTTATATTTGTTGGACTCTTTGGCTTCCTCGTTTGCCTTGATCTCGGCCTGCTTTTCGTTCTCGCTTTTTCTTAAAGCATCCGCCAGCTTCCCGGCTTCGGCCTTCTTCTCTTCCAGTTCTTTATTTTTACTCTCTATTTCCTCAAGAAGAACCCCAAGATAATCCTTTGCTGCCTGGAGTTCATCCTCTCGGACATTCCTGCGCTCTTTATCTGCTTCGTAAGCCTTAAGGAGCTCATTCATATCCTTCTCTTCGTTATCACTCATCTGATCTCTCCTACTGCTGTACAGCTTCAAATACTGCCTTCATATCTATATTATCATACCATATTATATGTATTTAGGTCAATATTTATTTTTTGCTTTTTGTTTGAAATTTTTGTAATTGTCATTCTTTTTAGACAATTAATTCATCTTTTTCTAAAAATTTATAGATTTTTTATAATTTTATGCTTGACATTTTCAAATTACGGGTGTATAATTCAGACATAGAAAACAAACAAAGAAAACTTTTTCAAAATTCCTTTTTAAATAGGTTATTTGATGGTTCACCAATAACAAAATAACAAATCTACGAAAGAGGGGTACGGTCCAATGAAAACCTAAGCTCTATTTCAAAAAAAAATATTAAAGAAACGAGGTACGGTCCAAAGGAAACAGTAGCTTAACTCAAAAAAAATCTTAAAGAATCGAGGTACACTCCAAAGGAGACTTAAGACCAACTTCAAAACAAAATACTAAAGAATCGAGGTACACTCCAAAGGACAATTAATCTTCTATTCAAAACAAATATTAAAGAAATGAGGTACACTCCAATGGGAGCATAAGCCAATATCCATTAACCGCACGGGAGCGGTTCTGAACCGGAACAGCCGGGATCATTTTAAGGAGTACGGATGTGAGGCCGTATTGATATAGATGATTGATAGATTTAAAATCTAATGAAACGAGGTATATAGAAAATTCAAATGAAACTTGAGACAGTAAAGTAGGGCATCGGATCCATGGAAGAATCCGGTGCCCTATTTTATTGCTTTCGTATTTTACTCTCCCGCTCTGTTATGAATCCTTGACGAATATCCCATGTTTATGTATTATTGGTATTAAAGTAGTCATCACGGAGAATCGCTCTATGAAATATAATGCATTTATAAGCTACCGTCATACCGAACCGGATATGTATGTAGCCAAACGGCTTCAGCAAAAGCTGGAACATTTTAAACTGCCTATCTCTTTAAGGAAGAAATTCCCTAAAGAACGCTGGAGGATAAACAGAATATTCCGAGATCAGGACGAGCTGTCACTTGCAGACAGCCTCTCCGAAGAGATCGACGAAGCATTACAGGATTCAGAGTACCTGATAGCATTATGCTCTCCCAGATACAAAGAATCCGACTGGTGCAATAAAGAAATTGAAGATTATAAAAAAATGTACGGTTTGGAAAAGATCCTCCTGGTACTTGTCGAAGGTGAACCCGAGACAGCTTTTCCGGAAAACCAGTTGTACCGTGATAAAACCGTCACCGACGAAGCCGGAAACACCGTAACGGTCAGGGAAGAAATAGAGCCGCTGGCTGCAGATGTCCGCGGAGCTGACAACAAAGCAAGGAACAAGATGATCGACGATGCTGTCGTACGTCTTGCAGCCATGATGTACGAGCTTGACTATGACGACTTAAAACGCAGGCACCGTGAGCAAAAGATCCGTCGTATCGCAGGTATAGCAACGATCTGTTCTCTCATTTTCTTTATATTCGGTATCATATGTTTTTCACTGTTCATGAAGATCAATTCATTAAAGAATGAACTCGAAGACTCAAACGATAACCTAAAGATACTGAACCAGCAGATACTCGAAAACGATGAAGAAATAAAGAATCAGAATATCAAGCTAACCGAATATTCTGCAGAAATAGAAAACCTGTATGAGCAGGAACAGATCAAATACGCCGAATCCGTAGCTGCAAATGCAGATGCTTTTATCAAGGCCGGACGTTACTACGAGGCAGTCGAAGCATTAAGAAAGGCCATGCCGGACACCAAAGACGATAAGGTAAAGCCTTACGTCCCGATAACCGAATTTGTTTTGACAAAGGCTCTTTTTGAGTATGATTTCAATGTATTCGTATATGATTCAATGCTTCCCGAACCGGGTGAATACGAATATGACGATTTTTGGGGAGACATAGAAAGATACAGATTCCTGGAAACATATCTTGCAGGTGACGTAATAGTCGGTGCAGGCGTCATATCCGAAAATACTGTCCTCATTATAACCAACAAGGCCGACTTTTTCTGGTACAACCCTGTAGATTATACCTTCTACAATAACACGATCTCATGTTTTAATACCGAATTTACGGATAACATAAACAGAGCTGTATACCGCGATGACAAGCTCTATGTCCAATTCGATAAAAACGACTACGTGACGTGTTTTGTGATGAAAAAACGTACAGAGGATCAATACGCCTACGATATGGAAAGAGCTGATTTTTCCCAGTTGCGTTCTAACATATTAACCTATGAAAACCCTGTTATATGGTCAGATGACGGAAAAATAAGGATAGAGAGGACATCCAAACGCTCCGTAAGCATATTCCGCGGAAACGATGAAACTCCCTCAAACGTCCTCTATGACCACAAAGGAAGCTGTTTTGGTATCACACACCTCGAAGGAACAGATTACTATGCGATCGTATTCGGATACAACGGATATATCCTTAATGAAAACCTCGAAGAGATCGCACTGGTAAAAAATTACTGTGGATATGATCCGGATACCAACTCATTTCTACAGTATGAGGACATAATCGGCACCAAAACCATATATAATATCTATCGTTATCCTTTTAAGAGTTATGAGGAACTGATAAAAGATGCCGATAAGTTACTTGAACAAAAATAAGAAAAGCACAAAAAAAAGATCAGGTCTCCATAAGATGCGTTGTCTTACGGAGACCTGTTTTTTATGTTTTAGATCACATTACTTTTTAATCTGTTTAAAGGTTACGGTGCTGCTTACACCTGACTTAATGATAAGATTCTTTACTCTCTCAAAATCCTTATCGGATCCCGTGATCTTAAACACAGCATTCTTATCAATACCCTTAAATGCGTACTTTCCTACTTTCTTAAGCTTGGACGCAGTAATATTTATCACTTTAAGCTTCTTCTGATTCCTGAATGCATTTTTGTTGATGGTCTTTACTTTCTTTCCGATAGTGACCGAAGTAAGTTTATTATCTTCAAACGCATAGGACTCGATCGAGGTAATGTAGTACTTCTCTTTTCCTACTGTAACATAAGACGGCATCGAATACTTTCCAAAGGTGTCATCCGATGTATCGACATTCATTAATCTAACCTTACCGCTTGCAGTCTTATAATAAAATGCATTTGTCTCAGAACCCTTGGATGTTGTCTTGGTAGTCTCTATGGTGAGCTCCATCCTAAGGTTCATGTTAAGTTCAGTCTTCAGAGTATATGAGCTTGTTTTCTTTGTGTACTCTTCGTGCCTTACTACCTGATCCGGAGCAGGGGTGGTCGTGGGTACCGGTGTTGTAGTTACAACAGGTACGGGTGTAGATGTGATGACCGGTACGGGTGTGGTTGTTACAACGGGTGCGGGAGTTGTTGTAACAACAGGCGTAGGTGTTGAAGTAACAACAGGTGTAGGTGTTGAAGTAACAACAGGTGTAGGTGTCGAGGTAATGACAGGTGCCGGTGTTGTAGTCACAACCGGTGAAGGAGTCGTGGTAATGACAGGTTCAGGTGTTGTAGTTACAACCGGTGTAGGTGACGTGGTGATCGGTGCAGGCGGTGTGGTTATAACAGGTGTCTCTGTGATCACAGGCGTCGTTGTGGGATCAGGTGTTGCTGTAGCAACTGCCTTAACCGTCACATTTGCCTGTACAACATTACCGAATAAAGATCCCGATATCACACCGGTTCCGGCTTTAAGACCTTTGACCATTCCGTTTTCTATGGAAACATACTGTCCATCCGCAGATGTAAATACCACCTCATTTTTAACAGGAGTATTTCTTCCCGAAGGCCATGAACCGGCAAAAACCGCTGTAGCGGATACGCTGGGGAATGCTACGCTGCTGCCCTCATCAACTGTAATATCACTGACTGTATATTTAACATTTGATATCGATGAATCGGATACCTTAACAGTAACCAATGTCGCAGAATCGTTTGCTGCAGTGGCGCTTCCCGAAGGAGTATTGGACGAAAACTCCTGAACCCAGTACTTGGTCCCGTTAACCGTAACACATGCTATACCTATAGCTTTAAATCCGGAACCGAGCATGTTTCTTCTGTGTCCCTGACCGGAATATTTGTCATTATCTTCACGCCATCCAACAAATGCACTGTTTGCACTTGCGTATCCGGCTGCGATATTCTCACCCTTAGCCCCGCTTGAATACCCGAGATCAGTGTATGCTGACCATGTGCTTCTTCCGTCAGGTCTTGTATGATCCCAGTATAGTGCTATCTCTGCTGCTCTTTGCATAGCCACTTTTTCGAGCTCATAATCATATACCAGCTCACCAAGTCCGGTAGCCTGTACCTTTTCTGTATTGCTGCTGTTCCAATACCATGCATCGGACCCTGTACGGAAAGCATTAATGCTGTCCAGCATGGACCTTGCCTCGGTCTGGTTAAATACAGGTTCGATGATCACATCCGCCGCCTTTACACCTGTCCCCGCCGGAACAAGTATCACAAATAAAAGAACGGCAAACATGAGTTTCAGATACACTGCGTAGTTTTTACTTCCAACTTCTTTTTTCATCAGATTACTTCTCCTTCCTATGATCTTTATTCACCATCTAAATAATTAACTTCCGAATCAAGCTTAAACGACTTTGCCTTGCCGCCTGCCATAAAACGTATATTGCCCGAATCAGGATATACGATCACATCGGAATCCGGATTGGTATCAACATCCAGATAACATACCGGCTCCGTTGAATTATTGGTCAACATATGTCCGCCGTTTTCATTGGCAGGCACAGATATGACATCTCCCTCTTTAACTTCCACATCCCCGTGTGATGTCTTCATAGTAGCTGTCCCGGATATGATATAAAACACTTCTTCTCTACCGAAATGCTGATGGTAAGGATAATTACTCTGTCCGGGCATTAATGTATAGAAATTGACCGTCAGCTGTCCTTCTCCCGTCTTGTACGGAGCGGTAACGTTACTTTTCTTAAATCCGAACTTACGCTTATGTTCCCCATTGGGATCATAAAACTGATTAAGATCAACATCCTTGTATTCCGCTGTCTTAACATTTTTTATAATTATGTCCTGCATATATTACCATTCTCCTATGTTGTATCATACCATATATTTTACCACAGTCTCGGCTAAATACAAAGTGTTTTCTATCATAAATCTATAAAAAGCAAACTTTATATATGGCATCAAAAAAATATCTTGACAGTGTAAAGATTGGTTGCTATAATAATCTTGACATTGTAAAGATTGGAGAACGATATGAAAAAGGCAGGTAAAATAATGCTTATAGTTTTTTGTAGTCTGGTCGGTGTACTGCTGCTGCTTTTTATAGTATGGGTACTGCTCAGTCCCGGCACCATCAGGACCTATGACGGCGAAAAGAGTCTTTCGGAAAAATTTGTAAAAGATATAAACGGCGCACCCAACGGATTCTTTATCAACAGTAAAAATACGGATAACCCTGTACTATTACTGGTATCCAGCGGCCCCGGTACCGATGATTACTTCTTGACTGAAAAGTACGAAAAGATGAACCTCGAAGAGTATTTTACCGTCGTATACTGGGATTACAGGGATATGGGCATCGCGTACGACAGCGATTATGATACAAGCCAGATAACACTGGCGAATCTGCTGGATGATGTCCACGCTGTCACACAGTATCTTAAAGAAAGGTTCTCTAAAGATAAGATCTTCATCATGGGCTTTTCCGGCGGGACTCATCTCTCACTGAGGGCTGCATACAACCATCCTGAGGACTACTATGCTCTCATCAATATGGCACAGTGCATAACCGATTCATACGAGAGAGATACGCTGATGTATAAGTTCATGAAGGACACCTTCACATCCCGGAATGATACCGGATCACTGGAAAAGCTCGAGAGATCAGTCGAGCATATGGACGCAGAAAACGTAAAAGCCATCGACTGGTATGAGTACGTATATCTGCTCCACGACGCGGGCGGCGGTACTATATTAAACAAGTCCGAGTTCTCCGGTATCGTGCTTCCCATAGTCTTCTCAAAGTGCTATACTGTATCGGAAAAGATCAATCTGGTAGTGGCCATGAAAATGTATAGGACGACTCCCCTGGCAAAAGAACTAAAAAACTTTGATTACAGAAAGACCATCCCGGAGTTGAAACTCCCGGTATATTTTATCAGCGGCGAATCAGACTATAACTGCCCTTGGCCACAGGTTGAGGAATACTGCGAGATGCTCAATGCACCCGAGAAACATTTTTACTTAATCCCCGATGCAGCTCACAGTCCCCTATGGGAAAATGCAGAGATGACCTGCGATATAATGCGACAGATAAAGGAGAAATATATAAATGAGTGACAGTTATCATCACGGAAACTTAAGGCAGGCATTGATAGATGCCGGTGTAAAGATAATAAATGAGAGCGGTGAAGGCGGACTATCTTTGAGGAAAGCCGCTGCTCTGTGCGAGGTATCCCATGCCGCACCTTACGCTCATTTTAAGGATAAAGATGAACTGATAGAAGCGATCAAAGCAAGTGTAACCGAGCAGTTTATGCAGAAGTTACAATGTGCCGTCAATGGAGCTCCCGATGCCGAGAGTGCTCTTATCAGCATGGGAAACGGTTATGTAGCATTCTTCCTCCACAAGCCGGATTATTTCAAGTTCTTATTCGGTAATCAGAATATCACGGCTCATCTCAGCACCGATAAGGAGTATGAAGAAGACTATCCTCCATTTAAACTGTTAAAAGATACATATCTTAGATTCACCGCAGAGAAAAAAATAAAAAAGAGCAAGACCGAGCAGGAAATGGACCTTTTAAAACTCTGGTCCTCCGCTCACGGCCTTGCTGCTATCGCCTGCATGTCACAGGTTAAAATGTCATTTGATTTAGAAAAAGCATTAGAGGGTGGCATACTTCTAAAGTAACAGATAGCCGGATATTAAAGCATATCTATCATTCAAGTATTTCATTGATAAGAGACTTTATGCTGCTTTCAGCTAACGTCCCCGAATCAAAGTAGACTACAGTTCCGTCCGCCTTGATTGCTACCGTTACGGGGATATATCCGGTAGAGAACAGCCTGGCAACCGAATAATCATAATCAAATGTTATCGGAAATGAATATCCGTTTTCTTTAGCAAATTCCATAACATAGTCCTGGTCTTCGCTTTCTTCAACGTTCACCATAAAGAACTTAACCTTGTCACCGTATTCCTTGTAAAGCTTATCAAAATCAGGTAGTTCTCTTACACAAGGACCGCACCATGTAGCCCATCTATTGATAATGACAGGTTTTCCGTGATACTCAGAGAATGAAACCTTATTACCGCTGGCATCATATACATAGAAATCCGTAGTTGCGCTACTCTGTGCAGAAAGGGTCTTTGCTTTTTTCACCGATGATTTCTTCTGTGCTGTCTTCTTGCCCGACTTTTCAACATAGGCAGCAACCTTAAACTTATAAGTTTTACCGCTCTTTAACCCGGTTGCTTCAAAAAAGCAGGGTGAAGAAGCATCCACAGATCCGCATTCTTTATACTTTTTCTTAGATGAATTATATTTATAGATCTTGTAACCATCTGCTCCTTTTACAGCCTTCCAGCTGATGGTAATTGTCTTTTCAGATGAAACTGTCCCTGTTATCTTGGGTGCAGCAAGCTTTGATGCGGCGTTACCGATTTCAGGCTTAGATACAATGGTCATAAGCAGTGTAGCAAATACTGTTATTGCCAGTGTCAGAAATAGTTTTGTGATCTTCTTCATGATGATTCCTTTCTTAAACAGTTTTTAATCTGTCTATGCTTGATTTATCAAGATATCTGTCACTTTTCGGTGAACACTATCTTAAATGTTCCATATTTTGCTTCTGTTTTAAAATCTTTCTCGGAAACCAGTTCATATCCCTTCGGTACCGAATAGATATGTATGTCGTACTGATAGAGATCTCCGACATATCTTACCTCACCGTTTTCATCGCTTTCCTGCATCATACAGACTTCTTCAGTACATATCTGGATCTTTACGCCTTTAACAGGTGCATTGTTCTGATCTAAGCAAATAAAGACATATTCTTCGTTTTCCTTATCGGTTATGCTCTCATCCTGAGTCGGTGCAGCCGATATATTATCATCAGAACTATCTTCCTGTTTGATATCAGGAGTTGCGTTCACGGTATTTTTACCATCCGTGTTTTCATTGTTTTCTTTGTTGCAGGATACTGCAAATATGATGATCAGCAGTATCGGAAGTATTAGAAGTTTTTTATTCATGACTGTTTTCTTTTGATAATCCTTTGATCGGATTGTATTTTTCTATTGCTTGTGTCGGGCATCCCTTAAGACAATCTCCACATCTTATACACTCCGGAGAATTCACGTTTTTACAAGGATCAACGCCCATTTTACAGATACCCGCACAAGCACCACATCCGGTACATTTGTCTTTGTTCAGTTTGTATCTGTATAAGGCCACAGGATTAAACAAACTGTAGCAAGCCCCCAAAGGACAAAGATACTTGCAGAAAGGACGGTATACCTTTATACATGAAACCAGTATTATGATAAGAAGTCCTATCTTCCACCAAAATCTACCCCCGATAGAATCTCTTAATCCGCTGTTAACGGTAACAAGCGGGATCCCGCCGAAAAGTGTACCGCTGGGGCATATGTATTCACAATAATACGGTTTTCCGCTCCCTGCATCATCCGTATCAAGTAAAGGAAGAACGATCACAAATAAAACGAGAACTACATACTTAAGCCATCTAAGCTTATGGTGACCGGGAAGATTTTTCTTTTTCTTAAAAATAGGGATCTTATATAGCAGATCCTGAATGAATCCGAACGGACATAACCATCCACATACAAATCTCCCAAAAACACTGCCGAAAAAGATAAGTATACCCAGAGCATAAAACGGTATCTTTGATAACGGGCTGTTAAGTTGTGCCTGTAAGGCTCCTATAGGGCAGGAACCCAAAGCACCGGGACAGGAATAACAGCTTAACCCCGGTACACAGAAATCTTTTGTTTTTCCGGTATATATCTTTCCGGATATAAAACCGTAGAGATATCCGTTTGTGAGTGCAGTCCATGCAGCCTGAAACAATAATCTCTTACGTTTATTTTTCTTGACTTTATTATTCAATTCCTATGCACTCCAGACATATATTGGTCGATTTTGTTTCAAGTACACCGACATCCCCTGAGATGATCCCGATATTGATAAGTAACAATGCGATCACTATCAGAAGAAGTCCTATAAGAGTTTTTAAATTATCCTTTGACAATGTCTCACCCCTTATAAGTATTTCTCGATAAGTTTCTTTAATTCCTCTTCCTTCTTACTGCCTATGAAGCTTTCCAGCACTTTACCGTTCTCATCAGTGATATATGATGTAGGAACGGCAAAGATATCAGATAGCACTCCTTTCATCAGATCCGAAGAAGGTATAAATGACGGGTAAGATACCTGTGTAACATCATTTACTATCTTTACAGCCTGTTCCAAAAGGTCAGAGTCTACATTTCCCTTACGGTCCGCTATATCTATACAGAATCCTATGACCTGAACTTCATCCCCATAAGCCTTATCTATTTTGTCCAGATCGGGCATCTCATTTATACAGGGGCCGCAGTATGTAGCCCATATATTTATCAGGTTTACCTTATGTCCTTTGAGTATCTCAGAAGTCACCTCTTCACCGGTTATAGAAGTAACTGTAAAGTTACCAAATTCCGTATCTTCTGTTTTCTCATTTTTTATGGCACCATTACTGTCCTCACCTGCTTCGGAAGGCGAAGTAAACACGTTTTTATAAAAATTTATCCCAGTAAGGACCAGTCCGCAGATAATAACTACAGAAATAATATAAATTAGTATTTTTGTCTTCATAATCTGTATTATATCAGTGTAAGTGATAAAAGTCAAAAAAAGCGGAAACATCGTTCATTCAATGTTTTCGCTTTTGGGCATAAAAAGAAGCGCGAGACGGGGATCGAACCCGCGATCTTCGCCTTGGCAAGGCGACGTACTACCACTGTACCACTCGCGCATCATCGTGCTTCTCTCGAGCACGAATGATATATTACACCATAGAATTTAATTTGTCAACAGTTTTTTTAAAATTTTTCAAACAAATTATTCAATTATGTATTCCTGCCATGCGGGACCCATGGCAAGATCGTATGAATCAAAGCATACGACGCATAAACCGTCGCCGTTTATATAGTAGTTAAACTGGCTTTCCTTCATGCTTTTAACATAAGTTACAGCCTCTTCGGTAACATCCTCTCCGTAATCTGCACGGATATTGCCTATCAGACGTTCCTTAATATATTTAAGTGACTTTCCGCTGGCTTTGGTGATCTTAACAGACTTGCCTGTACTAAGGTCAAATGTCCCATTCTTATACAGATAATTAGTAACTCCGCCGTAATTGGTCGTGCGAAAGATCCTTACACTTACTGTCTTGCCGTCATTATATGTCTGGTCACAATCAACGGTATCATGATAAACATTATACTCATCATCTACCGGATACTCATCTGCCACACGATCTTCAGCATATTCAAATACCTGATCGATACCGTACTTATATGCCAGCTTCTTTATAGTCTTGTTGATCTTCTTTATCGCTTTGGTCTTACCTGCAAGACTAAGTCTTTCTATATAGCATTCAACAATGATCTTACCGGCTACACCCTCAACTATCTCAGAATAATCATCCTTTATGATAGTAACAGGTGTACGGTCCTTAGCATATACTCCCGCATACTCAAATACAGAGACTGCCATAGCAAGACATAAAACAAGTACTAAAACTTTAACTGCTTTTTTCATCTTCCTCTGCGTCCTTGACGCTCTCCTTTCATGATCTGAAACCAATTTTATTCTTTTCGCATATAATTGTAAATACTTTCTTTTTTTACAGAATTAAACCATCGGTTTATTTGCCGCCAAATCTCTTAGATCGGTCAAATACGCGGCTTACTATAGATTCCGCTTCTTCCTCTCCCACCGGTTCTCTTACTCCGAATATCATATCTTTCGCCGGCATGATGCCCTTTAGATACACGAAAGCTATATAACGGATACATGATGAGCACTCATATATATCCCTGATCGTAAGCGACGGCTCTAAGCTCGGTTCTTCCGCTTCATGCAGCACGTCGGTTGCATAAACATATACCATATAAGCTGCGGTACGTCTGTCTAAAACCCGAGTTTCAGACTCATTATATGACAGATGTTCTCCCAGCCGGTACTCAAAATCCGCCCTGTCATGCTCCCCGAACAATAAATGATAGAAATCTCTTACCGTCATATTAACATGCCAAAACCTTTATAGTAAGATTATCACAGGCTGCTAAAGACCCGCACCTGAATACACCGTCAGTCACAACAGATTCCTCTCCTGTCCAAAGATCTGTAACCTTATACTTCTCACCCTTTTTAAATGATGCAAACGGGATATCCGAAGCACTTATACTAAAGTCACCGGTCTGTTTTCTTTCGCTCACATTGATAAATGATATAGCGGCTCCACCGTCTGATAAAGGCTTCACCAATATATCCACTCTGTCGTTATTAGTTATGTATTCCTTTGAAGGATCACATGATTCTACGTTCGTAGAAAGGCGTTTTGCCTGGATTCCCAGCGTATCCTGATTAAGTGCGATCAGTTTATCGTTAGCGATGATCTCATATATCCAGTCACCCTTCTTTACTCTTCTTAAGTCAAGTCCGAGCATAAGGGGTGAATTCATCATACACCACATCGTCATATGAGTCTTGCACTGTACGTCGGTCAGACCATCCATACCGATCATAAGCATATCGGGGTCATTCCAACCCTTATCAAGGCCTGCAAACTCATCCATGACTACTGCCTTGTTATACTGTGATGTAACAGAAGGCGTACCCGGATCGAACCATCTGCCTATGCCGGGATTACCGTCCCAACCTACTCGGAATGTGATGTCATTAAGTATCCTCCATGAATCGCCAACCTTATATCCCCAGTTCTGAGGCTGGGTCTTTCCCCACTCACATATAGAAAGGACGATGTCATTATCGGGAGCAGCTTCGTTAAAACCTTTAAGCAACTCTGCATATGAATTAAGTGTATTCTCCTGTCTTCTGTGGTTCATGAGACGGATTACATTCTTACCGCTCTTTACATTAATACTAATAGGCTTTGACCATCCGAAAGCTTCCTTTCCTTCCGTAGCCTCTAAAAAGTCATCATATATAAGTTTAGAACCGTCTTCATTATCTACAGCCACCTGCAGCCATTCTCCGGCTCCGGGCTCACGGCCTGTGGCATATTCTACGTACAGTTCGTACTCGCCTGCACCGATAGCATCGCCATCTATACTAAAGCATAGCTCTCCGCTCATGTCGCCTACAGGTGTAGTACCGGTATTTGTCCCGTCAAAAGTACCGATATTGGTGGCATATGCCGTATCATCTTCGCTGCTAAGCTTAGCTCCCTTACCGATAAATTCTCCGTCCTTTGCCGCAGACTTTAAGATCACATCCGACGAACTCTTTGATACCAGCTTTATCTCCTTTATGTTGGGTGCGTATACAAAACGTGCATTTTCAGGATTGGAGAACGTAGCGTTGTCAAACATGTAATAGCAGTTATCAACCTTGATAAAGTCTACGCCCCAGTCAATATAGGATTTAGCATCCACTGCTTCATGCAGGTAAGTTCCTACTGCTGCTCCTGCACAGAGATTGGTACCTATATCATTGTACATACCGAATTTAAGTCCTTTTGCATGGATATAGTCAGCTAAAGCCCTAAATCCCGAAGGGAATTTCTTCGGCTCATTTACAAGCTTTCCATCCTCTCTCTCAGGCTTATAACAGCCGTCATCAAGTACACAGTAGCTGTAACCCAGCTTATCGAGGCCCAGTTCCACCATTTTGTCAGCCATGGCTTTGGTCAGTTCTTCTGTGTTACCGCTTCCGAATGCATTCCAGCTGTTCCAACCCATGGCAGGAAGCCTGTCCTTCTTTTTATTATACAGTACTTTTCCGTTCTTAAAGGAATCAAAGCGGAATTCATCACTTTTTAAAGGTGTGGGTATCATATTGTTGTCCATGTAAATTCTCCCGGTATTATAGTATATGTTTATTCAATTACTGCACTTTTAAGACGCTGCAGTCCGTCCATAAGTGTCGCTCTCGTGCAGGCCAGGTTCATCCTTAAGAAGCTTTCTCCGTTACCTCCGTATATACCGCCCTCAGACAGGTACAGTCCGGTTTTGCGTCTAAGTATATCCTGCGCAGTAATAGGTCCTGCTTTTTCCGCTGTCTCCCTATCACCCGGCAGAGGCTTAAAGTTCTTCATATAATCCCAGCCGCTTATATCGATCCACATGAGATACGTGGCGTGGCTCCTTATCACATGAAGCATAGGAAGCTCTTTTTCTATATATTCGTATGCTATCCTCTTATTCTCCGCTATGTAGGCTCTCAGCTCATCCAGCCACTCTCCGCCTTCGGTAAAGGCTGCTATGGCTGCCACGCGTGCAAATACGTTAGGTTCGGCCACTTCGTCGGTATTGATCCCGCGCCATACCTTAAACCTGAGGAAATCATCGGGTACACATATGGCTGCCGTCTGAAGACCGGCTATGTTAAAGGTCTTGGTGGGTGCCATGCAGGTAATGCTGACCTTGCGGCATTCGTCCGATACGGAAGCAAACGGTATATAATCATATCCCGGATCTGTAATATCGCAGTGTATCTCATCCGCTATGACGGTTACATTATACTTTACCGCCAGTTCACCTATCTTTTTAAGCTCTTCCCTGCTCCAGATATTTCCGGAAGGATTCTGAGGATTGCACAGTATGAACAGTGTAGCCATGGGATCCGACATTTTTTCTTCCAGGTCATCCATGTCCATATAATACTTTCCGTCCTCGTACTTAAGTGTACTTTCAGACACACGGCATCCGTTATTGAGTATCGAGTTAAAGAAGATGTTATATACAGGTGTCTGTATTATCACCTTTTCATTCGGTGTGGTGAGCTTTCTTACTATAGAAGAAATGGCAGGTATAACCCCGGTACAGAACATAAGCCATTCGGGTTTCATTTTAAAGCCATGCCGTTTATCCCACCAGTTGATATAAGCATCGTACCATTTATCATCAACATCGGTATATCCGAATACACCGTGTTCCGCCCTCTTTTTTATAGCTTCCGCTACGCAAGGCGCCGTCTTAAAGTCCATATCCGCTACCCACATGGGAAGCACATCCTCAGGTACATCCCACTTTAGCGATGCGGTACCTCTGCGATCCACCTGTTCGTCAAAATTGTATTTCATGTAACTTCTCCTACTATTATAGTTTTCCTGTATCTACTTATCAGTTAACATAAGAGTGCTCAACGGTGATCACACAGTTATACCTCTTATCTACATCCTTTAAAGCTTCACCGATCTCGGATGAGAACTTTTTACACTCATCCTTCTTATATGAATAAGGAAGTACCAGATCGAATATCAGGTTGATCTGGTCCACTCCGGACACCATCCTGAAATCGTGTACCGTAGCCTTAGGCTCCTTTTCCTGAACTATACCGGTCACCACACCCTTTATGGTCTGCACCGCTTCATTGTCGGTATCAATCGGATCCATATGGATGACCAGGAATATATTCATCTCAGCCAGTATATCATGCTCGATCTTATCCACTATCTCATGTGCCGTTTCCATAGGAAGGGTGTTTTTGATCTCTGCATGTACCGAAGCCATACGTCTGGTAGGCCCGTAGCTGTGTACTATCAGGTCATGTGTACCTTCTATCCCGTCATACGACATAACCTTTTCGCATATCTGCCTGTAAAGCTCCTCAGGTACTGCCTCACCGAGCAGAGGCTCTATAGTATCCCTTGCCACACTTATACCGGCCCAGAATACCATGATAGCCACTATACATCCCACATATCCGTCCACATTGAGGTTAAATACATTATATATAATAAGAGAACAGATAGTAGCTGATGTAACAAATACATCTCCGAGTGCGTCCTTTGCCGTAGCCAGAAGTACCTTTGAATCAATCTTCTTTCCTAAGTGTCTGTTAAAGAGTGACAGCCATATCTTCACAAGCACCGACACTATAAGTATGATCAGTGCCACAGTGGTGATATTAAGGTCCTCCGGATGAAGGATCTTGTCTACGGATGATTTAAAACAGGTAAAGCCAACTTCAAGTATCAGAAATGATACCACAAGTGCCACGATATACTCATACCTTCCGTGACCGAAGGGATGCTCTTCGTCCGCAGGCTTTGCAGCAAGCTTGGCTCCCACAAGGCTTATCACCGATGACGCGGCATCCGACAAGTTGTTGAAACTGTCAGCGATAACCGCGGATGAATTTACCAGAAGACCTACTATTAGTTTTCCTATAAATAAGAAAACATTGCATATGATCCCCACTATACCGGCCAGCACCCCATATGCTGCCCTGTTTTCCTTATCCTTTATAAAATGTTTTTCCAAAAATGATGTCATATTGATGATAACGGTCCGGTTTCCGTTCCAGCCGGATTTACCCCTTAACATTTTAAGATGCCATACCGGCATTTAAAACAAATTACCTATAAATTATATTCCAAATCCGTCTAAAAAACAAGAATAATTATTGGTAGTATCTTGCCAAAAAGCCCATAAAATGGGCATTTAAGAGCATAATCCAAAAAAATTTAAAAAATTTTAAAAATAGTGCTTGACAAACAATATTATATGTCGTATAGTATTATACGTAGACAAGATATTGTACCGTTAATAATATGTTAGTTCATATAACATTTGATTAATAGCACAGAAAATACTATAAAGAAAGGAATGATAGAATGACTTACCAATTAACAGCTCCGCTTTTGGACGCATGCGTGCTGGGCGTTGTCGAAAAAGAAGATGTATACGGTTACACATTGACACAGCGTGTCATGGATGTAGTAGATATCTCCGAATCCACACTCTACCCGGTCTTAAGAAGACTTCAAAAGTCCGGCTTACTGGAAACATACGACATCCCGTTCCAGGGGCGCAACCGGAGATACTACCGTATCACACCCCCGGGCAGGGAGCAGCTTCACTTCTTCAGAAGCGAATGGATCACTTACAAAGATAAGATAGATTCTCTACTCGGCAGTCCCAAATTGATCACCGCCGAATAAAGATCACACTTTCCCATAAATCTATAAATAAGATCAACAAAATTTAATTTACCCAGGAGGAAAAAATAATGGATAAGCAAACCTTTTTACAGGAGCTTGACTACCGGCTGCGTCATATGCCGGAAGAAGACAAATTAGACGCAATTGAATACTACAGTGAATACATCGATGACTTAAATCTCCCGCCCGAGTGCGACATATGTGTACACCTCGGAAGTCCCAAAGAAGTAGCCCGTCAGATCATCGCTGACACCACGGAAAGAAAGATCGATGAGCAGCAGGAAAAGAACACCACCAAGGGCTTCGGTTCCATCATCTGGCTGGTGATCTTGGGGATATTTGCATCTCCCATCGCACTTCCTCTTGCCATCGGAGCTATCGCGATCATCTTTGCAGGATTGATCACCATAGGTTCCGTAGTATTTGCATTGGGTGTATCCGGCATCTCCTGTGTTATCTCAGGTATAGCCATGTTCTTTACAGGATTCTTCACCGGTGAGCTTGGCCTGGCCCAGACATTCGTTAATTTCGGCGAGGGTCTGGTCGTGCTCGGATTAGGTATCCTGTTAACTATCTTAACTGTAATCTTAGCCCGTTGTTTCGTATCACTGATCTCCTCCATCATAAAGAAGAGATTATCCAAGAATAAAGCCAGAAAGGCTCAGGAGGCATAAAATGAAAAAAAGATTTTTAGTTATATTATCACTTTTATTTATATGCGGAGGTATAGCCCTTGCTGCTGTAGGCAAAGTAAAGGGCGGTTCATTCAGCTGGAGATTCGACCTCACAAAATTTAAAGTAATTGCAGGTAACAATGATTATATCTCCGAAACCGTAAAGGTCGGAGCATTCAACAAACTCGTGGTTGACACTTCAACTATCGATGTAAATATCTCCAGGGGAAGCGAATACTCGGTATCATATTACTTACCCGAAGATAAGAAGCCCGAGATTACCGAAAATAACGGAGTACTCACAGTCAAAGGATATGAAAAAAACAGTTTTATGGTCTTTGACTTCAGTTTCTTAAGCAGCTGTGATGATGCTTATATAAACGTTACTATCCCCGACGGCACCTATACCAAGGTAGTTGATATAAAGTCTTCAACTGCAGATATCAAGATCAGCTCACTTAATGTAGACGGATCCATATCCACAAGCACAGGAGATATCCGTTTGGATGATAATGAAATGTGCAACTTTACACTCTCAGTTTCAACCGGCGATATCTTTATCAAAAACTGCAACTTTGAAAGTCTTGAAACCAAGTCTTCCACAGGCGAAGTCAAGATTGATAACTGCGTGATCAACGGTAATTATATTGCAAAAACTTCTACCGGTGATGTAACCGTAAACGATTCAGAGCTTGGCAGATTCACACTTGACGGTTCCACATCCGATGTTACAGTATCATCTTCATCCATAGATAACATAAAGCTCGAGACCTCTACCGGAGAAGTCAAGCTTGGACTGATCGGAAACGAAGAAGATTATACCGTAGAAATTCATACCAGCACAGGAGATATTGATATAAACGGAGAAGAATACGAAAAGAAATACAAAAGAGTCTCTTCAGGTATCAACTCGATTAACATCAGTACCTCTACAGGTGATGTTGATATAGATTTTGGGAAGTAACTAAAAGAAAAAGCCGGGATAAACTCCCGGCTTTTTCTATGTCTCTAAGTTCTTAAGATACGTACTGACATCTTTGATCACATCATAAGACAGTCTCTATCGTATACTCTCCTTTTTCATATGCATAGCCGTCTCCTGCATCCGTGTACATCTCATAAGGCACCGTTACGTTTCCGAAACGTCTGTACTCAACCTCTCCGGTCTGCTCCTCTGTAGAAAGAGCCGGCTCAGTCACAGGGATTATGCTCCCGTCCTTTACAAACAAAGGTATGGTATCAAGCGGTGCAGATACTTCTATCCATGTCCCGCCACTGTATTTTTCATTGGTATAAAAGTCAAACCAGTCACAGCCCTTGGGGAAATATACTTTTCGTGTTTTAGCCGCATCTATCGGTTCTCCGTTCTCGCCATAATACATAGCATCAAGCACGGGACATACCATGATCGACCCACCGAACATAAACTGGTCCTTTATATTCCATGTTTCTTTATCATCCGTAAAATCAAATGCCAGCCATCTTATAACAGATGCATCATTCAGCCATACCTTACCTGTCTCGGAATAAATATATGGCATAAGACTGTACCTTAATCTGTTTGCTTTTATCAAAGCATCATAAAACTCACCCTTGAAGTTCCAAAGCTCTCTTCTGCAATCGGTACCGTGAGCACGGAATACCGGAAGGAACGCCGCATATTGGTACCATCTGGTATAAAGCTCACAGTAACCTTTGTTATCTACCGTATCATCATACTTACCGTCCCAATACCAGAAAAGTCCCCTTTTTACAAAAAATGCTCCGATATCCATAGTCCAGAAAGGAAGCCCGGATGCCGAAAAATGAAGACCTATAGCCACCTGGTCCTTTAACGTATCCCAGCTTGCATCGGTATCGCCCGACCACATGATCGTACCGTACCGCTGCTGCCCGGTATATGCGCTTCTGGTCAGATTGCAGACACGTTTTTCCTTACGATCCTCTTCTTCCATTGCCTTTCTCTGGTTTTCATATATACCCATGGCATGGAAAAGAGGGAATGCATTACAATACTCATATGGCATACGAAGTCCTGCTTCGCTGCAATACTCGTTATACAGTGTGCTTTCCTCCACTCTCATCATATGGTTCCACTCAGGAGTAAAAGGCTCACTGCTGTCACACCACCATGCATCCGTACCGTAACTGAAATGAGTACGTTTCAGCTGGTCAAAATACAGCTCTCTCGCCTCTTTCTTAAACGGATCATAGCATGTGCTTGCCGGAAGGAAAAGGTTCTTTTCCGCAAACTCCTTATGATCGGACGTATTACCTGCCATAGTGGGCCATATCGATATCATAAAATGTACATGATCCTCATGCATCCTATCTATCATACCCTTGGGGTCCGGGAAACGAGAGTTGTCATATGATTTCTGACCCCATTCGTTATCGGGCCAACTTATCCAGTCAAGCACCAAACAGTCCATACCGATACCAAGTTCTCTCGATTTCTTTACTGTAGCAAGTATTTCTTCCTGTGTTTCGTATCTTTCCTGCGACTGAACATAACCAAGCGACCACTTTGGCAGTAACGCGGCTTTTCCGGTAAGGAACCTGTATCCCTTTATAACCTCGTTCATGCTTCCGGCAATAAAATAATAATCAAGCTCCTGATCAGCTTCAGTATAGATATATGTACCGTTCGGATCATCATTGAAAATAAGAGGACTGTAAGTATCTACCAGTATGCCGTATCCGGCAGTAGATACAAACATCGGTACAGCTATCTTTCTGTTACCCTGGTGAACATACAGCCTTTTTCCTCTTAAAGATGCAAAGCCTTTTTCCTGCTGCCCGAGCCCGTAAAGTGCTTCATCTCCCAGTTCAAAGTTAAAACGGATATGATAGCTTTTCCCTGTAGAAACCTTTAACGGTTCCTCTATCACCTGTTTCTTTCCGTCGGCAGTATCAATAGTTCTGGTCTTCTGCTCCACTCCAGCTAAGCGGAAGGTCTCAAACTCCTCGAAATCCTTAGGTGAAGTCTGATCCTCTTTAAAAAGACATGTCGGCAAGTTACTCTCACCGTACTTAAAAAAGCTGACCGAACCTGATGCTTTATTTACGCTGACCATAACATCTTTTAGATATAATTCGACAGCATCATCTTTCTCGGTATAGTTCCAGTCGCCGAAGCTATCTTTGTTTATCACTCCGGGCTTATCCTTATCCGAAAAATCTTCTTTAACCGTATAGATAACCCTTACTACACTTTCACTTTTCGGCATCAAAGCCAGTTTTCCGTGATCGGACAAAAGGAACAACTTGTCTTCTTTCCTCTCTACGCTCTTTATAACTCTGCTCTTTGGTCTGATAGCTGTAAGCATAATACCCTCCATGTTTAAAATATAAAATGTTTTATCAGATTATAATGCTTTCCCACCACATTTTACAATGGATTAAGTTGCCAGATATAAAAAGGCCGTCGGTCCTTGAACCGACAGCCTTTTGGCTATTTTTACAGTTGGAGTCAAACCCAATTTTTACAAGATATTACAAGATATCACTTAATGATAAGTGAACCAAGTACAAGCTTAGCCTCTTCACTGTCATACTTGAATCCGCATGATGATACACGTACAGGCTTCTCATTTACGGTAGCGATAAGTTCAAATCCGTATCCGCCCCAACCATCGCTGTACTGGAATCCTGTCCAGTCAATGTCACCGTATTTTACGGAAATATCTTCCTGCTCATTGGTATAGGTATTCTTATTGTAATTGTATTGATTATTTGCCACCTGCTCTTCTTCCATCTTGAGGTCAAAATACTTGAAATCAGACTTCTTTACTGAGCAATATCTGGTATCGTTTTCATCAAGGAAATCACCTTTTCTGAATTCCCACTCAGTGGGTACACCTACGGTATAATCACCCCAGGTCTCGGTGGTAGCGATCTCTAGCTTGACTTCTTCGGGTGTAGGCTCTTCGGTGATATCTGTGGTAGTATTTTCTGTATTCTTTTCGCTATCCTTCTTGTCACTTTTTTCCTCTTCCTTATCGGAACCGCAAGCCATAAGACATACACTTAAAACAAGTATCAAAAATCCGGCTATTATTTTCTTTAACATGTTCCTTCCTCCTTAATTGCCGTTTTCCAGTTTTTTACAACAGACACTGTTTTATCACTTTGAGATTGAAAAGTCAAGTCAATATTAAAAAAGAGCAAGTTGTTCATATTACGTTCATTATCATCGCAATAATAGACACTTTTTTGGTGTAAATAATCATAGAAATAAACATGTGATTATAGTAAAATTCTATCTCGTAGTGCATTTACAAAATGCAATAACTTAGAGAGGATATTGGGAAATGAAACAAAAACTATTAATGCTGGTTCTTGCGGTAATGATATTTACACTTGCAGGATGCAGCAGCCAGGGAGCTACAGAAACTGTTACACCGGTATTAACTGAACAGGCTACCGCTGTTCCCTCCGAGATAACTCCGGAGCCGACCGCGACCGAAGCTCCCACGGCCACACCTACAGAAGCACCTACAGCAACACCTACTCCTACACCCGATCCTGCAGAAGGTAAAAGTTTAAAGGATCTTTTTGCCGAACACGGTATGAAAGTCGGCACATGTCTTAATACTCAGATGATCGACCGTGCTGTAGTAAAGAACCTGCTGTTAACACATTTTAACAGCGTAACCATGGAAAACTCCATGAAGCCTGACTATCTCTTTAATAAAAAGAAAAGTCAGGAAACCGGCGAACTTGTAGTTGAGTTTAACAGTGACGCACTCAAAATGATGAAGTGGGCTCAGGAGAATAATTACTCCATGAGAGGCCATACACTTATATGGTACAGCCAGACTCCCGATTGGATATTCCATCAGGATTTCGACCAGAATAAGGAACTGGTAGACCGCGAGACCATGCTCAAGCGCATGGATGTTTATATAAGGAATGTATTCACGACTCTTGAGGATCTCGGATATATCGATATTTTTTATGCATATGATGTGGTAAACGAAGCATGGATGGAAAACGGGACTGTCCGTCAGAACCGCTGGACACAGATCATCGGTGACGATTACCTGTGGTACGCATTCTACTATGCAGATAAATACGCACCCGAAACCATCGACCTGTATTACAATGACTACAATGAACAGTTTAAAACTCAGACACTGTACAATTTTGTAAATACACTTGTGGATGAAGACGGCAGATACCTGATAGACGGTATAGGACTCCAGGCCCACCTGTATACATCCGACAACCTTGATCAATATTTTAAGACTATAGACAAGCTTGGCGAGACGGGACTTAAGCTCCAGCTTACCGAACTTGATGTATGTCTTGGCAAATACCAGGCTCCCAAGCCCGGCACAGAAGAAAACCTGAAAAAGCAGGGATGCTTCTATTATGATCTGATAAATGGATTGTTTGAAAGAGTCGACAACGGTACGATCAAGATGGATGCACTGACATTCTGGGGTATAACCGACAGCATGTCATGGAGAAAAGAATATAAGCCTCTTCTGTACGACACACTCTACAAGCCTAAATATTCGCTGTACGGAGCATTACAGATGAAGGAATATGCAGGATTTGATTGATACATACAGATTATAATATTTTAAAGAGCCGTTGCACATAAGTGTAACGGCTCTGTTAATTATCATCTGTATTTTAATTCCGGATGTTTCTCGTAAAAGAGATTTTTATCTTTATACATGCGCTCATCAGCTGTTCTTAATGCTTTTCTGACGTTAAGGTCACCATCGTTATAACAGCTTCCTATAGCAAAATTGACATCTTTATCATCCTTGATTATTTCTCTTATGCGATCGATCTTAGCTTCAAACTCCTCCTTGGGATCATTAAGACAAAGAACCATGAATTCGTCTCCGCCGGCGCGGTAGATCTCATCATCCGTAAACACGCTTTTTAGCAGTGCAAAAGACTTTTTAAGTGAACGGTCTCCTGCAAAGTGTCCGTCGCGGTCATTGATCATCTTCAATCCGTTAAGGTCCACAAATGCTACTCCGATAGACTTTAAAGTATCATCCTTTTCTTCGTCAAAACGTGAAATGCGGTTGTTCATGGCATTTCTGTTAAGACTTCCGGTAAGAATATCGATAGTCCCTAATCTCTCAAGTCTTTTAAGCATTTGATAATTTGCAATCTCGGAAGCAATGAAAAATGTGGTGATCTCAAGTATTTCCTTGATCTTTACAGTATTATTTACATCAAAATTACTTGCCCACATATAGCCGAGCAATGAATCCCTGTATCGGAGAGGGAACAGAACCATACTTTCAACATGGTATGTTTTAAGTGATTGATACCATTCGGGATTTCTCTCCTCGATCACCTTCATATCCTGTTCATTTTTCACTATGACACAGGTACTTCCGGCTAATGTGTCCTCAAAAGTGAGTAACAATTTGTAAAAATCCTGCCTGTATTTTTCACTGCGAAAAGACCTTAGCGAATCCGGTTCAAAAGCATCTCCCAGCAATTCACTTGTCTCATTTGCAGGATCGAATGTAGCAATACAACACCTGAACGCACCACAGATTTCCCTGATATCAGCAGCTACCTCATTAATGGTCTTAATAAAATCATCGCTTCCCCTAAATTTAATACAAGCAGAGAGCACCTTGGAGGATGTATCAGGTGAAAGATCGGACATGATCTCTTCGTCTGCTCGGGGTGAAATAATATATGAATACAGACAGTATCCGGTACCCGGTTTATCTGATTTTAGTGGTGAAAGATACATTTCAACCCAAAGTCCCATATGTGAGAGATTTACATATGTATGAAGCGGTTGATGCAAAACAGCACTTCTGTATATAAAGTCCTCGAAATTCATATCTTTCGGAAGGCTGTAATAATATGGTGTGTTATCAACAAAGGGCTGCTTTGTCAGATCTTCTATATCATTTTTAAACAGAGTGTTTCCCGTAACAACAAGTATATTGCCATAAGAGCCATCATCATATGTATCAACCGATATTACACAGGATTTAGTATCCAGTTGTTCGAGAAGATTTGAAAAATCCATATTCTTACCCCTTATTTATATATTGTTTTCGCATATATTTTTATATCTCCGTATTCATTAAGTATAGCATATTTTGGCGTTTCTGACAACATTTTAATCTATAGTAAAACTGTTTTATGGACCTTGGGAGAAAAAAGTTGCCAGTGATGAGGCTTTATGATATGCTAAATCATACAAAAAAAATATGTAAGTGAATAAAAGTATTAAGTGAGGCGACACAGATGAATATACAGATATTTGGAACAAAGAAATGCCAGGATACAAGAAAGGCTGAGCGTTTTTTCAAGGAACGCGGTATAAAATACCAGTTTGTTGATATGACCGAAAAAGGTATGAGCAAAGGAGAACTTACAGCTGTTTCACAAGCTAACGGTGGACTTGATAATCTTATAAATCCTGACGCAAAAGATAAGGCTACTGTCACTCTGTTAAAATATATCGCAGAAGAAGACAGACTTGGGAAGCTGCTTGAAAATCAGCAGGTGATAAAAACACCCGTAGTAAGAAACGGCAAGCAATCAACAATAGGATATCAGCCTGATGTATGGAAGAAATGGGAATAAGATAAGGCTCGTGACGGGCATGCTGCCCGGACAGAGCGGTATGTATACATATTGCGATATTAAGATTGGGGCCGTCGCACGATTTACGCCATTTCAAACACTGCAGTTACGATCATCACGCCATCCTTTATTTTTGCGAATACTTCTCCACCCATGCGGTTCATGATCCGGCGGCAGATATAAAGTCCAAGGCCGCTGCCCGGATTGGAGCCTGTATTGGAACCTCTCCAGAAGCTGTCAAATATATGCGGCAGTTCCACATCAGATAACGTACATCCTGTATTGGCCACGGATATAAGCTGACTGTTCTCCTCACGTGCAAATGATATACTTATCTCTTTTCCGTCACCGTATTTTACCGCATTCTCCAGCAGATTCTGCAGTACTTCCACTGCTCTGTCGGGGTCGCCCTTTAACATACAGTCACTGTACTCATCTATCTTAAAGTCAATCTGTAAAAGCTCCATTTTATCAGCGTAGACTGTCTTTATGCTGTTGATCGCTTCTGACAGATAAAACTCCCTGTTATTTACTTCAAGCTCTAAGAACTCTTCCTTAGATGCCTGTATTATCTGGTCGACATATGACTTTATCTCGCCGCATTTCTCATTTATCACACCGGCTATGCGGTCCTTCTTTTCCTTGTCATTCTCATATAGCCCGCGTTCCAATGCCTTGGAATTAAGCTCTATGATACTTAACGGAGTCTTTATATCATGTGAAAGAGATAGTATCAGGCTCTTATTGTTCTTCTGAGTCTCCAGATCCTGCTGCCTGCCCTTTTCAAGCCTTTCCCTAAGCAGATCAAGTCCCCATATAAACTTACCGAAAAATCCGGCTTTCTGCGCCTTCAACGGTACGGTTATATTTCCTTTTGCCAGTTCCTCAGGCAGATGGGATATGCTCTCAAACGGAGCTATTATCCTGCTCCTGATATATAAGAGCACTATAATAACAAACAGGAATATGATCCCAAGACTCACGTTCAGATAGATAAGCATTTCGTATTTATCTCTATCAACATCTGTCCTATAGTCAAACCGGTATATATCCCCGTTTACGCTCATGACCAGGTAGTCGCTTTCGCTGTCGTAAAACTCTTTTTCAGAGACCCTGTTTTCCAGTTTCACAACTTTTGTTACGTACTTACATCCTGATATATCAATCTTCTCCGCGTGCTCTATCGAATATGCTATTCTTTCCGCCTCAACGCGATAAGGGCGACCTTTGTCGCCCTCGTTATTGTTTATTAAGATCATATTAACTATGACAGCGATACATATCATGCATATGATCACTGTCGCAAAAAGCTTTCGGAAACTATTCATATCTGTACCCTACGCCCCAGACTGTCACGATATGCTTAGGATTCTTCGGATCCTCCTCTATCTTCTGCCTCAACCACTTAATGTGAACCGTAAGTGTCTGCTGCTCTGAATCACTGTCTATACCCCATATCTTGTTAAACAGGAAATCCTTATTCATGGTCTTTCCTGTGTTTTCAACAAGTAAGCTTAACAGTTCATACTCTTTCTGTGTAAGCTCTGTCTCTTTCTTTGCTGCTTCTGCTTTTCCGTTAAGGACTTTTACTGTTTTCTTTAACTTGTCGATCCTTAAGAAGCTGTCAGAAAAAGCATCTGTGCTGTATCTTCTCGAAAAAACGCCCTTGACCTTAGCTATCAGGATGTCGATATCATAAGGCTTTTCGATATAATCGTCCGCCCCCAGCAGTAAGCCTTTCAGTTTGTCATCCTTCATGTTCTTGGCACTGACCATGATGATGGGAGTATTGGAGGTTTCCCTGATCTTTTTGCATATACCGAACCCGTCCAGATGTGGAAGCATTATATCAAGTATCACCAATTTTGCTCCAGATGATACAAACATATCCATGGCATCGGCCCCGTCCGTACAGTGTTCAGTGGTATACCCCTCCGCGTTCAGGAAATCACAAAGGAGAGTCCCCATTTCCATATTATCTTCTACCACTAAAATATCTGCCATATCTGCCTCCGGGTGAGAACTGTTTTACAATATAAATATACCATTTTAAAAGCGTAAAAGTAAATACTATTTTTCAAGTTCTTTGATCTCAGGTAAACGTAGTAACGTTAGTGCGGTAACCGCAAGCAGTATACCGGATATAAATATCATGATCGCGGCACCTCTGCCTACTCCTTTGCCTGTTAAAGCTCCCAGGCCGTCTGCTCCCACTCCCGATACCGCATAAGCTACAACATATCCCAGTTGTGACAGGAATCCGATAAAGCCCCAGGCTCTTCCCTGCAGTTCATCGGGTATGTTGGTCCTTGCCATATAATCCATACAGTTATTGGCTATTGGCAGCATGGCAAAGAATAAAAACCCGAATATACAGATAGGGATGATATTTTCTATCAGTGACATACCTATCATGAAAATACCTGCCAGGAAAAATGAGATCTTAAGTACCCTCGCATATCCTTTTTTTATACCGAATATGCCGAGTACCAAGGCTGCCGCAAGCATACCGCAGGCACATACCGACTCAGCTATACCAACTGTCTTGGAATCCGTAAATGCAAGTAGCATAGGCTTTACCAGCACCTGCAGGACCCCCATAAACATAGTGATGGCGGATGATACCATGATAAGCAAAAAAATACCCTTTTTGCTGTGTACCGCTCTCCAGCCTTCCTTCATACTTTCAAAAAACGGTGCTCTGTCCGTACTTCGTTTGGTCTTCACACCTTTTCTCACTATAGCGGTAGTTGTGATGGTAACAAAGAATGTACATATATCTATGATCAGTAAAAGTGAGATATCACTTACCGTAAGGAGCAGTCCCGCTATAACCGGTGAAAAGAGATACCGTGCACTCCCCGCCAATGATACAAGTCCGTTTGCCTTTGAAAACTCCTCTTTGGTAAGGATATCCGTTACCGTGGACCTGTAAGCAGGCTCTAAAAGCGAAGAAAATACAGCACTTACCGTAACTCCTATGCATATCTGTACGAGTGTGGCTCCCCCGCTTTTCATACATATCAGGATAAAGAGTATCCCAAGTCCGGAGAATCCGTCTCCTATCATCATGAGCAGTCTTCTGTCGAAACGGTCCGCCAGTACTCCCGCAGGTACACTTAAAAGAAGTGTCGGTAGGAAAGCGAGCAGGGTCACAAGTGACATACCGGCAGCACTTCCCGTCTCATTAAAAACATATATGCCCAGTCCAAAGCTCGTAAGGCCGCCGCCTATGGAAGATATAAGCTCTCCCGCCCACAGAAGCAGGAACTTTTTATATCCTTTACTCATTGCTGCTTCCCTTACCAAACTGTGTTTCAAGCAGTCTGCCTACATGGTCTGTTTCAAAGAACATTTTCTTATTGCAGAGGACTATGATCGCTGCAGCCACGGTTACAACTATGGTTTCAACACATTTTGTCTCGGGAGTCATGGCGATCTTTTCCTGCATGAAGTTTACGAACAGATGGAATATCATACATGCAAGTATCGAACGGTCGCTGACCAAGTATACCCATGTGATAACAAATCCCAGCGGGATACCGCTTACAAAGAAATTAACCACGTATAAAGGATTTACCATAAGTCCTGCCTGGTAGGTACCCTCTATAAAAATGAGCGGAAGATGCCAAAGTGACCAGAAAAGTCCGAACAGCATAGATTCCCAGAACCAGTTCATGTACTCTCCTATCGAATCCTCGCAGTAACCCTTCCAGCCTACCTCCTCAATGATGGAAGCCAGTAAGATCGTTACTAATGCTGTGCCTATACCGACACCGGTAAAAGAAAAGTCCTCAGTGAAAGCAAACTGGTCAAGAGACTGTCCAAAAAGCGTTGAAAGCAGTATCGATCCAACTATTACCAGAGCAAATACACCTATACCCAGGAATACATTGATCCACTTTACCTTATAAAAACCTATTATCTTATTCTTAAGATCCTTCTTTAACTCGGGAGAACCCGAAGCCAGCACAAATACAGTGGATACAACTCCCGGAGCCAAAAGTCCGATAAACATAAGTCCTGCGCCTGCAGATCCGGGAACAAATATCGCCGGTATCCAGAAGATCCATGTAAAAAGATATGCCATGGCAAAAAACTTTACCGGTTTAAAAATATATTTTCCTTTAGTTGTATTCATCGTACCATCCCTCCTGTGATAAGTTCTTTTATAAAACTCATAGTTCCCGGCTGCGCTCCAAAGATCTTTTCCGTCACATCAATGAAAGCAGTGACTTCATTTTCCGAATAATCTTCTTCATCAAACAGCTTAGAACATATGATAAGTATCATCTTTACACGTTCCTCGACCTGCTCGCAGTCAAATACTCCTGTCTCATTTCCCTCTCTTACTATCTCGGAAAGCAGCGGTATAGCTTCTACGATCAGCCTTTTGTTAAGCTTCTCGTGAAGTACGATATTTTCATTAGACTCAACTACTTTTGCGATATTCTGCTCTTCCTGTCCGGGACGAAGTGAATATATGACTGCCACAAGCTTTTGCGGGATCGGTATAGGGTTTGCTACGACTTCTTTTGCTTTTACAACCTCCTCATCGATCATCATATCTATAACGGCTTCTAATGTATCTTCCTTGCTCGGGAAATAATAATAGTAAGTTCCCTTAGCGATACCTGCCTCGGCTATGATCTCATCTATACTGGTGTTATCATAGCCTTTTTCAATAAACATACGATAGGCTATCTTTAATAATTCCTGTTTTCTCTGTTCTCCTTTTTTCATGCTGTATCCTTTCTCGAGGTATTGCCCCCTCACTTCGTTCGGCGGCCGGTCGGTCGAAGCATTTAATATCATGCGTGCCGCATGATGGCTTCGGCCTCTCGACTGTCGGTCGGTTTTTTATTATAATACAGCATGATTTTTAATCTGTCAAGTACTTTTTTCGACTATTGGTCGATTTTTTTTAAAATCCCTGTTCTATAAGCCAGCCGTTTAAGCCTCTCTCTCGGCTTCTTATATCACTGTTCTTCTCAAGTCTTCCAAGCTTATATTCGCCCTTGATGTTGCCGTCCACTATGTACATGATACGGCTGCATTTGGCTGCTACCCTGGCATCATGGGTGACCAGCATGATGGTAGTACCTTCCCTGTTTATCTTATCAAGCTCTGCCATAACCTCATCCGAACTGGTACGGTTGAGTGCACCGGTAGGCTCATCGGCAAATATCAACTTAGGCTTGTTGATCATGCTGCGGCATATACATGCACGCTGAAGCTGTCCGCCGGACACCTCATTTATATCATTCTCGGCTATATCTATGATACCGAGCTTTTTCATAAGATTTTTCCCATACTCGGTCTTCTCTGCCTTGGAAAGTTTATTTGCCTTTGACTGACGTGCAGGAAGGATGATATTATCCAGGATGTTCAGGTTCTTCAGCATATACATCTGCTGGAATATGAAGCCCATCTCATTAAGTCTTACATCTGCCAGTTCCTTGGCTCCCATCTTTGATATGTCTTTCCCGCAAAATTCCACTTCACCGGCGGTCATTTTATCCATGCCCGATACGGTATAGAGCAGAGTTGACTTTCCCGATCCTGAAGGCCCCATGATCGCTATCATCTCGCCTTCTTCAACAATGAAATTAACGTTTCTTAGTACATTGTTCTGTCTTTTATTTACAACGTAGGTCTTGCATAAATCCTTAACTTCCAATACTGTCTTGCTCATCTTTTTATTCCTTTCGTTATTCAATAGAATTGATCTCGTTGGCACTGATATGTCTTACCGACAGTGCGGTCAGCACTACGCCAAACAGCGTGGCGGCAAGGATGATCAGCGGATATATCACATAACTTTCCAGTATATTGGGATCGAAGATCATCTTTTTTGCTCCCATGATCTTAAATACGGCACCTCCGGTAAGCTGGTGTACCGGGTTGTTAATGATTATCGATACAACTGTTGCTGCCAGCATCACAAGGGATATCCTTAAGGTCTGCCAAAGTACTATGCTCCCGTCCTTAAACCCGATGGCTTTCAGCATAGCTATCTCACCGCGTTCCTTGGTAAGGAATGATTTTTCCATAAGAACCGCCACAAGTATGTTTATAAGGATTACAACCAAAACCACTATATTTTTGGTGTTTCCGAGATATGATGCCGAATTGATGATATAATCCGTAAATTCATCTGCAGTCATAACAGTATATTCAGGAAGAAGTGTTTTTATCTTTTCTATCCTTCTGTTAACTTCTGCTTTCGTCGGAGCATCGGTAAACTTTATCTGTGTGCCCAATACGCCGTTCATATAACTGTAATTACGTTTGTCATCCTGATGAAGCCTTATACCTTCGCCCATATTTGTCATGGTCTCTATGGTACCGGAGATAATATATTCCTTTGAACCATCCTGATCTGTCAGTGTGATCTTATCTCCTATATGTGCATCAAGCTTTTCCATAAGCCTATAGTTCAGTGCCAGTTCATTCGGATTGGCAGGGGCGCTGCCTTCAACATAATTATCATATTGGTCGGTAGTCGTGTTTACACCCAAAAATGTCAATGAGTTTGCCGCGATATCCCCATTCTTGACCGAGTATTTAAATACCAGTTCTGCTCTCGTCTCACAAGGCATCCCGTTATCGGTGACTGTCTTACGTATGTTTTCAAGTTCTTCTTTTAACAGTTCCTCTCCCCTGTCATTATGATAATCCTTTATATTTTTTGTACTGGTAAGGTATACTTCGGATTCGGTCACACCAAACCATTTGACTAATTTACCACTCTTCAGAGTATTAATGATATTCACATTTATCATTACCATAAGGATACCTATGGTAAATATGATAAACATCAGTATAAACCGCCGTATACCGCTTAAAACATCATTCACTGCTATAAATGCGACCGGTCTAAGTCCTGAACCCGAAAGCTTAAGGATTCCTTTCTTTTTGTATCTTTCTCCGGTAGTCCCGTTTCTTATAGCATCAATAGGAGAAAACTTCTTTATGATCTTAGTCGAGCGGAAACCAAACAACATAACTATGCTCACCACAGCTAAGGCGCTTATAATACTCAGTACCACCGATCCTTTATCGGAAATGAGTATCGTCTGTCTCGTTTTTTCCATAAGCAGATCACTGAACAGAAACGACATTATAAACCCGATCACTGCACCGATAACCGACATAACAAAGTATTTTACCAGGTACAGACCTCGTATCCCGTTATTCGGTATTCCTATAGCCTTCATGATACCGATCTCACGGAATTCCTCACTGATGGTAAACGATATGGTAAACTTAAGTATGATCAGGGCAATGATGATAAGGCAAATGCTTAAGACCATCATAATGGCGGCTACAGCCATCTCAAGCAGATATGTAAGCTTCAAAACTTCTGAAGTATCCATAAATGAGAGACTTGTACATTCTGCAAGTGCCTTGCTTAATGATTCTGTATCATCAGTATAAAAAAAGCTTATCCTTCCTTTATAAAGCTCTATATTTTCACCCTTTAAAAAGTCCCGGTAATCTGCTTCATTGATCACGATCCTCGGGGTACTCATGAGAGAACCGCCAAATACCGCATCCTTTAAAAGTCCGAGTACCTTAAACTGTTTGCTTGTTCCGTCTATGGTAACCGTGATCGTATCCCCGATATCCGTTTTTAAAGCTTCCAGTACACTCTGTCTTAAATATGCCCCGCCTTGCGGAACATAAGTTATCTCTATATTATCACCAACAAAGTACTTTTCTATTCTCCTGTCAAACGAACTTACAAGCACAATATCTGATGCAACTATACTTTCACCATCTTTATTGATGATCGCATCCGTATTGTAAAGTACTTCCTCGACTTTTATGTCTTTAACATAATCAAGACCGTCCGCAATATCCTTAGCACTCTTTCCGTCTCTGTCGGCTCGTTCTATCGCTACATAATCCCCCACACCGGCCATCTCAAAATAATCATCCAGCGATGTCAGTGTAGCCGAAAGATTCGTCACACTCGAGCATACAAACGTCACTGACATAACAACGAAGATGAATATGATAAAATTCATCGTTTTCTTTCTTTTTAGATCTCTCTTTAGTATTTCAAAAAACATATTTAATGCTCCTTAATAATTATTTAAACCTCATCTAACCTGCCGTGTTTGGCCGGAACGCGGCGGTAAGATCTATATCTCTCACCTCCATTTTATACACGAATTTATTAAACAATCCTTAAATACTAAAATTATTTTTTGAGTTTTTGATGACAATTGGGACGCTTGCAATCTGTTAAGTATTTGGGTGTTTTAACCGATATAAATATATGAAGGACCGGGGCGTATTATGCCCTAAAAGAGTAAAAAGCAGGCAGGAAATGAGATCATGAGAATAGAGTTTACCATAATCTTTTCATTACTCGTTATAATCCTGACAGTCTGTACGATATCTTCCATGAATTCAAGGAAGATCATCGGAAAGTCTGTTGCTTTTTTCGTGTGCTCAATAATACCTCCCGTTATAGGTAATCTGATCATTGTATGTGCCAAGGATAAATTCCCCGCTATGTTGGGGTATTACATATATTTCTTAGGCATGGATGTTGTCATGTATGCGATGTTGCGGTTTACGGTACGTTACTGCCGTATAAAACGTCCTAACAAGATACTTGAGTACGGCGTATATGCCCTGCTCACCGCCGACGTGATCCAGTATGCTTTCAATCCCGTCTTCCATCAGGCATTCGACACCGAGCCTATCATGTATGAAGGAGACTTGTATTTCCGCCTTATCCCCAAACTCGGACAGACATATCACCGTATCGTGGACTATGCTATATTTACTATCGTATTATTGTTATTCCTTATAAAAAGTATACGTTCGGTACGTATATATGCAGAAAGATATCTTATTATACTGTTAGCCCTCGTTGTGGGAGGTGTATGGGAGACCTTCTATATCTTTTCACGTACGCCCATCGACCGGTCCATGATAGGATTTGCGGTAGTAGGTATACTTGTGTACTTCTTCGCACTATATTACAGGCCCTTAAGGCTTCTCGACAGGATGCTCGCGGGTATGGCTTCTGAGATGCCCGAAGCTCTGTACTTCTTCGATGACAACGGTCTGTGTATCTGGGCAAATGACCGCGGTATCAAACTCGCCGATATAAATGATGATGATTACGCACAGGCAGAAAGCCGTCTTACAGAATTATTCGGAGATCTGAATATAAAAGACGATGAGTGGAGTGCTGAAAAAGAGCTTAAGACCGAACAGGGTACTACCAAATACTATGTTCTGGAAAAACATACCGTACCTTACTCAGAAAGTAAGATAGCCGGCTCATTCTTAAGTATCCGTGATAATACGGATGAGCATATGGCTCTCCGCAGAGAGATATACAATGCTACACATGATGCGCTGACAGGACTTTACACCAAAGAGCATTTTTATGACTGTATATCCAAAGAGATCCAAAAGGATAACGACAAGCATTATGCAGTAGTATATATCAATGTAAACAACTTTAAGATGATCAACGATGTATTCGGAAGCAGCTTCGGAGACCATGTATTAAAGGAAATCGCTAAGAGGATCAGGGAATGCTGCCACGAAAACAGCATATACGGACGTATAGTGGGTGATATCTTCGGTATGTTCATGCCGGTGGATGAATTTGACGATGCTATGATCGAAGAAGCACTGGGACATTTCACGGTAACCGAAGGACATATGAGTCACAATATCTTAATACACATGGGTGTGTATTTTATCCCCGACAAATCCATCGAAATATCCGTTATGTTTGACCGTGCACGTATCGCTGTCACCCAGATCAAGGATGACTACAAGATATGCCTGGCATACTATGACGACAAGATGAGGGAACAGGTGCTCTGGGACCAGCACATCTCCTCTCAGTTAAACGAAGCTATATCTAAAAAGCATATCAGACCTTATCTTCAGCCCATTGTTGATACTGCAGGAAAACCTATAGGTGCAGAAGCTCTGTCACGCTGGATACATCCTACGGACGGCTTCCTCTCTCCTGCCAGGTTCATCCCTGTGATCGAACGAAACGGCATGATAGCTGAAGTAGATAAATACATGTGGAAATGTGCCTGTGAGATACTGGCAAAGTGGAAAAAAGAAGGAAGGGAGCAGTTTATCTCCGTAAACATCTCCCCTAAAGACTTCTATTTTATGGATGTGGTAAGTGTTATAAAGAATCTGGTGGAAAAATATGAAATAGAGCCTAAAAAGCTTCGTATAGAGATCACCGAGACCGTCATGATGGATGACAATGAAAACAGGATCGCCATACTTAACGAGTTTAAGCAGGCCGGATTCATCGTAGAGATGGACGATTTCGGCAGCGGATACTCTTCTCTTAACATGCTTCAGGATATGCCTGTAGATGTAATAAAGATAGATATGGGCTTCCTGAACAGGTCGGAGCTTGACGAAAAAGGTCAGAAGATCCTCCACAATATACTTAACATGACAAGCGATCTTGGTATCATATCCCTAACAGAGGGTGTTGAAACCACCGAGCAGTACTCCATGTTGCTTAATATGGGCTGCCGCCTTTTCCAGGGTTATCATTTTGCAAAACCCATGCCTCTCGAGGAACTTGAAAGCTGGTTTGACAGTGTAACAAAATGATCTAAACTATGATCTCTTCCGCTTAAAAGCCGCACCTAAAGCCTCAAGTACGATCACTATCCCTAAAAGGGCCAGGCAGTATAATAACATCCCGGTACGATAATAAGGATCAAATATACTTTCCAAATAGTGATATGAAGGTATCAGCTTCTGTATGTACCAAAAGGCCCTTAGATCCATAAATACCGGTGAAAATGTGGCCGCCATGGTCACTATGACCGGAGTAAAGACTCCGATCACCTTTTCATTTCGCATGATACGCCTGAGTATCATCGCCAGCAGATCAAGTATCACGATATACAGCAGAAGTAACGGTATCTCCCAGATAAGATCCGTCATTACTCCGCCGATGATGATACCGGCTAAGGCTATGACAGCCGAATCAAACATTATAACAAAAATATACAGGAATTCTCTTAATACAGGGCTTTTTGTCTTCCAATAGATAAAAAGTCCTTTTCTTTCATCGGATATGAAATACATTGCTGAAGCTATGGCTGAAATGATAAGCCACAGTGCCATAAACCCTCTTAAGGGCGCAGTTACATAGTTTGGCTGCTCCTCAGGTACCTCAGCTCCTATATCATATATCCTGAATATAGTTGCATCCGGTATATGCGACTCGTAATCGGCCGATGCCAAGCCCAGTTTCTTTTCGGCAAAATCGGTATATATCAGCTTTCCTATATGCTTAAAGAGCTGTGCCTCCAAGATCTCTCTAAGGAAGAAATGAAGTACGTTGGGATCGCGTGCATAGATCTTAATAGGATGCGATACGCTCTTATGTACGGCAAATTCCTGTACCAGTACCGAAAGGTCTGCCGGTATGATCCAGGCTTCATCGGCTTTTCCGCCCGCCACTGCTTTTACTGCCTCATCTTCTGTGTCGTACTTTATATATTTGATCAGTACATTCGGAGAAGACAGACTGTCATAAATATTTACCGCTGTCTCATCAGCTCCCGCCTCCAGGGCTATCGCTACAGAAGTGATGGAGCTGTCCTGTGCCGCTACACCGCGGAGAATAATAATAAATACAAATACAGATAAAGCCATAGCGATATAGCTTTTTCTTCTGATCATTCTCTTTTGAAGAAGGAGATATCTGGTAAGTGCCTGTTTCATCAGTCTATCCCCCTTTCGATACGTATCCTGCGGGCATATACCGCTATAATCAGGAATACCGCGGTATATGCTACGAGCATCAGCATGTTCTTAGCATTAAATACGCCCGTAACTCCCGACGAGATAACATTATATGCCACACCTGTGGGCAGGTATTCGCCTATGGTACGTGCCGCATCCGGAAGGAAGGATCTGGGATAGAAATACCCGGATAAGAAACTGAATCCGATGAGCACCAAAAAAGGAAGCAGGAATTTGTTGATGATCCCGAGCATAACTTCAAACAAAAGGAAAGTAAAGGATGTCAGTTCTATAAGTACCAGAATGAAATACCCCGAAAACCTTAAATATCTGGGGAACAGATCTGTAGAAAACTCTTCTATCCCCACCATATGGGCTGCAAACAGCACATATACGCAGAACAGGGTAAATAATGAACATATAAGATTTGATACAAAAAAGCTTGTATATTCTGTAAGGATCTGGGATCCGGGTTTTACACCCTTGGATCTCGCGATCATAAAAAACTCTGTATGGCAGTCCAAAAAGAAAGAGATGGAGCAAAATGACAGCATAACAGTATAAAAAAGAACTATACCACAGAAAAAGAATGCCATAAACGACATTCCGTCACCAAGACCGATGTGTTCTATTTCCGTAAGCAGACCTCTTGAAAGCAGCGCATTCATATATGTAATGAAAAGCTTATCGTTCAGTTTGATCTTTTCTTCCTCTGAAAGATCGGCATATTCCATATCATCTTTTAAGGAATATAAACCGGCTTCGGTATAGATTATATCATCAGAAAATATATTAACGACTTCTTCCATTATGACAGTGGTGATACCCTTCTGGCTGGCAGCATACAGCTTAACCACAGGTGATTCGTCACTGTTCATAAGATCATCCATAAATCCGTCGGGTACTACAACCAGGACCTTGATCTCATTGTTATGAAGCGCATCAAACCCCGCCTCTTCCGTATCATACTGAAATGTATTGACTATCAGCTGGGTATCATCGATCGATCCTATAAACTGCAGTCCCATGGATAAAAGTGCATCATCCGATCCGCATAAAAAGCCCACATTGTACTTGGACGTTACTTTATTATAGTCTGTATGGCGTGCATTTAAAACACCTGCCACACCTATTACAAGCGCAAAAACAAGGGATAATGAAAATATCCCCGGAAAAAGTTTTACTATTCTCTTTATCTGACCGTAAAAGTAAGTGCCTGTACTCATATCTTTTTTAGCAGATCCGTCATATCATTATTATAAGAATACGGTTCAAGAATACCTTCCTTTAACAGATAGCACCCGGAACACATGCCTATCTCATAGATATCATGTGTGGCTAGGATCAGTATCCCACCGCTTTCCATAAATGCCCTAAGGTAGGCGTATACAGCCTCCTTGCATACCAGGTCTAAAGCAGCGGTAGGCTCATCCAGCAAAAGCACCTTAGGATCATTGTTGATCGCGCATCCTATGGAAAGTCTTTTTTTCATGCCGAGTGACATTTTGTTAACAGTGACATTCAGAAATTCATCTATACCAAGCACCTTAAGGAAACCGTTTTCAAGCTGTTTTTTAAGGTCGTCCTGACGATACCACATTCTTAAGTTATCCCAAGCCGAAAGTTCTTCGATAATGGGTGTCCCCTGTGGTACATATGCCACTTTTTCGTGTCTTACGCTATCTTCCTTTAATGCATCTTTGTCGTCTACAAAAAAGCTTCCGGCATCTGCTCTGATGATACCTGCAAGTATGGAAATAAGGGTAGATTTACCGCTGCCGTTCTTTCCGATTATACCTATGCAATCACCGTTTGAGGCACTGAAATTGATGTCTTTCAGCACTTCCTTTTTGCCGTATCTCTTTTTTATATCCTTAACACTTATGTGCATTACCGTATCCCTCTCATAATGAGTGTTCTACCACACTACTTTATCCGATTCTTTTATAATATTATCGCATACTATATTAAATTTTGTCGGGTCGGCTTTATCCTTCTCCACTATGAGCTCACCTATTTCACGTGCCCTGATCGTACCTGATGCGGGATTAAACACACTCTCGATCCTGGAACTCACCTCGGCATCAACATTTGCATATTCAAACGCAAGTGTGGTATTGATAAGCTTACATTTTTTCATGACAAGCTCGTCAATATAACACATGCCCTGAAGGCTTTCTATGGTGCAGTTGATAAGTGTAAGCTTCTTAGAGTTCCATCCAAGATATTCGCCTGATATAAATGAATCGTATACCGTTATATTACTGCTGTTCCAGAAAGCATCCTTGGTAAGAAGCCTGGAGTTTCTTATAACAACATTTTCAGCTCCGTCAAAGGAATAATTGCCGTCAAGCGAAAGTCCGTTTATCTCCATGTTTTTGGAGTTCATGGCAAAATAATGTCCCTTTGCCGTTACATTATTCATTTTGATACCGTCGCAGCTCCAGAGTGTCTCCTCAGCATTTGAAAGTACAACGTCATTAAGTTCCAATCCTTTGCACCTGCGGAAATTCTTGGGTGCCTGGATCATGGCATTATTCACGCTGATGTTATTGGTATACCATACTCCGGCTCTGGCCATTTCAAACCATTCCGAATCTTTTACCTTTACATTGTCACAGTACCAGAGTGGATACTTGTATCTGAATAATGACCCGTTTATTTCGATATTGCGGCATTCCTTTAAAGGAGACTCTCCTTTTTCAAATACGCAATCCGTTATCGTAATATCTTTGCTTCCAAAAAGAGCACGTTCCTCGGTAAATAACTTTTCTTTGTATTCCATATCTTTTCCCCTGCATTATATTTTCTTTCCAACAGTTACAACTGCAAGTATATCAAACCCGTATATCAACGTCAATTTACTATAGGATACGAAATACTGTATTATCTTGGAATAATAAACCCGCTCAAAAACCCAACATGGAAAGTATATCAAATCCGCCCCCGGTAGTCAAATCATTTCAACGCAGAAGCCGTAGGCTCATTCCTCTGTTTTTAATTCCTTATATCTGTTAAAGGATTTTATAAATGCCCAGGCCAGTATCAAAAGAAATACCGTCTCTACCGACAAAAGGATCAGGTCTTTTTTAATATTGATCACATCAACGTAAATATCAGGATCCGTCATTTTTTCGTTAATGATCCTGTCATATTCCTGCAAAGCACCTGAATTTACGCTGTCAAGCAACCGTTCCTTATCTTCGGCACTAAATCTTTTAATTTTTCCTATCAGCGCATATTTCTTTTCACCATTATATTCTGCTGCCTCGGATGGATCCTTATATAATGTCACGCCTTTCCAAAAGTTAATATCCGCCGTAGGGATACGAACATATATATATTCATCCTCACCGACCCTTAAAAGATAGTAGTTCTCGCTAAAATTTTTCATATAATACATGCTTTGAATATCAAACACACTTATAACGCTGTCAAAACGTACCTTTACGGTATTATCATCTTTCAGCATCGGAGACCGGATACCTTCCACATTATCACAAAAATAATACCCCATGACCTCAGATATACCCGGTATGGTAAAAAAGATAACTACCAGGAAAACAACAACAGCGATTGTGAACATTTTAACGATCTGATCCTTCTCAGTCATATACTTCCTCTTTGTAATATCTGTACGTGATTTTCATATAAAATATGTATAACAATCCACCAGCCATTCAATGCCGGATTCAGACTGGTCTACCCCAGGGTTATTGTTAGACATGACAACGGATATCTCCCCTTTTTGAAGATACATCTTCATCATGCACTGGCCGTTTTCTCCCCAGCCTTTTGAAACTAATACGTCTTCACCATTGAGGAATATACCAAGACCTGTCCAATTGAAATTCTCTACAGGTTTTATCATCTCTTGGGCGGTTTCTTTCTGTAATAAAGTACCGTCCCCTTTAAGAGCCTTTAAAAACTCAGCTGCGATAACAAGGAGATCTTCACCTGTGCTCCATAACCCGGAAGCAGCAAGATCGGGCACTACCGGGAATCTCCCGGGTATAGGCTTACCTTCTTCATCATATCCCGTTGCCATTCTCTCATTATATTTCTCAATGTTTTTAGGTGTTGCAAAGCAGGTGTTTTCCAGTTCCAACTTATCAAAGATCATTTCCTTAACAACTTCGTCAAATGCCTTGCCTGTAACATCCTGTATCATCAGTTGCAGTACACAATAACCCGCATCCGAATACTCAAAAGATGTTCCCTGTGGTTTCTCAGCCCTTACCGGCCGGTTATTATACTTTGTTTTTCCCTCCAAAATATCTAACAGGCTAACCTCAGGATCTCCCACACGTAGTCCGTAAAACCCATCCTCACCGTCTATGATCCCCGCAGTATGGGAAAGTATCGATCTTATGCCGGCGTCACTTTCGTTTCCGTCCACAGTCAGCAGCTTCCACCGGCTTAAATATTTATTTACTTTATCATCAATATCGATCAGTTTAAGCTCATGCATTTTCATCACACATATCGCTGTAACAAACTTCGATATGGAGCAGGCAGGGAACATAGTATCCACATCCACTCCCAGATTATTTTCCTTATCAGAAAACCCATAAAATTTTTTGGTGTCATCATCTTTTGAAGTCCCAAAGCAAAGATACAGTCCCGTAAAATTTTCTACTATCCCGCTTCTCCTATACATCACATCAGTTTTTTCGGCAATCCATTTTGCACCCGACCATGGTGCGAGTTCATGATAATTTTCATCATATACATTGTAATACGGCATAGTATAATAATCGTCATCCGATTCAAACAGAAGTCGACCTTGCATGATCAGCTTTTCGTTGTAATGACCGTCACCTTCAATGTCAAGCTTATCATATATTTCTTTATTAATCTCATACAAATGGTATGAGCCTCTCCAACTCCTCTTTGCAGTATAAAGATTTCTTTCCTCATCATAGCAGGCCTTCCAGCCTAAATCTTCTTTGAATTCCATCCCCAGTATTTTCCCCTTTTCCCAAACTTCTCATATTGGATCAATAAACTTACGTGACCAAGAATAATTGTACCATTGTTTATCCGAACTTTCTACATATTTTTAATATTTGTCCGGTAAAGTGTATTCTTTTACAATAAAACAGGCACCGTTACCGGTGCCCGTTTTTTATTAATTATCTTTCTCTCGTTTGAATACAAATACTATGCATTTGGATCAACTTTTCCGCCGCAGATACCTTTTGTATCATAAGTAACCACTTTATACTCGTATCTATTCATAATTCTTTGTCCTCCTGATGCTATAATTCTATCATAGCATACTTGAAAGTTGAAGAGTCTTTTGTGCAAAATATCACACTTTATTTTGTCACACTTGATATTCCTCTATCATTCTGTTTATAGATATGATAATCAGTGGCAAATACATAGCCCCAACTGTGCTTTCGTAAACATTTTTTCTTCTCTGAATACCTTTGTTATCCTGTCATATTCACTCTGTTCAAAGTGTTCGTATGTATAGGGAATAAAATACCCCTTGCTTTCTTCGATTATTACTCCATACATGTCTATAAAAAGGCTCGAAATCACATATCTTGCCATTCTTTTCGACCTGCCCCATAAGGTGTAACTCCGTCTCTATCGTTTACGGTCTCCATTTGTAATCTAATGTTAAGTTCTTTCCTCCATTATTCTTGTCATACTCTTCCTTGTTATATCTTGAGATGATATGCCCTGGTACATTATTGATAAAACATTTTTCCGGATCTTCGGGATCATAAAAAACACTGACTTTTTTTGCAAATTGAGCTGCATTTTTATTGTATTTATTCAGCTGTGCCCAATATGCGATCCCGTCAACTATATATTCATAAATCGGATAATAGATTGCATAAAACTGGGATTCTCCCGGGGCTCCGCCATTACTCATGAAACTGTCGTCCATTCCTATCAGGTTACCTTCAGTTTTACTCTTACATTTTGATTTAATTGACAGTTGTTCGATTACTTTTCCAAGCAGTATCAAAAGCACTATTCCACATAGTATGATCACCGGTACCTTCATACGCTGTACACCCCTTTTAGTTTTATTTGGAATCATTATAGCATGAAGAACATATGCTTTTAAACCGGTTTGGTCACGGATAAGAGAGCCTTAATCCTGTTTTTACTGCCAAATAGGGCTTATGATCTTTTCTTTGGGCAGATGCTCAAAGAGCATTTTTTCCAATTCCTCGGGATTAACAGGCTTTGCAAGATAATCGTCAAAACCGATCTTTATGTATTCGTCCCTGGCACCGGCTATCGCATTTGCGGTAAGGCAGATATATGGTGTCTCAGTGTTAGGATTTGCCGGACCTTCCTTTAACTCTCTCAGTACCTGAACACCATCCTTTTCAGGCATCATATGGTCAAGAAAGATGACGTCATATTTTTTCTTAAATATCATACTTATGGCCTCATCACCGCTCCCGGCCTTATCTATCTTCACTTTTGTCTGTTTTAAAAGTCTTGTAAATACCAGCAGATTCATCTGATTATCATCAACCACCAGTATATTTGCATCCGGTGCTTCAAACTTCTGCTTATATTCCTTTACTTCCTCATTGGTCTTTTTCTGTATCTCTTCGAAATTACCCAGCTGCTCCCAGGATACAACAGTCTGCTTAATACTGAAACTGAATTCAGAGCCTGCACCGTATATACTTGAAACATTAAGTTGACTTCCCATCATATCAAGAAGCTCCTTGGTAATACTCATTCCAAGGCCTGTTCCTTCAATGTTCCTGTTACGGTTTTCCTCGATGCGGTCAAACTTAGAGAAAAGCTTATCCATATCCGAAGGCTTAATGCCTATTCCGGTATCTCTTACAGAAACCTTCAGCATCACACTGTCAGGTTCTGAGGGTATTTTTTCGTATGAAACTCTGAAGGTAACACTTCCACGTTCGGTATACTTTGCAGAATTTGTAAGTATATTGGTTATGATCTGTTTTATTCTGATCTCATCACCGTGTAAAAGCTTCGGAGTGTTACTGTCAAAATCAAGGAGCAGTTTCAACTTCTTTGCATCGAGTTTTACCTTTATCATATTCACAAGATCTTTGAGTGTAACGGACAGATCATAGTCGACCGGTACAATATTCATTTTGCCCTCTTCAATCTTGGAAAAATCGAGGATGTCATTTACGATGCCAAGCAACGTATTTCCGGCTGTCTTGATATTCTGTGAATATGTAAGTGTGGATGCTTCTGTACTCTCACGCAGTATCATCTCATTCATACCAAGGATCGCATTGATCGGAGTACGGATCTCATGAGACATATTTGAAAGAAATGATGATTTTGCTTCGTTGGCTGCTACGGCTCTTTCAGAGATCGCTATCGCACGCTCTCTCCTGTCAGACATACGTTTTACAACAATAGCAATAGAGATTTCCGCAATGAGCAGGTATACCAAAATAAGCAGCATGGTAAGAGGAAGCTCTTTGTTAACTTCCTCTTTTTCCTGTACAACTACGATGATATAATCTTCTACCTCCTGTACTGCACAGTACGAAGATTTATGATCCACATTGGCTTTATAATGTGTAACTCCCTCGGATGAAAGATCATCCGTGTCAATGCCCAGGGAAGACAGGGTTTTACCGACATGGCGGTTCACTGTAGCTCCAAGTATCTCCCCTGTTTCGGTATCTGCGACCAGAATGTTTACACCCTCATAGGCGGGAATGTTGTTGACTACTTCAGATATGGCATTACTCTGCATTTCCTCTATCAGACGTCTGGGCTCTATACCTATCTGGATCATTCGGGTACCCTTGTCATTCCAGCATATCGCATACATCATAGGTTTGTTTTCTGCTGTATTGGGAGTGACATCCTGACACATGGACAATGCTTTATTATCAAGCATGGGCTTAAAATATGCCATCTGTTCTCCTGAGTCAAAGGTATACCCATAATATGCCGGAACCGTACCGCTGTATATCTCACCTTGTTCTGTAAAAAGATGTATCTCATCTATGGACATCAGTTTTGCAAGCCTTATCTGCTCGGCAATGTCATATTCCGTCTCCGGGATATTGTCTATAACATAGGCTACAGCCTTGGCTTTTGATGTATAGTTTTCTTTAAGTGAATCAGTAAGTGATCTTTCTTTCTTTTCATTTGCATCGATAACGTTACGGACCTGGTCGATCAAAAGATCTGATGCCTGATAGGCTTGCTCTCTTTTACTCCTGTCCATGGTTATATAAACTATAAGGAGCATGAGCAGAATGACAGCACCTGCAAGTAAAAGCAGAAGCAGCTTGCTTGCGTTCTTTTTTTGTACAATATTCATGTTATTCCTGTTTTCGATTTCGCGCATATTCATCTTTTATATCTTCCTTAGTGGTTTTCTTCAATGTTTATGGGAGCCTATCCATTTATTACTCATTTCCAGTTGCTTCTTGTATTCTTCTACCCCCAGCTCTTCGCACAGTGTAGGGGTGGATGAGAACAGATCGGTGCCAAGGCCAAGTCTGTTTCCTTTTATAGTTGCCCCCATCGCTGACAACGTGGTAGGGAACATGTCAAGCGATGAAAAGATACGGTTCTTTGCATTTACCGGTATCTTGGGAGCATTTATAAAGCAATTGTAAGTGGTCCTTATATAGTCATCATCTATGCTTAATATTGTAGTTTTTTCATTTCCGAGGTGATCGCCGACGAGCACTATGGTGGTGTTCTCATAGAACGGCTGTGCCTTTACCCAGTCCACAAACTCTGCGGCAAGCTGTGATGAGCAGGCAACCGATGCCAGATAGTCATGGTTTATACCGTCATCACATTCGGGGCATCTGTGGCCACACTCAAATGTGTGCGTGTCCATGGTGTACATGGTTACAAAAAACGGCCTGTCCTGCTGTGCCGCATCTGTTATCAGTTCTTTTGTAACTTCGTAAAGCTTTCTGTCCTCTACTCCCCATTTCCAGATGTAGTCTTCACTCTCATCAGTGTAACCGAGATTAGCTGCTTTAGTCCTGTCTATCACTATACTGTCGTCATATCTTTCCATATATATGTCATACATGGAATACTCGCCCTTTGAACCTTCTATGTATATACGGTTATATCCGTTTTCATGCAGGATATCTTCCAGCGTTGTTACATCAGGGAATTCCTTGGGTTCAAATATACGCGACAGCTTTGTATCGGTAACCACACCCGATGTCTGAGCCACAGTGGAGCCCATGGTGTAAGTGATGGAAGGTACATATACAGAGGCTCCGCCTAACTTATCGGTATTTGAAAAGTTAATGCCGCTGTCCATAGCCATTTCGGTAAGCTCAGGGATATAGTTTTTTATCATATATCCACCTTCCGCTTTATCGGCATAGGTACTCTCCATCGACTCTAAGAAAATGAAAATGAGGTTACGCTTTTTTTCCGGAAATACCACATTGTCCGCCGTTGGCTCAACATAATACTTTTCATATATGTCAGATGTACTGCTCTTTACACTTAAGTAATGTATAAAACCGGTCTGCACCGCAAACCATGAAAAACCCCCGATCATCACCAGAAGAGAGAAAACTGCCAGCAGTGCTCTTTTTTTACCGGTCATTTTGAGAGTATAATTATCTTCATTCCCCTTATCGGCTACAGTGATATTCTTGAGGCTGTAACATTTATAAAGATGATAACAGATATATCCGGCGATAATGATAAAAAGGATCGTATATGCGGTACCGGTAAGTATATCTTCCAATGCCAGGACACCTGCAGAGTACAGCATGGTAAACAGTATGGCTTCAAACTCCATATTGGAATAGATATTGAAAAGGAACAGCGTTACCGAAAAGATAAAGACTCCCAATGCTACCATGAGCATACAGATGATCAACGTTACCCAATTACACTTTCCTTCTTTTATTTCAGCTCTGATCCTTTTTTGAGGCGTGAGCATGACCGCAAGATCATATATTAGGACTGCCACTGCATTTTTCTTTGAATATCCGGATCTGATCAAATATCCGGTCACGCGTAAAACAAAGTATATAAGTAGTGTTCCGACCCACCATACAAGTATCCATCGTACCATAAAGGTACCGAAGAAAATGTCCGGGTTCAGCTCCGCATCATTGGGATCGAATAAAGCATCTGCCGTAAACATCAGTAAAAAAGGGGACCAAATATATAAGGCGTACTTAACAGCCCTGAATACAGAGGGCTTCGATACCTTTACGAGCATATAGAATGCTGCCTGCGGTATAAAGGCTGTCAAAAAGACTGCTATGGTCTCCACCGCCGAAAAACTCATTATCTTTAACGGAAGCCTGATAGCAGCGATCATACCAAATGCAAAAGCCGCAACCATCGCCGTTAAGATATGCCGTCCCGAAATGTTTTTTATTTCTTTTTTTATATTATATAGACTTACTGCTTTCATTTTTACTTTCCCAGATCCATGACTTCATGTTCCGTTTTTTATCAACGTAACAAGTTTTATAATATACTACTTTTATGCTGTTGTAAACTTTCTTTTTTTATCTGCAATAAACCTATTTAATATAATATATATCAACAAAAGTGTGGGTTGAAAAACATCTCATTTTTACTATAATGAGATTATTATGGATATTTATTACTTAAAACAGGTACGGTAAATGGACGGTAGACAGATAATATATTACACGGACGAACTCCATGACGAGTTCTCCACCTTTACCACTACTCCCCCGCGTATAGACGGCTCATACGACTATGAAAGGAAATCACTTTTAAAAAAGTTCCTTAACTTTGTCACATACAGGATCATCATGTACCCGATCGTGGTGGTGTACGGCAGGCTCGTCTTTCGTCAGAAGATCATCGGTAAAGAAAAATTGAAACCATTTAAAAAACAGGGGTTTTTCCTGTACGGAAATCATACACAGCCTTTGGGCGATGCACTGCTGCAGACCAGGCTTACCTTTCCGAGAAGGACATACATAATAGTGCATCCGAACAATCTGAATGTACCGTTTTTCGGAAAGATGGTGCCGTCTCTGGGCGGACTGCCCATCCCGGACGATAAGGCTGCATATAAGAATTTCCTTAATGCCATAAATTTAAAAGTAACCGAAGGAAATCCCTTGGTAATATATCCTGAGGCCCATATCTGGCCGTATTATACGGGTATAAGGCCGTTTGTTGATACTTCGTTTATGTATCCCGTAAGCCTCAAAGCACCTGTATTCTGTTTTGTAAATACTTATAAAAAGACATTTTTAAGAAAACGCCCGAAGATGGTCACATATATAGAAGGACCTTTTTACAGCGGTTCTGAGGCAAGCCCCAAGGCGGACCGTAAGGCCTTAAGAGACCAAGTATACGCCAAGATGTGTGAACTTGCAAAGAACTCTGATATTGAAGTGATCAAGTATATAAAAAAAGAGGAAAACGATGGTTAATGTTTTATTTTGCGGAAATGAAGGAGTGTTTGACGGTATGCTTACATGCACGCTGTCGATACTTATGCGCACTGCGTCAACAGAACCCTTTAACTTCTTCGTTTTCACAATGGACCTGACAGCGATAGATGCCAAGTATACGCCTCTGACTGATAGTCAGATCAGGGTATACGAGGACGTCATAAAAGGCTACAATCCCGAAAACAGAGTGAGTGTGATAAGGATTGACAAATACTATAAAAAGTATTTTGCAGGATGTCCAAATGAAGGAGCCTACTGCTCTCCTTACACTCTTATCAGGCTCTTTGCCGATCTGATCCCGGAGATACCGGATAAGCTTTTGTATCTGGATGCGGATATCTTTTTTAACAGGGACATACATCTGTTATATGATACCGATGTTACAGGTTTCGAATATGCGGCAGCCCGCGACCATTACGGGAAGTATCTGCTGTATCCCAACTATATCAATGCAGGCGTACTGCTTTTCAATATGGCTGAGGCACGCAGGACAAAGCTTTTCAAAAAGGCAAGATGGTGGATAAGAAAAAAGAAGCTGGTGTTTGCAGACCAATCCGCTCTTATCCGTTCCACTACAAAGAAAAAAATGCTTAAGCAACGTTTCAACGATCAGAAGTTTTTACATAAATGGACTGTAGTAAGGCATTTCTCAAAAAGGCTGTTCTACCTCCCCTATCCCCATACCGACAATATCAAGCAATGGGATATCAAAAGAGTGCACAAGGTATTCCGGTATCATCAGTTTGATGATATATACAAAGAGTACCTGCGTATAAAAAAAGAAATACAATAATAAACAATAGGAAAACACAATGGTAAAACCGGTAATTGATATTTTTTATTCGTTTGATGACAACTTCACAAAATATGTTACAGTTTCATTGTATTCTCTTATAGAGAATGCTTCGAAGAATTATGATTATCACATTCATCTTCTTCACCAGGGCTTGACCGATAAGTCAAAGGAACTGATAACGAGTCTGGGTAAGCCGGGATTTTCTTTCTATTTTGAAGACGTAACGGATTATTTAAGTACTCTTTCCCGTGAGCTTCCACTGAGAGATTATTACTCAAAGACCACATATTACCGTCTCTTTATAGCAGATATGCATCCGGAGTTAAATAAGTCTCTTTACATTGATTCCGATACTGTTATACAGGGTGACATCTCAGATGTATACAATACCGATATTTCAGACTACTATCTCGCTGCATGCCACGAGCAGGCTATGCTGAACGTGGATGAGTTCGGTAACTATGTCGAGCAGTGTGTGGGTGTTTCAAGATATAACTTTTTTAACTGCGGCGTATTACTTATCAATACAAAGGAATGGCGTTCACATAAGGTGCTTAACCGTTTCATGAGTCTGCTCAACCAGTATGATTTCCTTGTAACGCAGGATGAGGATTATCTTAACCTGATATGCAAGGACCATGTACTGTTTCTGGACCAGAAGTGGAATTATGAGACCATGTTTGAGCTGCCTTGTCCTGAGAACGAAGTAGGTGTTTTCCACTATATCATGTTCGAAAAGCCCTGGCACTACAGCAACTGTCCTTATGCGGATGTATATTACAGTTATGCCAAAAAGTCCCCATGTTATGATGAGATAATGCAGGAACTTAACTCCTACAGCCCCGATCATATCACAAAGGATAAGGAATGCTATGAAAAGCTGGTGGCATTAGCTGAAAAAGAGGCTGATAACCCCGATAATTACCAGAATTACTTAAACAAGAAGAAAAGAGCTTCCGACAGGGTTGCTATAGTTAAAAAGATACGGGAATATGAGCTCGCCAAAAGATTTGATGAAGATGTGGAGGACGATCCGCCTTCAAAGGTACTTAACCCCGAGGATATCGACTATTTCAGGCGCAGTCCGATAAAGAAGATGCTTACCAAGATAGCCTTCGGACTTGCCCGCAAAAAAGTAAAAAAACTGGTTAAGGAAAAGAAACTGATCATTAAAGAAATGCGAGGCATGGAGCATTTCAGAAATCTTAACAGCGGTGCAGTCATCACATGCAATCATTTCAATGCATTTGACAGCTTCGCCATCCAGCTGGTATATGATGCCGCCAACAAACCCAAGCGTACGTTTTACCGCATAATCCGTGAAGGTAATTATACTTCCTTCCCCGGATTCTACGGTTTTATAATGAGAAACTGCAATACTCTTCCGCTCTCATCCAATTATGAGACCATGAAGAAGTTTATGAAGTCTACCAATAAGCTGCTGCAAAAAGGCCATTTCGTACTTGTGTACCCCGAACAGAGTATGTGGTGGAACTACAGAAAGCCTAAGCCCTTAAAGAACGGTGCTTACGTATTTGCGGCAAAGAACAATGTACCCGTACTTCCCTGCTTTATCACCATGCGTGACTCGGATATACTGGATGATGACGGCTACTTTATACAGGAGTATACAGTACATGTTTCAGCACCTCTGTATCCCGATCCTTCGCTTCCCAACAAGGAAAACGTAGAAAAGCTCAGGGAACAGAATTATAAACTTTGGAAAGATATCTACGAGAAAGAGTATCAGATGCCACTGATGTACTAAATAAAATAAGTTAAATAAAAACCCGGAAGCCTGTGAATGACTTCCGGGTTTTCGGTTTATATCAATCTTCAGTCCTCGATAACTTCACCATGAATACAAACTCCTGTCCTTTGAAACAATACCCACTTCTGCAATTGCTTTCCGTAATGATCAGTTTTACTTTCGCCATGTTGTATCTCCACCCGCTGTGTTAAACCAAAATTCAATTGACTCTACAAACTCCGATTTTCAATACTAATGCGTTCTATAGTCAAATTTCTATCCTCCGTAATACGTTATGTCAAAAGTTATTTCTTTTTCTTCGGTGTAGGAAGCTCGTCATACATGGCCTCAATCAAGGTCCTAAGGAACTCCCTGTTGTCGATATCATCTACTAGCAGCATTTCCTTTGCCCCCTCATACGGGAGTTCCAAGTCTGCTTCTGGCATTAAAGTTTTTGCTGATTGTGTAGGCTTCACAAGGAAACGATCATCATAGATCCCGCCGACAATTTTGCCACGATAATAGATTATGTATTCTCCCATCATCGCCTTATAAGTAATCTCGTCCAGCCCCGATAGCTGTTCTAAAATAAAATCAAGGTATTCTTTGCTCGACGCCATTGTCATCACCGCCTTTTAGTTCGTTTAATTAAAAGATATTGCTATATGATCAAATTGTTTCGTCAGGATAGTCCCAGAATCCACCCTTATGAAAATTCTCATTTCCCAAAGGTTTCGCAGTCAATTTGAAAATCACGCAGCCATCGGGACATACTACGGTTTTTGAATATTTGC
>JAFZQN010000059.1 GCA_017620375.1 Lachnospiraceae bacterium
CTGCCAGAGCTTCATGACAGAGCTTTTCAAATATATCGGCGCAGATACAGATGTACCCGCAGGTGACATCGGAACAGGCGCAAGAGAGATCGGATATATGTTCGGTCAGTACAAGAGACTTAAGGGCGTATTCGAGGGCGTACTTACAGGTAAGGGCCTTTCATACGGCGGATCACTCGCAAGAACAGAAGCTACCGGTTACGGACTTCTTTACATGACAGAGGAAATGCTTAAGTCAAACGGCATCGACATCGCCGGCAAGACTTGTGCAGTATCAGGTTCAGGTAACGTTGCTATTTACGCTATCCAGAAGGCACAGCAGTTAGGTGCAAAGCCTGTTACATGTTCAGATTCTACAGGCTGGATCTATGATCCCGAAGGTATCGATGTAGCTCTTCTTAAGGAAGTTAAGGAAGTTAACCGTGCTCGTCTTACCGAGTATGCAGCTAAGCGTCCTTCAGCTCAGTATCATGACAAGGCTACTGAGGGTACAAATCAGTGGGAAGTTAAGGTTGACATCGCTCTTCCTTGCGCAACCCAGAACGAGCTTAACCTTGACGATGCTAAGAAGCTTGTTGCTAACGGCGTTATCGCTGTATGTGAAGGTGCTAACATGCCTACCACTCTTGAGGCTACTGAGTACTTCCAGCAGAACAAGGTATACTTCGTACCCGGCAAGGCTGCAAATGCAGGCGGCGTTGCTACATCAGCATTAGAGATGAGCCAGAACTCCGAGAGACTTTCATGGTCATTCGAAGAGGTTGATGCTAAGTTAAAGGGCATCATGGTTAACATCTTCCATAACCTTGACGATGCTGCAAAAGAGTACGGTATGGCAGGCAACTATGTAGCAGGTGCTAACATCGCCGGCTTCAAGAAGGTTGTTGACGCTATGAACGCTCAGGGTATTGTATGATCCCTGTTCTTATCAAGGTTTTTTAACAGTAAAATATGTCAGGTGGCAGGTCTATATCAGGCGTGCCACCTTACTTGCGTTTTTTAAATAGATGTGATATTATACTTTTTACGTCTGTCAATAAAAAAGAAAGGCTGGAATAATATATGTCAAACTGTGCTATAGTAGGCATTAACTGGGGCGATGAAGGTAAAGGCCGTATGGTCGATCTGGTAACATCGGACTATCAGGTGGTAGTACGTTATCAGGGCGGCGGAAACGCAGGCCATACCGTTATCAATGAATACGGAAAGTTCGCACTTCATCTTCTTCCGTCAGGAATATTCAGGAAGGATACGATAAACATACTCGGAAACGGAGTTGCGCTCGATCCCGAAAACCTCATGAAGGAAGTGGAGGAAGTAAGAGCAAAAGGTGTAGCTATCACACCTGATAATTTAAAGATAAGTGACAGAGCTTCATTGTTGCTTCCTTGGCACAGAGAGCTGGACGGACTTGAGGAGGCAAGACTTGCCGACAAGAAATACGGTTCGACCAAGCAGGGTATTGCACCTTTCTATTCGGATAAATATCAGAAAAAGACCATTCTTGCAGGCGAGCTTTTCTATCCCGAAGAGTTAATGGAACACTTAAAGGACTTAATGGAGTGGAAGAACCTCACATTAGAGAAGGTATACGGCGCTAAGCCCTGTACCATGGATGATCTTAAGGCATGGCTTGATGAATACTGTGAGAAGATCAAACCCTTCGTAGCAGATACAGGCGAGATACTTAAAGATGCTGTAAAGAATGGAAAGAATGTACTCTTTGAGGCACAGCTTGGTGCATTAAGAGATCTTGATTACGGTATCTATCCTTACACCACTTCATCCAATACACTTGCAAGCTTTGCACCTGTAGGATCGGGACTTCCCGGTGCTAAGATCGATAAGGTCATCGGTGTTGTTAAGGCTTACTCCACATGTGTAGGCGAAGGTCCTTTTGTATGTGAGATGTTCGGTGAGGAGGCTGAGAAGCTCAGAGCCGAAGGTCAGGAGTACGGAGCAAAGACAGGAAGACCCAGACGTGTAGGTCCTGTAGATATCGTAGCTACCAGATACGGCGTAGAGTGTCAGGGTGCTACCGAGATAGCTCTTACCAAACTTGATGTACTCAGCTATATGGAAAAGATCCCGGTATGTACAAAGTATGTGATAAACGGAAAAGAAACCGACAGGTTCCCGTTCCCCGCTGCTCAGAACTTAGCTAAACCGGTTATAGAATATATGGATGGCTGGAACTGTGATATATCTAAGGCAAGGACCTGGGATGATCTTCCCGATGCTGCCAAGAAATATGTTTCCTACATCGAGAAGGAGATCGGCTGCTTCATTAAGTATGTATCTGTCGGTCCCGAAAGAGAAAGTATCATAATCAGATAAAATGGTAGTTTTAGCCGGTCATAGTGACCCGGCTGCATGATAAATGAGGTATTGAAGGAGAAAAAAATGTCATACAAAATCGTAAGAAAAGAAGATTTGAATCCTCAGGTTTTCCTGATGGAGATCGAGGCACCTCTTGTGGCAAAGAAGGCTGAGCCCGGTCAGTTCGTCATCTTAAGGATCGACGAGTTCGGCGAGCGTGTACCTTTTACAGTATCTGATTTTGACAGAGAAAAGGGTACAGTTACCATAATCATCCAGGCTGTCGGAAAAACAACAAAGGATCTTGCAGCTATGAGCGCAGGACAGGAGATACTTGATTTCGCAGGCCCTCTGGGTATGCCCACACCTCTTGATCACATCAAGAAGGTAGCCATCATCGGCGGCGGACTCGGTACTGCTATCGCTTATCCCCAGGCTAAGAAATTAAAGTCACTTGGTGCCGATGTTACAGTTATCACCGGTTTCAGGAATAAGGAACTTATCATCCTTGAGGATGAAATGAAGGCCGTATCAAATAAGCTTATCATCACCACAGATGACGGCTCAAACGGACTTCAGGGCTTCGTTACAGATAGATTAAAGGAAGAGATTGAAGCAGGAGAGAAATTTGACGAAGTTATCGCCATCGGACCTCTTGTAATGATGCGTGCAGTATGCCGCGTTACAGAGCAGTATAACATCCCTACCACAGTTTCCATGAACCCTGTCATGATCGACGGTACAGGTATGTGTGGCGGCTGCAGAGTAATAGTAGGCGGCGAGACAAAGTTTGCATGTGTTGACGGACCTGACTTTGACGGACATAAGATCGACTGGGATGCAGCATTAAAGCGTTCACAGATGTTTAAGCCCTATGAGAAGAGATCTTGTGAAGAGGGAAGATGCCGTATAACAGGAAAGGAGCACTGCAATGCCTAATATGTCATTAACAAAGAATCCCATGCCCAGCCAGGCACCGGATGTAAGAAATAAAAACTTTTTAGAAGTTGCTACAGGCTATACAGAGGATATGGCTGTAGATGAGGCTCAAAGATGTCTCAATTGTAAGAACAGACCCTGTATGACAGGATGTCCCGTAGCAGTTAAGATCCCCGAGTTCCTTGCTCTTGTAGCAGAGAGAAAGTTCGAGGAAGCTTATGCTAAGATCACTGAGACCAATGCACTTCCCGCAGTATGCGGAAGAGTATGTCCTCAGGAGAGACAGTGCGAATCAAAGTGCGTAAGAGGTATCAAGGGTGAGCCCGTAGGTATCGGACGTGTTGAGAGATTTGTAGCTGATTATCATTTAAAGAATGGTAAGGATAAGCCCGTTAACGTAGAGAAGAACGGTAAGAAAGTAGCAGTAGTAGGTTCAGGTCCTTCCGGACTTACCGCAGCAGGCGACCTTGTTAAGCTTGGCTACGAAGTAACCATCTTCGAAGCATTCCATACAGCAGGCGGCGTTCTTATGTATGGTATCCCTGAGTTCAGATTGCCCAAGGATATAGTTAAGAAAGAAATCGATAAGTTAAGACAGGCCGGCGTTAAGATCGAGACCAACACCATCATCGGAAAGACTCTGATGGTTGACGAACTTTTAGAGCAGTTTGATGCTATCTACATCGGTACAGGTGCAGGTCTTCCTTCATTCTTAAGGATCGAAGGCGAAGCTCTTAACGGCGTATATTCAGCAAACGAGTTCCTTACACGTATCAACCTTATGAAGGGATATAAGTTCCCTGAGTACGATACCCCTGTATACTGCGGAAAGAACGTAGCAGTATTCGGCGGCGGAAACGTAGCTATGGATGCAGCAAGATGTGCTAAGCGTCTTGGTGCTGAGAATGTATATATCGTTTACAGACGTGGTAAGGAAGAGCTTCCTGCACGTAAGGAAGAAGTTGAGCATGCAGAGGAAGAGGGCATCCAGTTTAAGTTACTTGAGAACCCCACCAAGTTCATCGGCGATGAGAACGGTTGGCTTAAGGGTGTAGAGCTTCTCAGCATGGAACTCGGCGAGCCCGATGCAAGCGGCAGAAGAAAGCCCGTGGAGATAAAGGGTTCAGAGCATGTGCTTGATATCGATACAGCAGTTATCGCTATCGGTCAGACTCCCAATCCTCTTATCAAGAAGACTACCGCAGGCCTTGATACCAATGCCAAGGGCTGTATCGTAGCAGATGAGAACGGTGCTACATCACTTGCATATGTATATGCAGGCGGCGATGTTGTTACCGGTGCGGCTACAGTTATCCTTGCTATGGGTGCAGGAAAGACTGCGGCAGCAGCTATCCACGAAAAACTTTCTGAATAATCATTTGTTACAATGATGTGACAGGGGGACGGTTCTTCCTGTCACATTTTTATACAGTTTTGTCCGGGTCGGGCACAAATAAATTCTGCCACACCGCAGATAAGCGGATTTTGCGAAGACCTTGACATATCTGGAGTTAGTATTTATATTATAGTATATCTCTATACGCAAAATCCTTACAGACCTTTTTGCAGCTCGCAAATCCGGCTCGCAAAACGCAAAAAAGTCTGCGCGTAGCGGACAGCGGGTGGCAGAACATATTTGTGCCCAACCCGGTAAATGGAGATGTACAAAGGTGACAGGAAGTAACCTGTCCTAATAGGAGTAAATATGGAAAAAATAATTGTCATCGATTTCGGCGGACAGTATAATCAGTTGGTTGCCCGCCGTGTCAGAGAGTGCAATGTGTATTGTGAGATTTATTCTTACAAGACCGACCTTGAAAAGATCAAGGCTATGGAGCCCATGGGTATTATCCTTACAGGCGGGCCTTCGAGCTGCTATGAGGATAATGCCGCTACATGCTCAAAGGAGTTGTTTGAGCTGGGCATTCCGGTACTCGGACTTTGCTATGGTGCACAGCTTATGAGCCATGTGCTCGGAGGTAAAGTAGAGCGTGCATCTCAGAGAGAATACGGAAAAACAGAAGTCGATCTTGATATCACTTCACCTCTGTTTAAGGGTGTTATGCAGCATACCGTGTGCTGGATGAGTCATTTTGATTATATTTCAAAGCTGGCTCCCGGTTTTAAGTCGATCGCACACACGCTTAACTGCCCTGTAGCAGCTGCTGAGTGTGCTGAAAAGAAGCTTTATGCCATCCAGTTCCATCCCGAGGTCCTTCATACTCCCGAAGGTTCAAAGATGCTCTTTAATTTTGTAAGGAACATCTGTGGCTGTGCAGGCACATGGCGCATGGATTCTTTTGTGGAGAACAGCATTAAGGCCATCAGAGAAAAGGTCGGAAACGGCAGAGTACTTCTGGCTCTTTCAGGCGGTGTTGATTCGTCCGTAGCGGCAGGTATTCTTTCAAAGGCTATAGGAAAACAGCTTACCTGCGTATTTGTCGACCACGGTTTGCTCAGGAAAAACGAGGGTGATGAAGTAGAGCAGATATTCGGACCTAATGGTAAATTCGATCTTAATTTCATAAGAGTAAACGCTCAGGAAAGATACTATGAAAAGCTCAAAGGTGTTACCGAACCTGAGAGAAAGAGAAAGATAATCGGCGAAGAATTTATTAATATATTTGAAGAGGAAGCAAAGAAGATAGGTGCTGTTGATTTCCTGGCACAGGGTACTATCTATCCCGATGTTGTGGAGAGTGGACTCGGCGGAGAATCCGCAGTCATCAAGTCTCATCACAATGTAGGCGGACTTCCCGAAAAGGTTGATTTCAAAGAGATCATAGAGCCCTTAAGAATGCTGTTTAAGGACGAGGTACGTAAGGCAGGCTTGGAACTGGGCATACCTGAGAAGCTCGTATTCCGTCAGCCTTTCCCCGGCCCCGGACTCGGTGTTCGTATAGTGGGCGATGTTACCGCTGAAAAGGTACGTATCGTTCAGGATGCAGATGCTATTTACCGTGAAGAAGTGGATAATGAAGCATGGGCGTATTACAAG
>JAFZQN010000060.1 GCA_017620375.1 Lachnospiraceae bacterium
CATCGTGGCAGATGTTTCCAATCTCAAGGCTTCCCATCGAAAACTCTTTATCATCTTTCAGTTTAAGCCCGTGTTTAACAAAGTGTGCAAATGCACATTCAGCATACTTCTGCAGCCTGGTGATACTCCCAAGTATTACGGTACCATAAAGTTTTTCGGCTTCTTCCTTATTTAAACTTTCATTCTTGCGGGATCCCGAAGCAGCCATCTTCAAAAGTGCCATAAGCTCTTCGTTTTCTTTTTCAAATATGCCTTTCAGGATCGAGCGAACTTCATACCCCTCACCTTCCCGGCTCAGTTCCTTACTGCCTCTTAGCAGTTCTATCACGGCACCAAGTCCCCTGTCGCATCCGAGCATACGGTATATACTTTCTTTTTCATATGAAGAAAGCTTAACCACCTCAAGTCCTGTAAATATCTTCATGATACGTCCGAATATATATGCAGGACGTGCTTCCTTCTCATCCCCTGTTTTTGCTGCATAAGAAAGATAAAGGCGTTCGGAAGGCTTGGTAAGTGTCAGATACAGATAGAATTCCGTGAGCGTTCCGCTGTCCTTCTGTGTGGGTGAAAGTTCTATATTATTCTCGGCAAAAAGTTCTCTTTCAAATTCATTAAGCAGGCTGCCCCCCGATCCGCTGCCGGGTATCACACCGTCATTGCAGCCGGCAAAGAAAAGTACCTTCTTGTTATCAAGTCTGGTCCTCTCCATATCACCGACCACTACACTGTCAGCACCGCCCGGTATGGAACGCAGCTTCGCCTCACTAAACCCTGTATCGAGCACTTCCTTAAACTCTTTTAAGGGCATACGTTCATCGCCAAGGAGACCGTTTATCCTCTCAAATACGGTGATCACAGTCCTAAAGAGCTGTCCGAGTTCCGTACCTTTTATCCTGTCTTTCGTCGAAGAGCTGTTTTTCAGTTTTTCCGCCATATTGTAGAGCTTAAGCTCCACCTCGAACCTGTCAAGCAGCGAATATATATATGTAAGCCTTTCCTGTATGGTGGGGATATTGCCTTTTGCTTCCGTTTCTTTTATCGTGCCAAATACCGATATTACCGATTCTCTTACCCTGTTTTCCGCAGAAAGGTCTTTGTTTTTAGCCGTCCATGTCATCGACCAGCGTCTCATTCCCTTTATACCGCGCTCAACCGCATAGTTTTCCGCACGTGAGATATCATCGGCATCCAGATCCGTAAAACCGGTCTTTAGGAACCTGAATACGTTCTCATACGAAAGATCGCTCAATACGATATCGATGGCAGCATCGATAAACTCTACTATCCCTGTTCCCTCTATGTTCCTTTTTCTGTCTATAAAATGTGGTATACCGGCTTTTAAAAGTTTTCTTTCAAGTACCGGCGCATATAATGCGAGGTCCCCTGTAACCACAGCTATATTCTCATAGCGCATACTGCCTTCAGATATTAGCTCGCGTATTTTAGATACGATAAAATCGGTCTCTTCCTCTACATCGGCTGCCCGAAGCAGAGTTACAGCCTGATGATCTCCGCTTTTCTTATAGGGGAATCTAAATATATTTTTCTCCAGATGAGCCATGGAAGGGTTGTTCTTATATCTTCCCTTTTCATCCTCGTATGTGATCACACCCGAAGGGATATGGTTGGACGCCGCAAGTTCCTCCAGCTTAGCTATGGTTTTTCGGCTAAGCTCAAACAGATCCGACTTATCGGTATCATCATCTAATACTGACTTATCGGCAGTAAGAACTACATGAATGTCCTTGGCGTACTTCATGAGCTTATCTATGCAGTTATACTGCGACGGAGTAAAGCCCGTGAACCCGTCCAGGACCACAACAGAGTCCCTGATGAGCTCAGACTCTCCGGCTATCTCGCACATCTTATCCAGTACTTCCTCATTCATGACAAAGCGTCCGTCTATGAACTTGGCAAATGCCCTGTATATCACACCGATGTCATGAAGCTTTGCATTAAGTATCGCCCTGTCCCCGGCGCTTTTCTTCATGAGCTCAAACCTGTTCTCATCAATACCGTACTGATAGAACTCGGCTATGAGCGATTTCATCTCTTCCGCAAAGCCCTGTTTTTTTACCTTGCCTTTATAGATGGTAAGCTCATCCACATGCTCCAAAAGCATTTTTTTAACTATCATGCTTTTGCCGGTATCTTCAAGTACCTGGGGGAGATTTACTCCCTGCTCCTCAAATACTCTGTGTGCGAGTCTTGCAAAACTTAATGCGTCTATATTCATCATACCGCCCGAGCTGCTTCGGGCAAGGATCTCCCTCTGGGTCTGAAGCGTAAACTGTTCGGGCACGACAAAAAGGAAGCTGCGTTCCGGCTCCCGTTCTGCTTCTTTTATTATCCTGGTTTGTACTCCGGTGGTCTTTCCTGCCCCTGAGCTTCCGATATGATAATATAAACTCATTTATTCACCCTTATCATTTTTGTGGAAAAAGTCAAATACAGCCTGTGCCGCTTTTATGTTCATACCCGGAGCTTTTGCCAGCTCCTCTGTACTAGCTTCCTTTATAGCGGTTATGGTCTCAAAGTGCTTTATAAGCGACCTGCGCCTTGTGGCTCCTATGCCCTCTATATCATCGAGGACGGATCTTACCTGTGCCTTTGAACGCAGTGATTTGTGGTATTCAATGGCAAAACGGTGCGTCTCATCCTGTATCCTTGTGATAAGCTTAAAGCATTCGCTTGAAGTATCTATGGGCAACTCCTCGTTTTCAAAATACAGTCCCCTGGTCCTGTGATGATCATCCTTCACCATACCGCATATCTGTATATCAAGCCCCAGGCTCTCCGTAACTTCCAATGCAGCATTGACCTGGCCCCTGCCGCCGTCCATAAGGATAAGGTCGGGCAGCTTCGTAAAACTGTCGTTTCGGTCGGAGGCATGAGTAAATCTTCTTGTAAGAACCTCACGCATAGAAGCGTAATCGTCCGGTCCTTCCACTGTCTTTATCTTAAAGCGTCTGTAATCGCTCTTTTTCTGCTTTCCGTTCTCATATACCACCATCGATCCTACTGATTCGAATCCGGCGGTATTTGAGATATCATATGATTCTATTCTGACAGGTGCCTCTATACCGAGCAGTTCACCCAGTTCTTCTATGGCACCCGTAGTTCTTTCGGCTTCCCTAAGTAGTTTTTCGGCATCTTTAGCCAGCAGGTTTTCCGCATTGCTTACGGCAAGCTCTACAAGCTTTTCCTTTTTACCTTTTTGCGGCGTGGTAAGTATTACCTTACGTCCGGCATTCTCCGAGAGCCATCCTGCTACAAGCTCTTTCTCTTCCAGATCCTCAGACAGAAGTATCTCCTTAGGGATCAGAGCCGTACCGCCGTAAAACTGCTTTACAAACTCGGTAAGTACTTCCTTTTTATCATCACTTTCGGCTTCTAAAAGATAATGCTCTCTGCCCACCATTTTTCCTGAACGCACAAAAAACACCTGTACCACAGCCTTATAATCCTTTAGTGCTATACCGATCACATCGCGGTTCATCTCAAAGCCTGCTGTTACTCTCTGCGTCTGCGAAAGTTCTTCAACATTCTGCAGCATATCCCTGAAGCCGGCGGCTTTTTCGAACTCCATGTTCTCCGAACATTCCAGCATCTTTGCCTTAAGACTCTTTTTTACGGATGAACTGTCTCCCTCGAAAAACCTTACTATCTCATCTATACCTTTTTTGTACTCTTCGGGAGCTACATTTCCGGAGCAAGGCCCCATACATTCACCCACCTGATGATACAGGCACGGCCTTTCCACACACTGTCCGTCCAACTTTTTATTGCAGGTCCTGTATCCGTACAGTTTACGGAACATTTTTAATATTTCCTTCAGTGCTGTCACGTTTGTATACGGTCCGTAGTACTTTGCACCGTCCTTTTCATGATGCCTGGTAAGATGTATTTTGGGATATTTTTCAAAAAGTGTAATCTTAACAAAAGGATACGTCTTATCGTCCATAAGCATAGTATTATACTTAGGACGGTTCTCCTTTATAAGATTACACTCTAAAACAAACGCTTCCATCTCGCTCTCAACCATGATGTATTCAAAATGGTCTATCAGCGAGATCATCTTTTCTATTTTGGGGCTGCGCGGCCTCGTCTGGAAATATGAGGACACACGCCTTTTTAAATTGATCGCTTTTCCGACGTATATTATGTTGTCCGCCTTGTCGTGCATAATGTACACGCCGGGGCTGTCAGGAAGTTTCTTTAATTCTTCTTTTATGTCAAACATATCTGTTCCCCATATTAAATCTACTGTACAACACTTATACAAGGTTCTCTGATCGAGATGATCCCAGGGTTTTAAGAGCATCCATGCAAGATAAAACCATAAAGCGAGCAGTTAGATATGCTTTGCCTGAAGACAACTCTGTGCGAGGCAAAAATCGGTTATCCAAACCGATTTTTGAGCGTAGCACAAGGTTGTCCGGTATCAAGCGGACGACCGATTGCAAGCGTCCGAAGCAAAAGAGACGGATGCAGGCATTAGCATATCCTGCGTAGCGATGACGGGTTTTAGATTGCATGGATGCTCTAAAAGCCCATGGATCGATCAGAGAACCGTCCCTCTGATTGAAATCACTCATCAAATTCGACATCCACGAAATAGCCCTTCTCGTTACGGCGGATATCCTTCACGATACCCTTCGTGGACTTAATTCTGTTTCCAAAAGAGAAATTGCCCGACATGGCAAGTGCCGGGACAATCGTATAATAATAAAATGCAACTGTATTTTTCTCGATGATCTCGACAGGATCTCCCGCTTTAAGAAGGTCCTGTCTCTCCATCTTGAATTCTTCTACTCTCATATGTATTACCTAAAATGTTCTGCTTTATGCTTCCTTGCTGTCATCGGTATCCGCATTCTCTGTTTCAGCTTCCGTAGTGGCTTCCTCAACAGTTTCTGCAGAAGGTTCTGCCTCTGCATCAGAAGTTCCACCGTTACGTGCGGCGATAACTTCATTGTAGATTTCCATGAACTGCTTACCGGTGATGGTCTCTTTCTCGCTTAAGTACTCTGCGATCCTGTCCATGATGTCACGGTTACCGGACAGAAGCTCCTTAGCCTTATCATAGCATTCTTTAAGCAGCTCCATAACTTCGTGGTCGATCTCTGCTGCAGTCTGATCACCGCAGTTAAGTACCGCACGTCCGTCAAGGTACTGGTTACCCTGCTTTTCAAGTCCGATAAGTCCGAACTTCTTGGACATACCGTACTGAGTGATCATGGCTCTTGCGATATCCGTAGCCTTCTCGATATCATTTGATGCACCTGTGGTGATGGAACCGAATACGATCTCTTCGGCCGCACGTCCGCCAAACAGGGTGACAAGCCTTGCCTTGAGCTCTTCTTCGCTCATCAGATATTTCTCTTCCTCAGGCACCTGCATTACATAACCGAGTGAACCCATGGTCCTCGGAACTATGGTTATCTTCTGTACAGGTTCCGCATTCTTCTCTAAAGCGGTGATAAGTGCATGACCTGTCTCGTGGTATGCAACTATCTTCTTTTCTTTCTCGTTTAAGATCCTGTCCTTCTTTTCTTTACCGGCTATTACCACTTCCACGGATTCCATCAGGTCATCCTGTGTTACCAGTGTCCTGTTTCTCTTTACAGCCAGGATAGCCGCTTCATTTATGATATTGGCAAGATCCGAACCTACGGCTCCGGAGGTAGCCAGACCGATCTCTTCCAGATTGACCGAATCATCCAGTAAGACGTTC
>JAFZQN010000061.1 GCA_017620375.1 Lachnospiraceae bacterium
ATGAGCTGTCGGGACTCGGCAGGGTCGTGAAAAAGACGTTTGTATGCTTTACGATATCGTCACTTTCGCTTATAGGTATACCGTTGTTCTGTGGGTTCTTCAGCAAATGGAGGATAGGACTTGCAGCTGTGGATGAAGGAAGTCCCTTTGCCATAACGGGACTTGTGGCAGTACTGTTTTCGGCACTGCTTACAGCTATATACATGCTCGGCATCGTGATCAAGGCATACTTCCCCTTAGCTGCGGATAAAGAAAAAACAGCAGCATCCGTACAGGGGATAGAAGAACATTCATGGCAGATGCTTTTACCTGTTATATGTTTTGCGGCAGGAATACTCATATTCGGAGTATTCTGGCAGCCTTTGCTTGATTTTATCACATTCTTATAACACATTAACTTTAGACCTGAGAGGTAAGAGATGGAAGGCAATATCTTATTGATAAATTTAATATTATGGCCGTTTGCGGCAGCCGTTATCTGTTACCTTGCAGGGTGGCGGAGGATACCGTACGGCGCTCCGGGTAGTACGGAGAGTGAACTTGAAGCACAAAAAAGAAAAGAGTTCAGAAATGTGCTTGTTATATGCTCTATCCTTATAGAGATACTTTTGTATGTATTTGCAATCCTGTCACTTTCAAAAAACGGGAACTCACTCCATATAGACAAGATATGCGGATTGGGGATCAATCTGTATTTCGGAGGCTTTAGGACGGTATATGCGGGAGTAGCTCTCCTTATGTGGTCCATGACCGCACTTTTCTCAAGGGAGTATTTCGCACATTACAGGAACAGAAACCGATATTATTTCTTCTTCCTGCTTACACTTGGAGCTACACTCGGAGTATTCATGTCGGGAGATCTGTACACCGCATTTATATTCTTTGAGATCATGTCATTTACATCATATACCTGGGTAGCACATGATGAGAAACCCGGAGCCATGAAGGCTGCGGGAACATATCTTGCCGTAGCTGTGATAGGCGGTCTTGTCATGCTCATGGGACTTATGATGCTGTACTTTAAGCTTGATACATTAAAGATAAGCGAGCTGAGAGATGTGGCAGCGGAGTGCTGGTTAAGAGGCGACGATTCCGATCGGACATATCTTTTTGCGGCAGGTATATGTATTCTTTTTGGTTTCGGGGCCAAGGCGGGTATGTTCCCCTTACACATTTGGCTACCCAAGGCACATCCGGTGGCACCTGCTCCGGCGTCTGCACTCCTTTCGGGTATCCTTACAAAATCGGGCGTGTACGGAGTATTGATACTTTGCTTTGAGATATTCAGCGGCAATCATAACTGGGGCATCCTCATGCTGGTACTCGGTGTTATCACCATGTTTACCGGAGCTGTGCTCGCGGTATTTTCCATTGATCTAAAGCGTACACTTGCATGCTCATCCATGTCACAGATAGGCTTTATCCTTACAGGATGTGCTGTAACGGTATTGTTGTCGGAGACTTATTATGCGACTACAGATACAAGTGCTTCTGATGCCATAGCAATTTATCTTGAATTCTTTACAAAAGAGACAGCTCTGTCTGCTGCAGGTACTGTCCTGTATATGGTGAACCATTCATTGTTTAAGCTTGTACTCTTTATGTGTGCCGGTGCCATATATATGAAGCTGCATAAGCTTGACCTAAACGAAATCAGGGGATTCGGCAGAGGAAATAAGTTCCTTATGGTCATGTTCGGAGTCGGAGCATTGGGTATCATGGGTGTTCCGTTGTTCTCCGGATACATCAGTAAGACTCTGATACATGAGGGTATAGTAGAGTATGCACATGAGCTTACAGGTGCGGCTTATACCGCGGTAAAAGCGGTTGAATACCTGTTTTTACTTAGCGGAGGCATGACGATAGGGTATATGCTGAAGCTCTTTATAGCAATATTTATAGAGAAACCTGTAAGGTCCGAAAAACAGGATGAACATAAAAAAGAACATCATGCTGAAATAGGTGCAAAATGGAAGATAAGTACATTATCTGCGATAGCACTTATCGTACCTGCGTGCATCATAGTGGTATGCGGTGTATTTACAAATATTTATATCGAACATCTTTCGGTATATATGAGTGATATCACCCATGCTCCCGAGATAGAGCATATCAGCATCTTTTCTCTTGAGAACCTCAAAGGATTTGTCATATCGCTTACAATAGGACTTCTGGTATACCTGTTTATCAGAAAAGTACTTATGAAGGTGGAGAACGGGCGAAAGATATATGTTAACAGATGGCCAGGTAGGCTGGACCTTGAAGAACTTGTATACAGACCGTTGCTATTAAAAGCTCTTCCCGCATTGTTTATAGGGATATTTAAGGGCTTGATAAGACTTACCGAGATCGTATGGAGCTTTATGGTAGTTGCTCCGGGTAAGTTCTTTAAGGGACTTATAAAGTTTACCGAGATCATTTGGAACGGGCTTGTTAAATTCGGTAAAGGACTGGGCTTTGTAACATCGGCGTTTGCAGAATCGATTATTTACTCGGTTAAAAAGATATTCTTTAAGGAGCTTGTGGAGGACCGGAAGAGTCCTATCACGGAAAAACTGTATGCGAGGTTTGATGCGGGCGACAGAATACTCAGGATCGTAGAAGCAACCATATCCTACAGTATCATCTGGCTGATGCTCGGACTTATCGGAACGATACTGTTCCTGCTATTCTACAAATAATAAAATAAAAAAGAGTCGATCGGTGTCATAACTGATCGACTCTTAGTTTTCATGTATACAGATGTAAACGGAAAGATGTTCCGTATCATTTATAAGGATCGGTATTTTGATAGCCGTGGTATCGGCCTGAAGCTTCAGATCATAGCCATGCATGGAAAGCGGAGGAGTGATATCAAATACTATATTCATGGTTGAGAAGATAGTGGAGGTATTACCCATTATCATGTTTCCGAGTTCTCCGAGTGCCGAACAGGCCATCGCATCGAGCTCTTCGACAGGCATTCCCATCATCATGACCGAAGCTGTTTCCTTAGCTTTCTGCTCGGTAAAGCCTAATATGAACTGCCCCTTCATGCCGCCGGTCACTCCTACCTGGATCAGAAAGGCATTGTCCGGGAATTTCATGTCGGACAGAGAGGGCGGACCGTATTTACCTCCTGTCATTCCAAGCATATCCAGGACGGTCAGGGTTGCTTTGATGACGGGATTTATATATTTAATATCGACTGATGCCATATATTGTCCCTTTACTTAATTGCGAAATGATAATATATCAAAAGCATTTATTTTTCTTCATATACAAAACTATAATAGCATAGTTCAAAAAAAATAGCAAGAAGTAAAAAGTGTTGCGAAATCACGCGAAAAGTTGTATGATAATGATTGATATAAAAATGTTTGGGAGGTTTACTATGGAATCAAAAGATTACATG
>JAFZQN010000062.1 GCA_017620375.1 Lachnospiraceae bacterium
CTTTCACATTATACAGTTTAGTCCAAATATCTAATTTATGTTCATTTGGATTTCATAAAAAAAATTATATCACTATGCTAAGGTTTATACAAGGTGGTTTTGACATAAAAAAGCCCGTGATTTCTCACGGGATTAGAGGTATTTAGCATGGTTTGATCAACAGCCGGATGCTATCTTAAAGCCATATGATTCTGCTTGTTATGTCACATTGATTGAATGGTTAGGAGGTAGGTTGGTTCATTGATGGCCGGGACGCGGGAAAGTCTTACGGAATACCAGGTATTGGGTGTGCCGTTTATATGCATCCTGAATTTATCCTGTATGAAGCCCTTGGGACTGTTTTCTACGCGTTCGATTGCAGTATTTAGATCAAGAAATTGCAGGTATCTCTCCTGGTCTACTTCATCCACCTGGGACAGGCAGAACTTGCGCAGACTCTCATTTATACTGCTTTCTTTGTCAAACGTCGGAAGATTGTTGGACGTGTGGATACGGTTTACGATGCCGCTCTCCGGGTACACAAGTACGGCCACTTCATATGTCGCGAACAGCGAATTGCATATGTAGATGAGCTGATTCGCTTTTTCCACTTCCTGCTCGGTCTCAAATGTGGTCAGATTGTACGCTACCATCGCGCAGTCTTTTTTCTTAGCGAGACATATGCCGCTAAGCCTTAAGTATACGTCCTCTGCGGTATATTCAGCTATCTTGATATCACCCTGCTCGATGATATCCTCCATAAACTTTTTCATCATAAACGACTGCTCGGTACGCTGACTGTTGAAATCGTTTTCGATCTCTTCTATCGTATTAAAACCGAGATATTTGATACGTTTACGGTATGCCTCGTTTGCGTATATGTATTTTACGGTACCCTTATTACACTCCAATAGTGCCAGCGAACTCACCGTATCCGTATGCTCAGCCGCTTTATCTTCAGGTGCATCTATACCGGCGAATTCTTCTATAGGATTGGCGCTTAAGAAGTTAAACTTTCCGATCTGCTCCCAGTACGCTCTGTCATCCGTGTCTTCACATACGATCTTTCCTTCAGATATCATGGAGCTCAGCTCATCTTTTGCGCAGGGCTTTGAGAAATAAAATCCCTGCAGCGCCTCACAGCCCGCATCAAGCATAAACTGCTGCTGTTCTTCGTGCTCGATACCCTCTATCAGCGTATGTATGCTTAGGGATTTCGCCATATTTATAAGGGATGCTAGTAGTTTCCTTCCCTTCAAGGTAAAATCACGTAAGAATACCATATCAAACTTCATAAGGCCGAAGTTATAGTTTTTAAGTACATTCAGCGATGAATACCCGCTTCCGAAATCGTCCATCCACATGGTAAACCCAGCGTTATTGAACTTTTGCAGGACATCTCTGAATACCTCGGGCTCGTCTATCATCAGGCTCTCGGTAACTTCCAGATTGATCGCGTCATGGGGAACATTATACTTATCCAGGGTGCTGATTACCCTGTCGTACAGATCGTCGTGCTTAAAGTCACGGCGTGAAAGATTAACCGAAAATGAGGGGATCGGTGTGCCTTTCTCCCTCATCTCGTTATAAAATGCACATGCCTGGCGCAGGATCTCCATATCGAGCTCAAATATCAGCCCGCTCTCTTCCAGCGCAGGTATAAATAGTGCCGGTGAGAACAGCCCTTTTTCGGGGTCGATCCAGCGCGCCAGCGACTCGGCACACATCATCTTCCCGGTCACCGCACGGTAGATCGGCTGAAAGTATGCGTGTATGTGTCCTTTTTCCAATGCTTCACTAAATGTATCGACAAAAAATGTTATATCTTCGTATCCCATTTATTCTCCTCCCAAAGCGTTTTTTCACCCAAAAGCCCCGAAAAACCGACAAATAAACCATTTCCAAAAAATAACATTTCTTGTAATAAAGTATATCAAAATTTCGGTCCTAAGTCAAACCAAAAAGGCTCCGGTACTAATGTGCCGGAGCCGGGATATGATGCAATATTTTTTGTTATAAAACTTACCGATTGTTTCTTAAAATTCCACTACCTCATCTACATCGCCGAACTGGTCTAAGGTTGTTTGTTTTACAAGATATCCTGCCTTGTCGTATTCATTCAGGATCGTGTATACGAATAATCCGTTGTAATGATTGCATTCTGTTTTTTCGTTAAAACCTTTTTTGTTGTATGTATATTTGTATACAAATTCATCACCGTTGATAGAATCTGTATATTTCTCTAATGTCGTACGGCCCTTTTTGTCATACTCGTACTCATCGGTCCATTTAGTGTTGTATTCGCCGTTTTCGCCTATTAAGGTTCCGCTGTATGTGCGGCGGATCATTCTGCCTTTTGCGTCATACTCGTATATTGCCATGGCGGATTCCTTGCCGGTGGTCACTTCTTTAGTGAGCTTGTTGTCGGTATAGGTGTAGTTGATCTCAAGTTCACCTTGGGGATTCTTGCTGTCAAAGCCTGTTTTTTTGATGATATTACCGTTTTTGTCATACTTATACTCATATGCAAAGCATGTTTCTTTGACTTCCGAATCAAGGGCTGTCTTTATGATACGACCTCTTTTATCGAGTACGACGGTGTGTGTTTCTGCAACGCCTTCTCTGTTTTTAGCCTTGATCGTAAGCTTGCGTTCTTTTTTATCGTATTTGCTGCTTGCAAAGATATCATTGAAATGGCTCAGCTCTACTTCCTTAACCTTGGCACCTTTTCTTAAGGTGTACAGAGGGGTTTCATAGTTGTCGCTGCAGATCAGGATACTTTTTACGCTCTTACCTTTTGCTACGGTCATCCCACCATTATATGAAAGATCGTACAATACGTAGTTGTTGCCGGATGCCTTCTCGGTATAACTTTTTACCGTTTGAAGGTCGATCCTGTCGAATACGGCTTTGTTGATGACTTTGGCGTTTTTGGCATCAATCTCAATGTATTTATCCTTTGTTAAGTCGTTTTCGTTTATGGTGACTGTGATGTGTGCTTGTGTTTCAAATACAATGTGGGAAATGTCAGGATCGTTTATGGCATTTTCAAGTTCCTTCTGGGTGGATACACGTATAAAGCCCGACTTTGCTTCAACTTGTCTTTCTCCCATGAGCACGATGCTCATTGCCATAACTAACATTACACAGATGGCGTAAGCTGCTTTTCTTGTTGATGTTGTGATAACTTTTTTCATTTTTCTGCCTCCTATAGCATTTTTTTGTGGTGTTTGTCACCTTTGATGATGCTATAGTAGCAGAGAGTTGTATCCTTTTTATATCCTTTTGGAAGAAATTTTATTTTTTATTCTTACTATTTGCTATCTGCTTAAACAAATTATACAATCCGCTCTTGATCGCATTGTTGTCGTGATCTGCGCCGGGGATCTCGTACCAGATGTGCTCTGTGCCGTTTGCTTCAAGCATCTCATGATATGACTTAGGGTACTGGCCTACTACAGAGTCTTTTGATCCACAGCATAATATCAGGACTTCCGGTGCTATGGCATCTTCAGCGATCTTCACTTCGCTTTCTTCCATCGAACCCGGATGAGTCATGAATTTATCCGTGGTTGCTACTATTCCGGGTGCTGCAGATATGGCACATACATATCCGAAGAGTTCGGGCTTTTTAAGTGTGATGAACAGTGTCTCCCTTCCACCCATGGAGAAGCCTGCAAGGTATGTATTCTCTCGACCGGTAAGTACGGAATATTCACTCTCAATATATGGCATCAGGTCGTTTACCAGGTCATTGATGAAGTTGTCGTAAGGAAGACAGGAATCTCCGTCAAATCCTGGCTTTTGTGCGGGATCTGCAGTCGCATACATATCCGGACATACAATGATGGTCTCTTCGATATAACCGTCTGCCGCCATATTTCCAACGATCTCTTTTATCTTATTGCTCGCATCCTGCGAGAATGAGTACTCGTTTCCGAATATGCCATGTAGCAGATAAAGTACGGGGTATTGCTTTTCGGTGCTGTAATCGGCCGGCAGCAAGATGCTGTAACCTCTCTCCATACCGCATGTCTCGGAGTAATATGTGCCGTGTGTGTATGCTCTGTAGGTAACTCCTTTACGAGTCTCAGATATAGATGCGGGACAGCGCTCTTCGATCTCGTCGTTAATGATAATAGGTGTGGCCGTAGGTTCCGGTTCCGTTACTGTAGGTGTGGTCTCAGTTCCATCTCCTCCCTGTGCCTCAGGTGTGACCTCCACAGGTGTCGTTGTGGTCTCGTCCTCCGTCTTTATACCTGCAGCGAACGAGTCCTTGTCAATCCCGGTTACATCGCCCGCAGCATTCTTGTCTGTCTCATTTACGCCTTCTGTTACTTCTGTTTTTTCCTTTTCTGTCATTGCTTCCTTCTCACTTTCATTTTTTCCGCATGAGCACAGCATAACTGTTATTAACCCCGCTGTGATCAATGCTTTTGTTCCTTTTTTCATTTTTTGCTCCTTTATTTATTTCTCATCCTCTTACATATCTGTAAAAGCATATTGTATTCCACGTTTTCACGGCGATTGAAGCTCCATGTCGCCTCGATTTCTTTTATAATGCTGCCACTCTGTCTTATCGTATCGATGCAGCACTGTGCGCCTTCTACCGGGTGATCTTTGTTATATTCATTACCGAATATCACACAGTTTGCACTCTTTAGCAGCGCCTTGCAGATGACCGGTATCACTGCTTCACTCGCATTTTTAAGCTTCTGCTCCACGATATCCGCAGCCTGTATGGCGTCCCGGAACAGCGAATCCGGTATGCTTCCCGCCACCGATCTTATAAAAAACGATATCATGGAAAACAACTGGCTGCATACTCCGTTGCACAGTATGATGTCACTATGCGGTAATTGATCTTCCAGGTCATTTTCGTTAGTTATGAGTTTCTTAAAAAGGACGTCCAGTTTTGAAGTAAGTATCTCTGTAAACACTTCGTAGTTAAGCTTACTCCCCTGCTCCCGTAATGCAGTCAGAGTGTCCTCAAAGTATGCGGATACATCTGCTTCATATATGCCGGTAAGGGAGATCGTCTTGGGTTCTGCTTTAGCACATGTCTTTACAGCCTCCCCCATCGCTTCCGCGTCACAGTCTACAAGGTATATTTTCTCAAATGCAGCGCTTAAGCGCCGAATATCGATATCATTACAATACCCGGCGCCGATCACGCTCAAAGTCTTTGTACTGTCACCGCCACCGGCTTCTATGACAGTATCTGTGAGAAGCAGGCGGTAGTCCTTCCAGTCCTCGTATGCATTTACGAGTCTGAATTTGTTTTTTATATCATTTAGTATCATTACATTGTCACATTCTTCTCAATAGTACTTTGCCGTGTTCTTTAAGCCACTTTTCCCACTTGCGGTAATCAGGGTATACGCTTAGGACTTCGTCATAGAAGGCCTTGGAGTGGTTCATATGCTTTCTGTGGCAGAGTTCATGCACCACGATGCTGTCCAGCACTTCGCGGGGTGTCAACATGAGCAGGCAGTTAAAGTTGAGGTTGCCTTTGGCGGTGCAGCTGCCCCATACGGTTTTCTGGTTACGGATGGTGATCCTGCCGTAAGTGACACCGATGATCCCGGCATAATATCTTACTCTCTCAGGGATCACAGCTTTGGCTTCCAGTGCCAGCTGCTTTATCTCTTCAAAGGTGAGCTTTGGAAGAGTGTTTAACTCTTCTTCAAGCTTTCGTTCCTTCTCTAAGTGTTTCTCTATCCATGCACGGTGTTTTTCCAAAAACTCCCGTATCTGCTTCTCAGACATCCTTAACGGGGCCCGGACTGCCACTATACCGTCCTTTACCGAGCACGATATAGTCTTTCTGCGGCTCCTTGTAAGGGTGTATGTTATATCACTGATCATACCCTGCGTGTTCCTTTATCTGTAATATGCCGTAGAGAGCGTACTTTGGATTAAGTCCCGAGTCGTACAACTGAGGGTAGTATTCGCGTCTCCAGGATATACCGTCGGAAAATCCCCTGCCTATTATATCTATCGATCAAAAACACTTCTTACTGTGTTTCTGCCCGCATTTAGCCACATCCGGGCACTTGTAGCATACTTCGTTTTTGCTGTAATCGTTCTCAAAGAACTCTTCCACGTTTTCCAGCGTGGTATCTGCTATATTAGAGAGGGCCTCCTCTGTGAGGAATGCCTGATGTGATGTAACTATAACGTTAGGCATTGAGATGAGTCTTGCCAGTGTATCGTCATCCACGATATGATTGGAATAATCATGGAAAAATACGTTGGACTCCTCTTCATATACATCGAGGCACGCAGCTCCGATCTGCCTCTGCTTGATACCCTCTACCAGTGCTTCGGTATCTATAAGTGCACCTCTGGAAGTATTGATCAGCACCACGCCCTTTTTCATCCTGGCGATGCTCTCTGCATTTACCATATGTCTGTTTTCGTCCGTCAGCGGACAATGGAAGGATATGATATCACTCTTCTCCCATATCTCGGGAAGACTAACGTAGTTGATGCCGCTTCCCTCTGCCGGGAACTTGTCATATGCTATCACATTCATCCCGAAGCCCTTGCATATATCTATAAATATGCGGCCTATCTTACCGGTACCGATGATGCCCACTGTTTTCCCATGCAGGTCAAAGCCCGTAAGTCCGTTAAGACTGAAGTTAAAGTCTTTTGTACGGATATATGCCTTATGTATCCTGCGGATCGAGGTAAGAAGCAGTGCCATCGCATGCTCAGCTACCGCATAAGGTGAATACGCCGGTACTCTTACGATATGGATCTTTTCATATGCGTACTCTACGTCCACGTTATTGTATCCGGCACATCTTAATGCGATGAGCTTAACATTCATGCTGACGAGTGTATCGATCACTTTTCTGTTAACGTCATCATTTACAAATACGCAGACTACGTCCGAGCCCTCCGCTAAACGGCAGGTATCCTCGGTCAGTCTCGTATCGAAATAGTTTATCTCAAATCTGTCATCTTTATTTGATCTTATAAAGGAATTCTTGTCATAATCCTTCGCATCAAAAAATGCGATCTTGTATTTTTTCATTTACAATCATCTCCGCTCTACAAACAATACCACAGTTTAATATTATACCACATTTTCCGTTCTGTGACAATGAAAATGTGACAATAAGAACTGACCCTATTGCCACATTATCCCCATTGTAATGTTATTCAGTTATAAGATTTCTTACTTCAACCTTCTTCACTTTCCTTGCGGTCAGATATGCAAAGCAGAAATAGCTTAATGCTACTGCTGCTACCGGCAGGATTACCGTGATAAAGCGGTAGTCGATCGCAAAGTTTACAATACCCATGCTTCTTAAGAGATATGAAAGCAGTCGTTCTGAAAATGCAAGGCTTAATGTTGTTCCGATAATGATGCCGAATACCGCTATTATAAGGAATCTTATAGCAAACTGCATCCTTAGGTTACCGGAGCTGAATCCGAGTGCCTTATAGATACCGATATCCGTCTTTTCCCTGATAAAGGTCTTGTTACATACCATGGATACGACTACCAGTGCAAAGAATATCGATATGACATAGATCACTGCTTTTATGGCTGC
>JAFZQN010000063.1 GCA_017620375.1 Lachnospiraceae bacterium
ACGCTTTGACACCTCGTTTAGTAAAGGCTGGAACATGAGTCCGAAGATGATTATCGCTCCCGCTAAAATTATACCCACGATCATGGTAATATAGTTGGGCATATTCTGAAGGATGATCCTTATCCTGAATCTTGATGTAAACGGTATCTTGCTGCTCAACTTAAGTGCTCTTTTCTTCTTTTTTCCCGATATATCACGGCGTAAAAACTGCAGAGGCCCCAGATTCATCTTATGTGCCAGGATCAGGAAATTGATCAGGATCATAATGACCATGGGTACCAGTGTGGTTATCCAGAATGCGTAGGAATTCCATAAAGTTTTGATCTCACCCAGTGAATACATCTTAAAATATATATTAAGCATAAACTGCTTCATCACAGTGTATCCAAGGATGTTTCCCACTATCATACCTGCAAAAACAGTCGCAACAGGCAGGATCATGTAGTGTCTTACCATCTCGCCCCTGCTGTATCCGGAAGCTCGAAGGGTACCGATTACAGAAGCTTCTTTTGACAGTGTATTTATAGTGGTAACAGATACTATAAATGCCAGGACCACAACAACTATATATAAGAACATGACCATGGCCGCGGAGTCTCCGTTCATATCTTCTCCGGCGAAATTGATCGACTGATTCTCATAGGCAGGCAGCATATCAGTTACCTCAAGCATGGTAAGGTCTTTTTCTCCTGCCATTGAGCGCTGTATTATCTCTGTATTGGCAGTTATAAGCTCATCCCTTAATGCATCGAGCATCTTTTCTGCTGCGTCACTTTTTTCTTTTTCCTTTACCGGTTTTTGATCATAAACCCAAGTAAAGCTTATTGTCTGATGGGCTGATCCGTAGTTCTCAAAGCCATCTTTGGTAAGAAGTGCCACGCCAAAGTTTTCGCTGTCAAACATCAGGTCTGAATTATCCTTAAACAGCGAACTGTAATTGGGTAATGCCACAAGTCCGGATACGGTAAAGGTTTTTGTACCGACAGTCACTGTATCGCCCGTCTCGATCTCCATATGTAACGAGTGGAGATTATCAAGTGCGATCTCGTTATCCTTTTCAGGAAGCCTGCCGGAGGTTATCTCAGGGATATTTACATTGTCGTTTATATAGTATACCCTTAAAGTCCCTTTCCCATTCAGGTTTTCTTCAAAGAAATCCGCTCTGAAAAACTTTAATCCTGCTTTTTTCTCTATGGAAGAAAGAAATGCATCATCAGGAACGACATTAAATGAGATATGTCCGTCCTCAACCTTGTTATTCTCGAGCATACCGGTGTATGCCTCATTAACTCCCGAATTTGCTACAAGGAAAGATGATACTACCGATACCACCATGGCTATAAACAGAAAGATGACCAGGTATTTTGCAAGGTCGGCTTTTAGCTCTCTAACGAGCCTTTTATTCATAGGATTCTTCATATCAAAGCCACCCCCTTACCACTCTATCTCGCTGATGGGCAGCTTCTTTTCATTCAGTTTATTGCTTGAAACCTTACCGTCTCGTAGTTTTACCACACGGTCAGCCATGTATTTTAAAGCATCGTTATGAGTTACCATGATTATGGTGTTGCCGTATTCTTTGTTTATCCTCTCTAAGAGCGAAAGGATCTCCTTGGAAGTATTATAATCAAGTGCACCGGTGGGCTCATCGCAAAGTAAGATGTCCGGATTCTTGATAACAGCTCTTCCTATGGCTGTTCTTTGCTGCTGTCCACCCGAAAGCTGGTTTGGAAGTTTATCCTTATGCTCGTACAGCCCAAGCGTTTTTAACAGTTCATCCACTGCAAGCGGTTTTTTGCTGAGATATGCCCCTACTTCGATGTTTTCCTGTACCGTAAGGTTGGGTATAAGATTATACATCTGGAAAACGTATCCCAAATGATCCCTTCTGTACAATGTAAGTCTTTTCTCGGTCATGTCAGCAGTTTTTTCGCCGTCAATTGAAACATAGCCCTCATCGGCATCATCGATTCCTCCGATGATGTTTAACAAAGTTGATTTTCCCGAGCCCGAAGCTCCCAAAAGTACACAAAGCTCTCCTTTTTCAATAGAGATATCCACTCCCTTAAGTACAAACGTCTTTGCCTCTCCTTCACCGTAGCTTTTCTTCAAGCCTTTGATCTCCACAAAACTCATTTTGCTCTCTCCTTTATTCTATATTTACCCTGTTTTTTATACGTTATCATATGAACATATTAACATTTGTTCATATGTTTGTCAATTCCCTTTCGTAAAAAATCTTTACAGGGAAATAAAAAACGGGTATGTATAACGACATACCCGTCAACTGATCAAATATTTATCAAATCCACAGAAAGCGAGCATGTCAAAATCTGCATGTGTCTCGCAGTTTAAAGCAAACCAGGCTTAAAGCCGAGATGATGACTTGCTCCTGACATCACAATGTCAGCTTGCTACTCCCTCATGGATCGATTAAAGTTTAAACCCATAAAAAATATTTGTCAACCCCTAAATTTTGCAAATTATGAAATTGTGACAAAAGTCACTTTTCTTTGAAAAGTTTTTTAAATACTATCAGTATTATGAAGGCCGCAATTCCTTCAAGTGACAGCATATATCCAAGCTTTTGATAAGGTCTTGTGTAATGTAGTTCAATGTTATGCGTTCCGGCAGGTACGACCATACCGAGATAATGCTCATTTACACGGAATACCTCTGTTTCCTGTTTGTCGATATATCCTCTCCAGCCGTCATAATATGTCACCGCTATGCACAGTATCCTGTCATGGTCCGATCTGGTTTTTCCGTATATCGAATCGTTTTTAAGCTGTATGCTTTTTAATGGATTGTTCTGAAGCTTTCTGATCTTTTTCTCGTATCCCTTCATCGGAACACAGTATATTTTCATGCTGTCAAAAGTATATATACCCCGTCCGTCGAATGTCAGCGTGATCTTCTTTACTCCGTCCTCATAGTATCCCATATTGGCGATAAAATCGTGTCTGCCACTGGAGAAAGACGAATCCGGAGGGAAATACTCTATTAACTTTTTCACTCCGCTTGAAGAAGTGATCGTTATATCCGCAGTCTGGACTTCAAGTCTGTTGCGGTATCTTTTCTTATATACTTCCTGCTGCTGAAGGGTAAGTTCATCCCATTCGGCTTCATTATACAGGTGAAGCGGATCGTATTCATCACTGCCGAAATACAGCTCGTATTCAAATACCGGAGTATAATTTAGGCCCTCAAAAGCTACGTATATTTCACAGTTTGCCGGTATCTCGGAAGATTTTAATACTATCTTCTGATCGGTATCCGTACTGATGACACTGTGTTCGTTAAGTGTTATATCCTCACTCTGGCACTCGGCATCGAATCTGACGGTATAGTCAGGAAGTACCTCTGTAAACTCCGTTAAGCCTTTTATAGGACTGTCTACGACCGCTCCCTTAAGCATGCTCTCCTGCTTTTGTACGGGATTCATCGCATTCCATTTATCTGCTGAGATATATGCATCATAAAAGTATCCCAAAGGAAGATCGTTCTTGTTTTTATATATCTCCCAATTGTTTTCCGTCTGTTTTTTTGATGTGTTTACCGTATTTACGAGCTCGTATCCGTAAGGCACAGTAAAGTGGCTCTTATCAGCTTCGTTTAGCACATAATAGTCCGACCCTGACAATGCTATGAGAGACGTCCTGTCATCATATCCGCTGAAGCTCTGTGCCAAAGGATTGATGATATCCAGATCCGAACGGAACTCACTCATGTCGGGACTTGTGAGTGTCCAGTAGTACTGTGTATTTGAAACACCCGATATCACATTTATGTTGGGTGTGATGGAGCCGCCCGTATAACGAACCCCTGTAAGGTCCGTTACTTCTTTTAGTGCAGTCACTTCGTTATCGGTAAGCTCATCCGCCACTTCTCCATTTCCTATAAACTGACTTACATAGTCGGATGTGGGCGGATTAAACAGCCAATATGCCGATTTAAATACGGTTAAGCATATGAGCAATATGACAAATACAGGCTTCGCTACGGCATATTTCTTATCACTTTTAATACCGAGGATCAATATGGCAGCAAAGAACAGCGGTATCGTTGACATTATCTGTACACTTCTCGACTTATCACATATCATGCAAAGTATGTAAAGACATACGCTGCATATGATAAAGAGTTTTCTCTTTCCTTCTGTAAGTGCCAGCAGTTCATCCCAATATATGGCAAGAGTATACATGAAAAGCAGTACAAATGCCCAGCTCCAGCGGTTAGTCATATATGACATACCGTTAAGTATCCTGCCGAATATAGGGAATATGATGATGACTCCGCTTATGATATACAGCACTTTAAGCACTGTTCTTTTACCTTTGTCGGCAAACAGCAATACTGCAGAGAATATAGCAGGAGCGTTGATCCCCAGGATCAGCCAGTATCCGTCACCTATCGCATAGATGTCCTCTTCTTCTAGCAAAAGTCCGGGCAACATCTTATAATAATACCAGGGGTAAAAAAGATGGAACGGCTGCGAGACACTGATACGGCTGTCCGATAGGAATGACATAACGACAGGTACCAGCACTGCTCCCGCGATAGTCATACCGATCAGGGCATATACGCCCATATAGATAAGGGTCAGTATACCTTTTACGATATTTCCTTTATATTCCTTCCAAAGCCTTACCAGTGCATAAACCACAGCCAATATCGCCATCATGTAAAAGAAATAGAAATTACACATGGCGGATATCGCTACGGATATGATAAAAAGATAGGGCTTTCCTTTGCGGATGATGAGCTCTATACCGAGTATCATAAGAGGGAAATATATAAGCGGATTTATAAAGAACGGATGTCTTACGGCATTTACCAGACCCCACAGACATGCGCTGTATCCTATGGCTCCCGCAAGTATGCCCGCTCTGTTTTTAACTTCCGTCCTAAAGCAAAGTTCGGAAAAAACTATACCTGCAAGGTAAAGTCTTAGTATACATGAGAAGGAATAAAAGATATGCATTCCGCTTACAGGGACAAGCACGGACAAAAATGCGACAGGGTCTCCCATCACATAATAATGCATGGTATTTAATATGTCACTGCCTTCTCCGATAGCAAAATCATAGTCCGGGATGACCAATGTATGATCGGTAAAAAGAGTCCTAAAGATCTCTTTAAGATATTCCGAATAGTAAACATGTGCCTTATAGTGCTGTCTCCATCCGTCACTGTTCCAGACAAGTGACTTCCCCGAGAAAATAAAGAAGGAGAAGCAGAAAAACATAAGTATAAGGAAAAGGACAGTGTAGACAAAATAATAGTATCGCTTTTTTTTGTTTTGATCGAGCAGGCTTTGTAATCCTGTCAAAGCTTTTATCATGCCACATCCTCCTTTCCTCGAAAAAGTGTGCCGTGAACCTTTAATGTTCATCGGCACACTAAAAAATTACTATTTAATTATATGGCTTTAAGCTGCTCTGCGCTCTCCGGCTCTGGTAGCGATAGCCTTTATGATGCATGTGATGATAAGTAACAGTAATCCACCGGCAAATGCTATGCCGCCCACTATCATCATCAGATCTGCCATAGGAAGTCCCAGTACCTTAAGTACATTGGTGTCGGGTATATCAACTATATACTTAAATGCTATAGCTGCGCCGGCTGTAATAGCACCGGCGATCATAGCTGAGATACCTACGCCTTTTCCTGTAAGTGATTCATATCCGATATTACCGAGCAGCATAAGGATGATGAATAATGCCGCAAGTCCGGGAGCGATCCACTTAAGTATGGGGATCATCTTAATATAACGTGAGATGTCAAAATCCATTCCGGTCTTTTCAGCGACAAAGTCCATATCGATCGTATCGCTGCCTATCGCATCAAATGCGTCATCAAGCTGATCTCCGTATTCTTCCTCGAAATTATCAATATCCTCCAACGTGATATCCTTTAGATTTTCATAATCATCTCCGAGTTTCTGCAGATCCTTGTAGATAGCTTTCTTATTTTTCTTTACATAGTCAAGGATGGTCTTTTTTGATATACCGTCGGGTTCTTCACCATTGAGTACTGATTCTGCCATGTCCGCAAGATTATCACTGATGAACTTCTTAACGGTAGGAGTATCCATGATATCTTCCAACTGGTCTTCCGATATATCAAATTCTTTTGCAAGATCGATGCCCGCGTTTTCTTCGATCATCTCTACCATGTTTAATTCTTCGCCGTCGGAATCAAATACCATACGGGACAGGTCTGCTTCTTCAAGTGCCTCTGCTATATTATCCTTATTGATGGTCTTTAATGCAGAGTATTCAACTATACATACCGTAAAGAATATGATAAGGAAAAGGCTTAAGAATATGGTAAGTATCACCCTGCCTGCTCCCGCTTTTTTCTTGGGAGGCTTGGGCTGCTTAGCCTGTGCCTGTTTGGGTGCTTCAGGCTGTGTGTTTCCTGAATAGTAACCCTGCTGGGGCTGTCCCTGTGTAGGTGCCTGCTGATACTGGGGCTGCTGTGTGTACTGTCCCTGAGAGGGTGCGTACTGCTGCTGTGCAGGCTGCTGAGATACAGTTTCTGCAGGCTGGGTATTAGCTTCTGCTACCAGCTCAGCTGCTACTGCCGCAACTGCTGCCACTCCCGCTGCGGGTGCTGCAGTTGCTTCTTCCTGTATATCCTGAACTGTCTCTTCGGCCTGTTCTTGTACATCGGATGCCACTGTTTCGGCTTCCTTGACCTCGGTCTCTACTGTATCGGCTGCCTGCGATGCTGCTTCATTTACCCCGGCCTCAACGGTATCCACCGCAGCATCTGCCTCGGTCTTAACTGCATCCACTGTGGCTTCAGCTTCTGCCTGTACTTCCGATACGGTCTCGGCTGCCGTCTCTGCTACTGTGTCAGCTGCCGCAACAACTTCTGCTTCCACTGCCGGTGCAGCCTCCTGTACAGCTTCCGCCGCTTCGGCTGCTGCCTCTGCTGCCGGTGCTGTAAGCGGTGTTCCGCAGTTCAGACAGAACTTGCTTGTAT
>JAFZQN010000064.1 GCA_017620375.1 Lachnospiraceae bacterium
GACATATAGAGGAGGTAACTATATGAGTTTTGAGGAATTCAAGAAAAAGGCAAATGAGATCAAAGACAATCTTGAACCCAAGATAAAGGATACAGCCAAGAAAGCTAAAAAATCAGTGTCCGACTTTGTGGATGATCATTTCACAAAAAAGGAAGATGAAGCTGAAGAAAAAGCTGCCGAGGCAGCCGAAGCCGTAGAGGAAGCAGTGAATGCGGTTGAGAACGGCGCGGCCGAAGCAACTGAAAACATCGAAGAAAAATTTGAAGAGACAGCTGAGAGGATCGATGAGTCGGTCGATGAGACTGCTGATAAGGCAGAGAATAAAAAAGAGGACTTTTTCTCTAAGATAAAGAATGCCGCAAAGAAAAAGGCAAAAAAGGTAAAGTTTAAGGAAGCGGATGAAGAAGCAGATGAAGATGATGCTGCTGAGACCGATACCGAGGAAAGTGCCGAGACCGAAGCCGAACCTGATGAAGTCGAGAAGGTAGAAGGCGAAGTCACTGACTTAGAAGAAAAGACCGATATTGAGAAAATAGAAGGCGAAGTAGTAGGAAGCCTGAAAGATAAATACAATCAGTTTAAGACCATAGTTCTGCCCAAGGTTAAGCAGACTGCATCAAATGTGGGAAGCAAAGTGGCCGAGACAGCAAAGGATCTGGCACCTAAAGCAAAGGATGCGGCAATAAATGCAGGCAATAAGGTTAAAGAAACAGCTAAAGAGCTTGCACCGAAGGCTAAAGAGACAGCATCAAATGCCGGAAGCAAAGTAAAAGAGACCGCATCCACAGTAGGAAGTAAAGTAAAGGAAACCGCTTCGAGTTTCGGAAGCAAGGTTAAGGATACTGCGCGGGATTTTGGCCCAAGGGCTAAGCAGGTGGGCCCTAAAATGTACGAAGGAGCAAAAAAAGCCGGCGAGACCATCAGTTTCCAGGGTTACAGACTCCGCAAATCACTTGGCAAAACAGTAAAGAACTCCATCAAAAGGAAACTTGGCTTAAAGGTGGATGATGAAGCTATAAAGTACTATGAGGTAAAAAAGAAGGCTCCCAACAAGCTGATAGCACACACCAGAACTGTGGTGACGCACAGACATATGGTACTTAAGCACTGTATAAAGGCAGGTATACCGCTTCAGGGACTCACTCATGACCTTTCAAAGTTCTCACCTTCGGAGTTTATATATGGTGTTAAATTCTACAGAGGCGATAAGAGTCCTAACGAGGGAGAACGTGAGGATCACGGATTCTCATATGCATGGATGCATCATAAGGGAAGAAACAAGCATCATTTTGAGTACTGGAATGATTACAACATAGAAGCAAATAAGGCACTTCCCGTTAAGATGCCTTTAAAGTATGTTGTTGAGATGTTCTGTGACAGAGTGGCAGCCAGCAAGGTATATCTTAAGGACAAGTACACATGCAAGAGTCCTTACGAGTATTTTGACAAGGGCAGGAGCAGAAGAACCATACATCAGGAGACAAGCGATTTCCTGGAGAAGCTCTTAAAGATGCTTGCCGAAAAAGGCGAATCATATACATTCATGTATATTAAGTGGTACAGAAAGCACCACAAAGACTACTAAAAGCCTTCCCCTTGAGGGGAAGGTGGCACGAAGTGCCGGATGAGGTGTAAAAGATAAAAATCGGAAGGAAACAAAATAACAATGGACTTGATAAAGAACAAAGTATTTCTTGTAAACGGTGAATTAATTGAAGCAGATGAGGCAGGATGTGCCAAGCTTCAGGCTAAAGGGATCAATGTAAATGATGCGGCACTTAGAGATAACACATTAAGTTACTCCATCATGAGCAAGCATAACGTATCCGGTGATCCGGAGAAGTTAAAGATCAAATTTGACAAGATCACTTCACATGACATCACTTATGTAGGTATCATTCAGACGGCACGTGCCAGCGGACTTACACAGTTCCCGATCCCTTACGTACTTACTAACTGTCATAACTCACTGTGTGCTGTAGGCGGTACCATCAATGAGGATGATCACATGTTTGGTCTTACCGCTGCCAAGAAGTACGGCGGAGTATATGTACCCCCTCATCAGGCAGTTATCCATCAGTTTGCAAGAGAAATGCTCGCAGGCTGCGGTGATATGATACTCGGATCCGATTCTCATACACGTTACGGTGCACTCGGCACCATGGCTATAGGAGAAGGTGGCGGAGAGCTTGCTAAACAGCTTTTGGGACGTACTTATGATGTAAACAGACCCGATGTAATCTGTATCTACCTCACCGGTAAACCTAACTTCGGCGTAGGTCCTCACGATGTGGCACTTGCTCTGGTAGGAGCTACATTTGATTCAGGCTTTGTAAAGAACAAGGTGCTTGAGTTCGTAGGCCCCGGCGTAAAGAACTTAAGTGTTGATTTCCGAATCGGAATAGATGTTATGACCACCGAGACAACTTGCCTGTCATCAATCTGGGAGACAGATGAGGCAGTTGAGGAGTGGCTTGAAATCCATGGCAGAAAGAATGCTTATAAGCCTCTTAAGGTAGAGAGTGCTGCTTGTTACGACGGAGCCGTTGTTATAGACCTTTCACAGGTAAAGCCCATGATCGCGATGCCTTTCCATCCTTCAAAGGCTTACGCTATCGCCGATGTAAAAGCAAACCTTAAGGATTATCTCCATGAATGCGAGGAAAGAGCTAAGGTCAGCTTCGGTGACAAGTGTGAATACTCGCTTATGGATAAGATCATAGACGGTAAGCTTTATGTTGAACAGGGCATTATCGCCGGATGTGCAGGCGGCGGGTTCGAAAATATCTGCGAAGCAGCAGATATCTTAGGCAAGGCAGATATAGGAAACGGCAAGTTCTCATTGAGTGTATATCCTGCATCCATGCCTGTATATATGGAGCTGGTTAAGAACGGAGCAGCTGCTAAGCTTATCGAGGCCGGTGCTGTTATTAAGACAGCATTCTGCGGTCCCTGCTTCGGAGCCGGAGATACTCCTGCCAACAATGCATTCTCTATCAGACACAGCACACGTAACTTCCCGAACAGAGAAGGTTCCAAGATACAGAACGGTCAGATTTCCTCAGTTGCACTTATGGATGCAAGATCCATCGCAGCTACCGCAGCCAACAAGGGCTTCCTTACTGGTGCGGACGAACTTGAGGGTATCGAGATCAACAAATATAAGTATTTCTTCGATAAGACCATATACGACAGAAGAGTACTTGACTGCGTAGGAAAGGCAGAGCCTGAAACACAGATCCATTTCGGACCCAATATCAAGGACTGGCCGAGAATGAATGCACTTTCCGATAACCTTCTGGTTAAGTGTGTAAGTGAGATACATGATCCGGTAACCACTACCGACGAGCTTATACCTTCAGGCGAGACTTCATCTTACAGATCTAATCCTTTGGGACTTGCTGAGTTTGCACTTTCCAGAAGAGACCCTGATTACGTAGGTGAGGCTAAGAAGGTAAGAGCGGTAGAAAAAGACAGACAGATAAGAATGGACAGAGCCGAAGGAAAGTCTACTCCTGTTGACCAGCTTGACCAGTATGGCTTTGCTGTAACTGCAGGGGAGCTTAAGGACGAGTACGATAAGGTGCTTGACTTAGTAACCAAGGGCTTTAACGTGACTGAGAAGGACATCTGCTTAGGCAGTACAATATTCTGTACAAAGCCCGGTGACGGATCTGCACGTGAGCAGGCTGCTTCATGTCAGAAAGTACTCGGTGCATGGGCTAATATCGCAGGAGAGTATGCAACCAAGCGTTATCGTTCGAACCTCATCAACTGGGGTATGCTTCCTTTCCTGTATGCAGGTCAGGAGATCCATAAAGGCGATTATGTATTTGTACCCGATGTACGTAAGGCACTGATCGACAAGACTGATGCTATAAAGGCATATGTATTCAGTTCCAACGGTCAGGGCGGTTTCTCGGATGCCAAAGAAGTAGTATTCTCACTTGGATCGTTAAGCGATGATGAAAGACAGATAATACTTGACGGCTGTCTCATCAACTTCTACAAGAATTGATATTATAAGAAAATAGGGAGGTACGGGATATATGATAAAGATCAGACTTAAAAACAAATCGTACGGTTTCATATATTCCGATGCCATGCCCAAGGGCGGATACAGAGAAAACAGTATTGACATAGAAAAGGATAAGATAGCCATTACAATGGATTACTCCGAGTATGCCGAAAATCATTGTGCATGCGTCTGTGCTATGAATATCCTTACGATACTTAAAAAGCATAAGGCATTCGACCTGAACAAACTTACTATAGAAGAAGACAGACTGAAACTGTTTAAATCGCTGCACGGTATAGTAAAAAACGGTCCGGTAGTGTTCTTTAAACCGAAATTAAAAAAGATATTTAAGTCGATCGGGTCAAACGTCAGATTTAAAAAGGCAAAAGGCCTTGAAGACTTTGAAAAATGTATTGCAAAAAATAAACCTGTGGCCATGATGGTAAATGCCGGTATTACAAAATGGCATTGGATACTTGTGATAGGTATCAGAAAATACGATGATGGCAAAATATATTTAAATATCCTGGACGGATGGAATAAACGTACCGACAGATATCTTAAATACGAAGGAAGAGAGACATATATACGGGCACTGAAGCCTGTAATATAATGATGGAAACCCTCCACTTTGTTTCGGGTTTCCCTTTGAATGACCGCGTAAACAGTCGCGCGCAACATCAGACAAATACAAGAAAGGATGCCCCTGCGGGCGAATAAGGAAAATGGACAAGATTAAAATGACCACACCCCTTGTAGAGATGGATGGAGATGAGATGACCAGAGTCATCTGGCAGATGATAAAGGATGAGCTTCTTTGTCCCTACATTGACTTAAAGACAGAGTACTATGATCTCGGACTTAAATACAGAGACGAGACCAACGATCAGGTAACTATTGATTCTGCAAATGCCATCAAGAAATACGGCGTAGGCGTAAAGTGTGCTACCATCACTCCCAATGCAGCCAGAGTTACCGAGTACAATTTAAAGCAGATGTGGAAGAGCCCTAACGGAACCATCCGTGCCATACTTGACGGTACCGTATTCAGAGCACCTATCATAGTAAAAGGTATCGATCCTTACGTACCTCATTGGAAAAAGCCCATCACTATAGCCCGTCATGCTTACGGTGATATCTACAAGGCTACAGAAATGAAGATCGAAGGTCCCGGAAAGGCAGAACTTGTATTTACCGATGCAAACGGCAATGAGACCAGAGAACTTATCCATGACTTTAAAGAACCCGGTATCATCCAGGGTGTACATAATCTTGATGCTTCGATATCGGGATTTGCAAGAAGCTGTTTTAACTTTGCTCTTGATACCAGGCAGGATCTTTGGTTTGCGGCTAAGGATACAATCTCTAAGAAATACGATCATAACTTCAAGGATATCTTTGCAGATATCTATGAGAATGAATATAAGGCTAAGTTTGAGGAAGCCGGTATAACATACTTCTATACACTTATAGATGATGTTGTGGCACGTGTTATCAAATCTGAGGGCGGATTTATCTGGGCCTGCAAGAACTATGACGGTGATGTAATGAGTGATCTGCTTGCTACGGCATTCGGTTCACTTGGTATGATGACTTCAGTACTTGTATCTCCTGACGGAAAGTATGAGTATGAAGCAGCACACGGAACAGTACAGCGGCATTATTATAAGTACCTGGACGGACAGCCCACATCCACCAATTCGGTAGCTACCATCTTTGCATGGACAGGCGCATTAAAGAAGCGTGGAGAACTGGACGGTATAGCAGATCTTACCGCATTTGCCGAGAAGCTTGAAAAGGCTACCATCAATACCATTGAAGGCGGTACGATGACAGGCGATCTTGCACTTATCAGTAAGCTTCCTAATGTAAATAAGGTTAATACTCTGGAATTTATACAGGCTATAAAAGCAGAACTTGAGAAGTTATTATAATACTGTTTATTGGAGGACATAAGAATATGGAAATCATTCAGGATCTTTTTTCTATGAACCCCGGTGTGGTAGTAGCGATAGTTGCTTTCTTTATCATGGTACTTATAGCCATCATTGCAGCTGTTGTGGCAGCAGTTTCAACCGCAGCAGGTGTTGAGACAAGGGACGGCGAAGGCGAAAAAGAGTGATAATATAATAAAGTAAGATACGGAAAGAGGAGGAAATACATGAAAGACAGATCGTTCAGACTATTTGGAAAAATAATAATGACCTTAGCCATAGTTTTTACGGTAATGCTTATATATGTACCCGACGAGGTTCAGGCAGCCTCCAAAACCGTAACCGTATCTACTGCCAAGAAGCTTAAGTCCGCCATGAAGAAATCAAATGTCGGTACTATCAGATTTAAGACTGATGCATACGGTACTCTTACCATTAAGAATGTTAAAGCAGCCAAGGATAAGAAGCTGATCATAGATGCGGAAAATACGGATGTGGTCAATAAAGCTGTATTTGCAGAAATAGAGATTGTGGGAGCTGAAAGCTATACCGAAGCGGTCAGCGGAAACAATATCAAATTAACCGGATATATAGACGGTGGCAGATGTGGATTCTGTGTTGCAAAGAAAAAGACGGTAGAGAGCCTTAAAATATATTCGGATTACTTCAGCGATCCGAAGTATACGCTAAGAAAAGGTGCTAAGATCAAAGCTTTAACGCTCATTTATGATAAAGGCTCAGAAGCGGTAGAGAGTAGCTTTAATGAGGCAAAAAGACAGCTTACGCTTAAATTTGATAATGAATATGACTGTTATCAGTCATATGTAATAAAACTTGATAAATACGGCCGTGAAACCGCTATCAAATGTGATTCCGACGGTGTAGAGTTTTATTGTGACGATACCTTTAAATACGATGCAAACGGTAACCTTACAGAATGGGCCGGCGATTCGAACATGGATCCGGGCCTGACTAAATATACATATTCGGGTGATCGTCTGGTCAAGGTTGAATCTTACGGATATGCGGAATCGGTAACCGAGTATGAATATGACAGTAAAGGAAATCTGCTAAGAGAATTTAATCATATAGATGACTCTATAGACGGACAGCCTTTTGTTGTAGAACATATCGAAGAATACAGATATGATGATAAGGGAAGAGTAATATATGAGAAATGGGAAGATTATTACAGTGACGAATTTAATCCCGAACTTACGAGAAATTATGTACACGAATATGAGTACACTTATGATTCAAAGGGGAACCGTACCGAGAAAATGATCAATTAACGTAGTACGGTACTTAGGAGGAGAAACTTATGAATGTAAAAGTTATAATAGACGGTATGATGTGCATTAAGTGCTCGGGCAGAGTGGAAAGGGCTTTTAATGCGATGGAAGGTATTGAGGCTTCGGTATCTCTTGAAGATAAAGCTGCTTCGTTAAAGCTTTCAAAGGATTATACCGATGAAGAACTTACCGCGATAGTTACAGAAGCTGGATATAAGGTGGTACAGATCATACGCTAGGGGGTCTTTATGTACGGACAGAATATATTTGACGATATCTTTGGCTTTCCGTTTCAAGTAGAACTTATCATCAGGATTATTCTTGCCTGTTTTGTCGGCGCTATTATAGGATACGAGAGGATCAAAAAGGAAAAAGTGGCCGGTATGCGTACGCATATCATTGCTGCACTTGCCAGCACCATTTTTACCATCTGTTCAAAGTATTCATATTTTGACGTCGTTAAGTATGACGGTATATCGACAGATGCATCACGTATAGCGGCCAATATAGTTACCGGTATATGTTTCCTTGGTGCAGGCATGATATTTGTAAAGAACAGGACCACCATAAGAGGTCTTACCACGGCTGCGGGTATCTGGGCTGTATCGGCTATCGGTATGTGTTTCGGAAACGGAATGTATATAGTCGGTTTCGGAAGCACGATCATCATCATCGTGATACAGTATACCATGTATAATTCGCTGGATGCTTTTGAAGGAAGACAGGCTACCGAGTGTACAGTGATCATAGCAGACGGTGATAAGCATATAGAAGAATTTCTCGAAGCTTTAAGGAAACTTGATCCGAGTTTGAGAGTTCTCGGGATCGCCAAAAGTGCGGATGGGACATTTACCGTAAGGTTTGGATATCATTCGAGTAAGATCGATGTAGAAAAAGATGTATGGAAATTCATGAAGGAGTATCCTTATGTCACCTCGTGCAACATATAATAACGTATTATATGAACAAAATGACAGGGACAGAAGAAAACAGGCTTTTATCCGGAAAAGAAAAAGGAAAAGGGCTCTTGTTATACTGTCCTTTTTTGCCGTGGTGCTGATACTTCTTCTTATAATCATATTACTGCTGATCAATTTTATTAAGAAGAAATATGCAGAGCATGTGGAAGCCATCACATATAAGGACTATGTGGGAGAGTACCATGATGTCTGGCTGGTAGATAATTCCTCGCGACCGGGTCTGGGTTCGGGAGAAGCTTTTTTTGAGATAGTTGATACCGGGGATAAGACTGAGGTTGACCTTAAGGCACTGAAGTATAAGGATATCATACCGGGCAGCAAAGGTCTGGTCATTGTTGATGCCGGTCATGGCGGATATGACGGCGGAGCTGACGGTAACGGAGTACTGGAAAAGACGGTAAACCTGGAGATATCATATAAGCTTAAGGAAGAGTTGATACTCCGCGGGTATACTGTTAAAATGACAAGACCGGATGATGAATTTGTAGGCCTGACTCAACGTGCATCCATAGCAAACGCACAGGATGACCCCGTATGTCTTATAAGTATACATCAAAATTCACTTGAGGCATCCGAAGGTGCAGCAAGCGGTATGGAAGCCTGGACATACAGAAGAGAAGGCTGTGAAGAATTGGGAAATACCATACTTGAGGCAGCGTGTAAGAAAACAGGTGCCAAGAACAGAGGCACACATTTCAGGACCAATCTGGTAGTTACCAGTAGGACGACTATGCCGGCTATCATATTTGAGTGCGGATATGTGACAGATGCCACAGAAGCAGCAAAGCTTGCTGACCCCGCATATCAGGAGAAGATAGCGGAAGGTATAGTGGACGGAATAGATGAGTTTAAGATCAGCTATTACGGCGGAGAATAATAATTACGCACTTTACATTAGATATTAAGAGTGCTATATTATATCGGAAAAAGTAATAAAAGAAAGGAAAACCGCGAAATACGGCAGGTAATTGAAATGACAAAGGTTGACATTTTTTCGGGATTTCTTGGAGCAGGTAAGACCACCCTTATAAAGAAGCTTATTGCTGAAGCTTTTAAGGGTGAGAAGATCGTTCTTATAGAGAACGAATTCGGTGAGATAGGTATCGACGGAGGATTCTTAAAGGATTCCGGAATAGAGATCACTGAGATGAACTCCGGATGTATATGCTGTACCCTGGTAGGTGACTTCGGCATTGCATTAAAGGATGTTATGAAACAGTTTACTCCTGACAGGATCATCATAGAGCCTTCAGGCGTAGGTAAACTTTCGGATGTAATAAAGGCTATCCAGGACGTGGCTGAGGATGCAGGTATCGTAGTTAATAACTTCGTAGCTGTAGTAGATGCAGGCAAGTGTAAGATGTACATGAAGAACTTCGGTGAGTTCTTTAACAATCAGATAGAATACGCTAAGACCATAATCTTAAGCAGGACACAGAATACTTCGGATGAGAAGCTGGCTACAGCTGTTCAGCTTATACGTGAACATAACGATAAGGCAGTGCTTATCACAACTCCTTGGGATGAGCTTGACGGAGCGGCTATCTTAAAGGCTATGGAAGAAAAGTCCAAGTTTGAAGATGAACTTTTAGAGGCTGCAGGCATCTGTCCCGAGTGCGGACATCATCATGAGGACGGCGAGGAGTGCTGCGGACATGACCATCACCATCATCACCACGATGATGACGACGATGAGGATGAGCACGAGCATCATCACCACCATCACCACGATGATGACGACGATGAGGACGAGCACGAGCATCATCACCACCATCACCACGATGATGACGACGATGAGGACGAGCACGAGCATCATCACCACCATCACCACGATGATGATGACGATGAAGATGAGCACGAGCACCACCATCATCACCATGATGACGACGATGAAGATGAACACGAACATCACCATCACCATGAGCATGGACATGATCATCATCACCACCATCATGCTGATGAAGTATTTACAAGTGTCGGCATAGAGACTACCAAGAAGTTTACCGAAGCTGAGATAACCGATATTCTGAAACGACTTGATACTCCGGAAGAATTCGGTACTATTTTAAGAGCAAAGGGTATCGTTGCTTCTACTGAAGGCCAGTGGATACATTTTGACCACGTACCCGAGGAGTCTGAGGTTAGACGCGGCAGTGCTGATGTGATCGGTAAGATATGTGTTATCGGAAGTAAGATCAACGAAGAACAGATCAAGGCACTTTTTGCCTGAGGTGTATAAATGGACATACCTGTATATCTTATAAACGGATTCTTAGAGTCCGGAAAGACCACCTTTATAAAGACCACTCTGGAGGATCCGGAGTTTATAAACGGTGACAGGATACTTCTTTTAGTCTGTGAAGAAGGCGAAGAGGAGTATGATGAAGATAAATTCAGAAAAAAGAACATCTACGTTGAGTTCATAGAGGAACGTGAGGACTTTACCAACCAAAAACTAGAGGAACTGAATGCGGAATACCATCCCGATAAGGTCATAGTTGAGCTTAACGGTGTATGGCAGATGCAGGACCTCTTAGAGATGGAGATGCCCGCAGGATGGACTACGGTACAGCTTATCACCATGGTTGACGCTTCTACATTTATGAATTACATAAATAACATGCGTTCACTCATCATGGAGCAGCTTAAGTATTCGGATACCGTGATATTTAACCGCTGTACTAAGGATACAAAGAAGAACGAGATAAGACGTATAGTTAAGCCTGCAAACCGTAAAGCACAGCTTATATATGAGAGCAGTGACGGCACGGATATGGACGGGGATGAAGAGGATGAGCTTCCGTTTGATATCACCGCCAATCCTATAGTGATAGAGGATGATGATTTCGGACTCTGGTATCTCGATATACTTGATTTCGGTAAGAAGTACAACGAGAAGAATATAAAGTTCAAGGCACAGGTCTATAAAGATCCCAAGATGGGAAAGGGTGCATTTGTACCCGGAAGATTTGCTATGCAGTGCTGTGCAAACGATATAGGTTTTATCGGATTTACCGCACGTATACCTTCTTATTATGCGGATTTCCTTAATTCACATAACAACAGGGACTGGATAAACGTCGAAGCAAAGATCAAGATCGAACTCAGGCGTGAATACAGGGGAAGAGGGCCTGTACTTTATGTGACAAAGCTTGAAGATGCCGTACCCGCAGAAGAGGAAGTAGTATATTTTACCTGATAAAAAAGATTTTCTTGACTAAATAAAAAAATCTTACTATAATAAATTGGTTGCAGATGTGATGTCGAAAGGTGGATAAAAAATGCTTAAGAGTATGACAGGATTCGGAAGGTTTGAATCCGAAACACCCGAGAGAAAAATATCGGTTGAGATGAAGGCGGTTAACCACAGATATTGTGAGATAAGCCTTAAGATGCCGAAGAAATTAAACTTTTTTGAGTCAGCCATAAGAAACCTGCTTAAGAATTACATTTCAAGAGGTAAGGTTGATATCTTTATTATATATGAAGATTTTACTGAAGGCAAGGAACTGGTAAAGTATAACGAGGACCTGGCAAAGAGTTATTTTGACCTTATAAAGAAGATGGGAAGCCAGTTTGAGATAGACGGAAACATCAGTGCTTCACAGCTTGCCCGTTTCCCTGATGTATTTACTATAGAAGAGCAGCAGATCGATGAAAACGAGATGTGGAGCTTCATAGAGAATGCTATAAAGAATGCGGCTGAGAACTTTGTAAAGACCCGTATCGATGAAGGCGAACATCTGAAGAAGGATCTGATCGCTAAGCTTGACGGCATGATCTCGATGATTGATTTTATCGAGGAAAGATCGCCTCAGGTAGTTGATGAGTACAGAAACCGTCTTTATGCTAAGGTGGAAGAGCTTCTCGGAAATACAAATATGGATCAGGGTATACTTGCAACCGAGATCACGGTATTTGCTGACAAGATATGTGTAGATGAGGAGACTGTAAGACTCAGAGCTCACATCAACAATATGAAGAATACCCTTAATGAGGCTGAGAACGTAGGTCGTAAGCTTGATTTCATAGCTCAGGAGATGAACCGTGAAGCAAACACGATCCTCTCTAAATCAAGCGACCTGGATATAACCAATACAGCGATCAATCTCAAAACCGATATTGAAAAGGTTAGGGAACAGATACAAAACATTGAGTGAAAGAACTATTTGCGGCAAAATCTTAATAATGCATACCGCAAGCTTGCTTGCAGGGATGCAATTATAAGATTTATGCCGGAAAGGCTGAACAAGGTCAACGAGTAAACATAAGTCGCCTTAGCGACGGCGGACGGCGAAGCCGGACGGTTTATGAGTTGAACGAGTTCAGGCGCAAATAGTTCGTGACATAACACACCCATACAAAAGAAAGGAATAATCATCATGTTACATCCGTCCTACACAGATTTGATGAAAGTAGTTAACAGTGACAGCGAGGCTAACAACACACAGCCCATCGTAAACAGCAGATACTCCATCGTACTTGCTACAGCCAAGAGAGCAAGACAGATCATCGATGGAGCTCCCACATATGCTACAGCTAAGTGCAACAAGCCCTTATCTATAGCTGTTGAGGAACTTGCTACAGGAAAGGTTAAGATCTTAAGCGAGGAAGAGGCTGCAGCTCAGAAGGCGGAGTCTTTGGCTGACGCAGAAAATATTGACGTTGAAGCTGAATGATAATGTGTTTATGATTATTTTATAATATTAGACATCATTTTATAAAAATATTCCTTGATTTTTTCATTAAAACAAGTTAGAATATTGTCGAATTTGTTACTCTTGTTTTATAAGAGGTTCAAATATTATTAATTTAAAGTTTTTTAGGAGGTCATTTGACATGGCAAATGTAAGAGTTGCAATCAACGGATTCGGCCGTATCGGTCGTCTTGCATTCAGACAGATGTTTGGTGCAGAAGGCTACGAAGTAGTAGCTATTAACGATTTAACAAGCCCTAAGATGCTTGCTCATCTTCTTAAGTATGATTCATCACAGGGTAAGTACGCTTTAGCAGACAAGGTTACATATAAGGATGCAATCTTTGAGGAAGACGGAAAGACCGTTAAGGTTCCCGGCTCAATCACAGTTGATGGAAAAGAGATCACCATTTATGCTTGTCCCGTAGCTAAGGATCTTCCTTGGGGTGAGTTAAAGGTAGACGTTGTTCTTGAGTGTACAGGTTTCTATACAAGCAAGGCTAAGGCTCAGGCTCATATCGATGCCGGCGCTCGTAAGGTTGTTATCTCTGCTCCTGCAGGAAATGATCTTCCTACCATCGTTTAC
>JAFZQN010000065.1 GCA_017620375.1 Lachnospiraceae bacterium
GGGCAGTGTTTTACAAGACCAGTATTGTTCAACTCAATAAATTTATTGATTTATGAAGCATTGATAGTTTATAATAGTAAATAATTAATCTAAAAGTCAGGGAGAAAAGAATAAATCCATGAATAAACGCTGCTTAATCATTTGTTTATGTATAATTCTGTTATTAACAGGCTGCTATATCCCATCTGAAGAGACCACCCCATCCGACGAAACCCAGATACAGCAAAACGAAACAGATACCCCCGTCGTAACAAATGCTAAACCTACCATAGCCATTCCAACAGACGCTCCGAAATCAGAACCCATCTACAGGAGCGAACGGTCTGCCGGAGAACTTCCGGATATCGATCTGAAAGTACTGTATCTTACTGTAAAGGAAGGCGATACTGATGAAACAAACCACACCTGGAAAGAGATAAATACTTATTCTGAAGCAGATTATGCCCAAATGGGCGTCAGCCGTTATAAAATATCCGGAACTTTGTACGAAGGCACCGAAGAAGGCATAACTGATGACGAAGGTACGCAATGTACTGTTTCTTATCGCGGTCAGGAAAGTTCAAAAGCAAAACAAAAAAGTTACAAGATTAAACTCACAGACGAAAAATGGATGTCTCAGAAAATCATCAATCTGAACAAACATTACTTTGATTATACACGCTTTCTAAATAAATTTGTCTATGATATCATAGATGAAATCCCTCAGATGATCGGACTCAAAACCCAGTTTGTCCAGCTCTATGTCAAAGACCTGTCCGGCGGTGCCGATCCTGATACTGCAGACTTTGTTGATTACGGACTCTTTACCCACGTTGAACAGCTTAACGGCCGTGCCTTAAAACGCTTGAATCTGGATAAAGAATGCTGCCTTTATAAAGTAAATGCATTCGAATTCTGGGAATATGACGATGTAAAGCTTACTACAGATCCCGCATTCGACGAAAAGAAATTTAATATACGTTTGGAAAACAAGGGAAATACAGACAATGAAAAACTCATAAAATTGATGGATCTGGTAAATGACAGACAAATACCCGACCAGACTATCCTTGATTACTATGTTGATAAAGAAAATATCGCCTACTGGATGGCATTTCAGATACTGATCGACAATGTTGATACAAATTGCCGCAATTTCTATCTCTACAGCCCTTCTGATTCCGAAAAATGGTACATAATATCATGGGATAATGATGGTGCATTCTCACGGGTCAAAGCTGAGATGTCAAATAATAACTATACTACATGGCGTTACGGTGTCCATGATTATTGGAATACTGTTTTATTCAACCGTCTTCTCCGTACAAAAGATTTTAGAGATGCGCTGGTAAAAGCAGCTACCGATCTAAAGGAAAACTATCTGACCAAAGAGCACGTAACCGATCTTCTCAACCTATATGAAAAAACGGTCGGATATGTTTGTAACGGAGACACAGACAAAGCAGGTTTTTCACCTGAACGCCACAGCAAAATGCTGTCCCGTATACCTGACAATATAGAAGAAAACTATGATCGTCTGATCGACAGTCTCAACCATCCGACACCATTCCATGTAGGTGCTCCATCCTATAATGCTGATACAAATGAAATATTTGTTGCATGGAACAGATCTTATGATTTTAACGGACGCAGCATAACTTATATAATAGATGTAGCCAATGACCCTTCATTTGAAAAAGTACTTTACACCACAGAGACTGAAAATGCAAACATTACTTTTTCATATGATTGGGATCCCGGGCAGCTCTTCATACGAGTGACCGCCAAAAATTCAGACGGTTACACAATGGGTGCTTTTTCATCAGTGACATTAGAAGGGAGAATAATAAATCCATGAATAAACGCTTCCTGATCATTTTTATATGTCTGATATTGTTATTGACGGGCTGCTATGTCCCATCAGATCCATCAGAACCACCTGTTACATCTGATACACCTGTTACATCCGTTACCCCTGAACCACCTGTTACTTCTGATCCATCTGATGTACCCAACCCTTCCGGTGAACCCCAAAACCAGCAAAACGTGACGGATTCCCCTGTTGTGACAGAAGCTAAACCTACCATAGCTGTTCCGACCTATGCTCCTAAATCAGAACCCATCTACAATAGCGAACGGTCTGCCGGAGAAATGCCCGATGTAGACCTTAAGGTTCTGTATCTTACAGTAAAGGAAGGCGATACCGATGAAACAAACCACACTTGGAAGGAGATAAACACTTACTCCGGACAAGATTATGCTAATATGGGTGTCGACCGTTATAAAATATCCGGAATTTTGTACGAGGGTACCGAAAAAGGCATAACTGATAACGAAGGTATGGAATGCACCGTTTCTTATCGTGGTCAGGCCAGTTCAAAAGCAAAACAAAAAAGTTATAAGATAAAACTCACTGACGAAACCTGGATGGATCAGAAAGTCCTTAATCTGAACAAACATTTTCCTGATCACTTACGCTTCCTAAATAAATTTGCTTACGATATCATAGATGAAGTCCCTCAGATGATCGGACTCAAAACCCAGTTTGTCCGGCTCTATGTCAAAGACCTGTCCGGTGGTGCCGACCCTGATACTGCAGCCTATGTTGATTACGGGCTCTTTACCCACATCGAACAGCTTAACGGCCGCGCGTTAAAACGCTTGAATCTGGATAAAAATTGCTGCCTTTATAAAGTAAATGCTTTCGAATTCTGGGAATATGACGATGTGAAGCTTACTACAGATCCAACATATGATGAAACCGCTTTTAATAACCGTTTGGAAAACAAAGGTAATACCGACAACGAAAAACTCATAAAATTGATGGATCTGGTAAACGACAAACAAATATCAGATCAGACTATCCTTGATTACTATGTTGAAAAAGAGAATATCGCCTACTGGATGGCTTTTCAGATACTGATTGACAATGTTGATACAAATTGCCGTAATTTCTATCTCTACAGTCCTTCAGATTCAGAAAAATGGTACATAATATCATGGGATAACGATGGTGCATTCTCACGGCTCAAAACCGAAAAATCAAACACAGAATCAGCTCCTTGGCGTTACGGTGTCCATAATTATTGGGGTACTGTTTTGTTTAACCGGCTTCTCCATACTAAAGATTTTAGAGATGCACTGGTAAAAGCCGCTACCGATCTGAAGGAAAACTATCTGACCAAAGAGCATGTAAGCAATCTTCTCAACCTATACGAAAAAACGGTCGGATATGTTTTTAATGGCAGTGGAGATAAAGCTGATTTTCCTAAAGAACGCCATGATAAGATGCTGTCCGGTATACCTGACAATATAGAAGAAAACTATGATCGTCTGATCGACAGCCTCAATCATCCGACACCATTCTCTATAGGGGGACCGTCCTATAATCCTGATACAAATGAAGTTTTTGTCAGATGGCACAGCTCTTACGACTTTAACGACCGTGGTATAAGTTATGTTATAGAAGTGACCGATGATCCATACTTTGAGAAAACACTCTACACTACCGAGACTGAAAACATAAACATTACTTTTTCACACGAATGGGGTCCCGGACAGTTTTTCGTACGCGTGACCGCCAAAAATTCGGATGGTTATACAATGGGTGCTTTTACAAAACAGAGATTAGATGGTTTTGGAACCGTTTTCGGTGCTTCAATGTATACAATTGAATGATAATCCTAAGGGGTCAGGTACCTACATAGGTACCTGACCCCGATATTATCAGTATATCTCTCTGCCTTTTGCGTCTTCTATACCGCTTATACGATGGAAATATGTATTAACCTGATCACACCATTCGCGTGCATTGTAAAGCTGTCTGGTAAATCTCTCACTTACGTTGTTGAATATTTCAGGATCAACCTTATCCTTTAGAGTCTCCCACTTTGCAGCAAGCTGCTTTGCCTCTTCGTATCCTTCAAAATGAGAATCATATATATGCTGGATCACCGTCTTTCCGCTGTGAAGCACGTGCGTATAAGGCAGATGATGGAAAAACAACACCAGTTCATCCGGACATTTCTCTGCTGAATTATATATGGAAGCATTGGGCTCATTATACTGCAAAGCATAACCGGTGCCCTTATCGGTCCTGTCCACACCGAGTCCTAAATGATCCGCCCTGTGGTAAGTTCCCCATCTGTCGTATTCATATCCGTCCACGCTGCAGCCGTAGTGTGTATTGGGCTTTACCATCCAGCCTATGCCGAGCGGGCATGTATATTTCTCATATATGGCTCTCGACGGAAGAAGTATCCTCTTTATTGTGTCAACCGTATCGTCATCTCCCGATATGGTCATCCTTATAAACTCTTCCGCTATCTCAGCGCTTGAGAGGCCTGTATCAAATGCCAGCCTTCCAAAACCAAAGAGGTTGGCTCCCGCAAGATAATCCCCTGTCCAGTTGAAATCATTACCCGTATTGGTAACTGCGGCTATACCGGAGTATCGGCTGCCAAATGTTCTTCCGCTGATGATATCTGCCACAGTATCACTGTTTCCGGCATTGTAAGATCCGTCATTCCCGATATCCTCTATATCCGACCAGTTTTTATCTTTTTCATCCGTACAATAAGTCCTGAATTCAAGGATCTCCTTAAACATAGGAATAAGGTAACACAGATCTATCTGCTGTCCGGTATACTCCTGTGCTATCTGCACTTCCAGCATCTGATTGGTCTTCCTTAAGCCGCCGAAGAGCGGTGATATAGGCTCTCTTATCTGGAAATCCATAGGGCCGTTTTTTATCTGAAGGATAACATTATCATGGTAATCCCCATCCATGGGCATAAAGTTATCATAACCCGCTCTGGCACGGTCTGTTTTCTTGTCCCTCCAGTCCTGCCTGCAGTTATATACAAAGCATCTCCAGATGATGATAGCCCCGTGCTCTTTAGCTATATCGGCCAGCATATTTGCTCCGTCAGCCTGTGTCCTTCCGTATGTAAAAGGACCCGGACGTCCTTCGGAATCAGCCTTTACCAGGAAACCTTTAAGAGTAGGTATCTTCTTAAATACCTCCGCCATCTTTTCCTTCCACCAGACCTTAACATCCTCGTCAAGAGGATCGGCACTTTCCATGCCTCCTATCTCTATTGTTGATGCGTAATTTAAACTTAAATACAGGCCTATGCCGTATCCTGCAAATATCTCCCCGAGCTCAGCAAGCTTTTCAAAATACCTGTCAGTTATCATATAGGAAGCAGCCTGCTTAACATTTACATTATTGATGACCACTGCATTTATGCCTACGCTTGCAATAAGTCTTGCATAATCCACGGTACGCTCGTTTATGATTATCTCATTGTTTTCATAGAAGAATGATCTTCCCGAATACCCGCGCTCTATACTTCCGTCCATATTGTCCCAGTGGTTGAGCATTCTTAA
>JAFZQN010000066.1 GCA_017620375.1 Lachnospiraceae bacterium
TCGTCATACTGCATATGCCAGTCATACTCAATATTCTTCTTAATGACCTCGATAAGCTTATGTGTTTCATCCGTCCTGTCAATCTGTCTGTCCTTTTCCGCCAGCTTCTCCTTGATGCTGACCTTCCCTCCCCAGGACAGACTGATAGGATGGATATCACTCATATCAGTATCACTCCGGTCAGTATTACTTATATCAGTATTATTAGGGTCGGATTCTCCGACTTCTTGAAGTCTGATTTCCCGACTTCCAGAAGTCTGATTTTCCGATTTCTTGAAGTCGGTTTTTCCGATTTCTTGAAGTCGGTTTTCCCGACCTCTTGAAGTCGACATTTCCGACTTCTTGAAGTCGGCTTTTCCGACTTCAGTGGAATTACAAGGGTTTGTGAGCTCTTTTTCACGCTCGGGATCAGTATCGATATCCCGGATTGAAGCAAAATTCTTAACATAAATGATGTCCGGTTTACCAAGTCCCCTGCGCACCTTTTCGACCAGTCCGATCCCCTTTTTGGAATCAAGCTCTGCAAGCACGCTTATAGCTTTATCCCTTCCGCAGTCCAGGTCTTCTGCTATCTGCTCTATCGTATAGATAATGTAGGCACGGTCCTGATCATCAACCCATTCATTCCTTATTGATAATGCCATCCTGTCAAGCATCAGTCCATATGCCAGTTTTGCGTCACTGCTCAGTCCTTTGAATAAAGGATGCTTTATCAGAAGCTTGGGAACACGATAAAATGTGAACTGTTCTGCCTCTATACCATAATAATAATCCAGCTGCAATGGTTCGCTCATGTTTTACCTCCCTTCTTTCTCCATTCCTCAAGCAGCTTACAGATGACTTTCTCTATTTCTTCATCACTGGTTTCGGGATTAAAATACCTGTAAATAACATCCTGCTTTATTGTTATCCTTCTTTCCTTTACAGGAGCTACAACCATAATAGCGTGTACTGATTCTTTGGTGTATGCCTTATCCTGACTGAGCTTCTTTAACTGCTGTGCCCGTGATAAAGATGGTACAACCGACTCTTCGTTCATAACTGTCACAAGGATTTCCTGTTGCCTTGTTGTCAGATAAGACAATTCAACAGCAGGCATAAACTTAATCTTTTTATCATCGACCATATCTAATATAGGGCTGATTAGTTCTGTAAGCCGTATATATCTTTGAATGTTTCTTGCGCTATCTGAAGCATTCTCTGCCAATATTTCATCCGCCCGAAAATTCGTGCCAACTTGGCACGAATTTTCTTTATTGGGTCTCCCTGCTTTCCTCTTCAATACTTCCAATTTCATCTTATAGGAAAATGCCTTTTCACTTGGAAGTATTTCTTCACGTTGCAGATTAGAATCTATCATGACCAGGATTGCTTCGTCATCAGAATATCGTCTGATTATTACAGGCATCGTCTCTAAACCTGCAAGCTCACAGGCTCTTTTACGCCTGTGCCCGGCAATTATCTCATATCCGCCTTCCGCTTTAGCCCTTACTACACCCGGAACCAGTACGCCCGACTTTTTGATGCTTTCAACCATTTCCTGCATCTTTTCATCATCCCTGACCTTAAAGGGATGATCCTTGAAATCATGAAGTTCTTTAAGCTCGATCTCGCAGACCTCATTATTGTCGCCACCTATAAGATCCGTAAATGAATTAATCCTTATCTTTCCGGCTATCGTCCTGTCAGTACTCATAGAGCTCCACCCCCGTTCAGCGGATTTCCAAGTATCTCTTTCGTAAGTGATTCATAACCAAGAGCAGCTTTTCCTTTAGGATCGTTCCTGTAGATGCTTATCCCCAGAGCAGAACACTCTGCGACACGGACGGATAATGGTATAGGTTTCTCGAAAATCTTTACGTTTCCGCCATATGCCTGTTCTATGAGACTGATTATCTCCTTTGAATAATTTGTCCTGCCATCGACCATCGTAAGCAAGATCCCCTCGATGCGGAGATTGCGGTTTATCTTTTGTTTCCTTACCTTGTTTATGGTTCTTATAAGCTGCTCCAGACCCTTTGCCGGAAGAAATCCGACCTGTACCGGAACAAGGACGCTGTCTGAAGCTGCCAGGGCATTTACCGTAAGCATTCCAAGTGATGGGGCACAATCAATTATGATCCAACTATATCTATCTTTTATGCTCTCTATATATTCTGAAAGGACATGCTCCCTGCTCATGACACTGACCAATGTCAGATCTATTCCTGAAAGCTCGATATTCCCCGGCATAAGGTCTATACCTTCCTGATGGTGAAGGATCCCTTCTTCAGGATCATAGCTTTCTTCCTTTATAATCTTTCCCAGGACTGTTGCCAGGGTGTATTCCATAGTATCAGGTTCATTAAACCCAAGGCTTGCGGTAAGGGAACCCTGAGCGTCATTGTCAATGACCAATACCTTCTGTCCTGCTCTTGCAAGTCCTATCCCTAAGTTTGCGGCAGAGGCTGACTTCCCCACACCGCCTTTCTGATTGCATACCGAAATTACTTTACACATAAGCTTTTCCTCCAATATCCTGTCTATATTTGGTTTAAATGTCTTACTCTATCCTGTTTCCGTACTTTTTCTGCTTCTGCAGAATAAGTTTCTCTGATTTCATGTCCTTAAATGTCACAAACTGTCGGAGTCTGGGCCCTTCTCCTGTATTCCTCATCACATCGGACCGGTCCATCTCCAGAAGCCCTTTTTCCTTGCATACCGCTTCTATGACTCTTTTTAGCTGGTAAGATGAGTTCGCCTGTACCCTGACTCTTACCAGATTATGGGGGAATTTTGTTTCCCATCCTTTATTCTTTACATAACCCATGTTCATCCTCCTGTTCTTTTCCTGTAAGCTTATGTGTTATCATCTTGCACTTCCGCCATTCCCGTCATAACCATTGCCCTCCCTTCTAAACTTACTCACCGTAACCAAAACAAAAAGGACACCTTCTAAAAAATCTCTTTTTTAGAAAGTGTCCATCACCGGACTTTTCAGTTTAGGCACACCTGCTTAAAACAGGCTACTCAATTTATAACCAAACGGTACATTACGGCCTGAAACGGTCTATACCATTTGCATATTTGTAGTACAATTGTATGACAGGGGCTTTTGAAAATGCCCCAAAGTCCTTGATTTACAAGGGTTTAGCGTTTTTTGTTGATGTTTTTTTAGTACACCGTTACATCATATTTCTTTATTCGTTTCATATTCGCCATCACCACAGGTATTATAATAGCTACATTACAGGCTATAGTTCCGACGATACCCAATACGGAAGGACGAATAAACTGTATTCCCTTGCTCCATAACAATTCATTTAAAACTTTAACCGCCACAAAACACAATGTTCCGCCGGCAAGCAATCCTATCCCGTCCATCACCGCCAGCTCGGACAGCACCTTCTTAAAGAGTTTGAACTTTGAAAACCCTATAGCCTTGTATATAGAAAACTCATATTTACGCTTCTCATACATGGCAGCAAAAGTGGCATTTAAAGTGATCGCAAATACCACTGCCACGATCACAATAACTATCAGGAAAAATAAGGAAAGCATGGAAGTCTGTTCCTTGGCGGTCTCTATGAACGCTTCATTGGTATACACCTGGATATGGGGATATTTTTCGGGGATGGTGGTCCTTAGAGCATTAAGATCGGCTGCGAGTGTCGGTGCATGCTCTTCTGTGGTCGAAAGGATCAAGCTGCTGTATATTCCAAATGAACTCGACCAACCATATATCTGGTTACCTTTTAACGGCAGTACCTTTTTTACCAACATATCCGAATTAAGAGCAACATGTGCCGTCGAATCATCTGTGGAACTTAATATGTCACCTTCATTTACTCCCCAGTTATTGGCCAGCATCTCAGACATTACCACCTCATTATCTTCCAGGGTAAACCCTTCGGGTAATATATCAGTAAGCCTAACAAAAGTATCAAAATCCTCTTTTGAGGTCATGAAGAATACCGTGATGCCGTTATTAAATCCCATTATGCTCTTATAATCCGCATAACGTACATCCACTCCGATATGTGTCTTTGCACTCTCGGGTAAATACTCTTCCTGGTGCTGATAAAAGTCCCTTACTTCATCATTTATATCATTGTTATTGCCGGAGCCCACCCATAACGCATACTGTGCCGGTTCCTCATAAGCATACGCAAAGACGTCGTTTATGTTATCTATATACATTCCGCCCATAAATACTATAGCGGTGCAGGCCAGCATGATGATAATGCTTATGGCTCTGGCTTTATTTCTTTTTATATAATAAATCGCAGAAAACGGATTCATGATTCCTCCTTTATGCAATCTTAGCGGCATCCGGTATCTTAACCGCAGAAACACTTCCATCCCATACCTCTATGGTCATATCGGTACTTTTAAGTATACTGTGATCATGAGTTATTACGATCACAAGCCTCTCCATAGCATACTCTCTGAGTCTGTCCATAACCAGATATGCGTTCTCATGATCGAGTGAAGCTGTAGGCTCATCTGCAAAAAGCACCTTCGGATCGTTCATCATGGCTCTGGCTATGGCTACTCTCTGGCGCTGTCCTCCGGAAAGCTTTGCCGGGATCTTATCAAGCTCATTCTTTTTTAATCCTATATCGAGAAGTATCTTACGCGCTTTTTCCACCGCTTCTTTTTTTGGACAATTAGCTGCCAATACTGCATTCTCCACCGCAGTTAAGTAAGGCACAAGATAATGTCTCTGAAATATAAATCCGAATTCATCACGCCTTAAGGTCTGTCTCTCGGATTCCTTTATATTTGTGATCTGTTTTCCGTTATACAGGATCTCACCGCTGGTAAGGTTTTTCATAGTGGACATGGTATACATCATCGTGGATTTGCCGCTTCCGGAAGGACCTATGATCCCAACCAGTCCCTTGTCGGGCAGCTGCAGTGAGATATTTCTCATCGCATATACTTTTTCTTCCTTGTCCATATCATAGATCATTGTTGCATTTTTAAGTTCAAACATTTTTTTCTCCTTTTCTCATCAATAATGGGGACGGTTCTGCGGTTGATTTTCCCTCCTACTCAATAGCGTCAACCGTACATACTTTCCTTATATTCACAAACAGCGGTATCTGTGCACATCCGTATATAGCTGTCATCACTCCGATCACTACAGGGATCGTACTTTTCCTGAATAAGTCTATATGTACTCCTATGGGTGCACATAGCAGTTTATCAAATGCAATACCCTCTGCTGCCGAAAATACTACTCCTATACCAAGCGCCATAACAAAACAGAACAACAGCTCTCGGAGTGCCATGGAATATATCTCACCTGATGAAAATCCGATCGAGTTCATCAGACACCATTCCTCATGCCTGTCCATTATATGCAGTGAAAGCACAACCAAAAGACATATTGCAAGCATGATCCCGCAAGACAGCTGTATCAGACGTTCCACAGATAAAAGAGAGCCGACATCCTCCATAACACCTTTATGCTGCGATTCATAATCCATTACATAATAAATCTCTATGCCTGTGTCCTTTATCATTTGTCCGTAATCCTTCCCGTCATCCGGGTGGAACACTATAAGGTTTATATCATTCTCTGAAGAAAGAGCCATACCCAATGCCAGATAATAATCGCTTTCACACTGCCCCACAATATAGTAACGGTCTGACATGTACTCGAGCACTTTATCTCCCATGTTTTTGGCAAGCTTTTCGTCAACCAGTATCTCGCCCGGAGCTTCGGGAAGTCTTCCTGATACCAGTTTTGCGTCCTTATAGTCCATCAGAGTCTTAACATCTTCTTTGTTATCCATCAGGAAACAGGGAAGCGACGTTTCACCGACTACGCTTTTCATCCTGACTCGGCCTTCTCTAAAAAGAAGTGTCCCTGTTATTCCCGGGATTTTCTCTATTTCCGCTGCACACTTAAGCACCTCTTTTGTTGCAAGCTCGCTCCACTCATCAACTGTCTCGTATTCATCTATCACAACATGCGGACTGGTAAGCAGCATATCCCGGTACGGTTCGCTGCAAGCCTGTTCAAACGGTTCCATACAGCAGGCCAGTATATAACTTACGCCGTAGCTTAATACCACAAACATTGACAGCGAAATGATCAGTGCTCTTATTCTTTTTTTGTTTCCCTTAATGTACGGCATCGCAGAAAGCGTTGCCTTTCCTTTTTTGTCCATCTTTTTTCCTTCCTTCTGTCAATCAGAGAACCGTCCCTCTGATCGACCATGCCGTTTTATTCTATATTAAATTCAAGTTCTCCGTTTTCGCATCTGTTATCGGTCTCAACGATTATATGTACCGTTCCTTCGTTCAGCTTATCCAGAGTTGCTTCCACGCTTTCCCCGTTTTTTAATGAAAACAGTTCCTTCTTGGTCCCATCATCATCGTAGTATACGGTAATAGTTCCGTTTTCCTCTTTGCCATCCAGCTTACCGCTGTATTTAAGGACTTCCTTCCCGCTATCCTTGCACTTGAGTTTAAAAACTATCGTTCCGTCAAATTTCCAAAAGCTCATGGATGCCGACTTAGATGTATTGGAATGCGCAAATGCTGTTGCACTCCAACTCGAATTATATTTACCGCAAGCGGTTAACGAAAGGATTGATAAGATCATCAACACCATTACCAAAAATCTACGTGTTTTCTTTTTCATGTCCTTAAGCCTCCTACCCTCATCAGTCGTCCTTTGGACGGACAGCTTCCCCTCCCCCGGGGGAAAAGACTTTCTTTTTTGTCGATCACAGAACCGTCCCTCTGATTGACTGACATCATCATACACCCGCATTTCAAATAAAAAAAGTGACCGCGGTCATATCTTACCATGACTGCGGTCATATTTATCTTTTATCTCGGTAACGATATCTTTACACAGAAGCCGTCCTTGCCTTCTACTTCAAATGAACCACCGTTTGTTTTTATATAATCGTTCATCTTACGTAATCCGAACCCGTTACGTAACTTAAGCTGTTTCTGCTCGTACGTGATATCTCCCCAGCCGGCACCGTTATCACTGACCTGAACGCCGATATTGGTTTCACCCAGTGTCAAAAGTATTATAAACACTGTGGCTTTTCCGTGTTTTACGCCGTTTGTCAAAAGCTCAGAAATCGAACTGCTGATAAATGCTGCCCGTCCGATATGGAGCTTTCCTTCTTTTCTTTCCGTATTATCATCCGGAGTTTTTACACTTATACGGCGTTCCTCTTCAGCAAGTATCAGATCCAGGTTATGGTGAACCTTTATCTCGGTATCAAGAGTGAAATTATGTATTAGCTCTTTTAAAGAATTAATATAATCCTGCACCAATACACTGTCATCTTTAGAATCCAAGGTCCTCACAACACTTCTTACAGACCCGATAGCTTCATGGATACGCTCATTTGCCTGGTCGATCTTTTCATTGGCTCTTTTTGAATCGGAATCCATCAGCATCTGTGCCGCATCCAACGTCACCGTCGCAGCTGAAAGAGTATGCCCCACCGCGTTGTGGATATCCCGGCTGATACGCTCTCTTTCCTCCAGTCTTGCATTTTCTTCGGCCAGATTCTTACTTTCCGCTATCTCTATTCTTAACTGTCTCTCATTCATCGCATCAAGCGCGGAACTCTTAAGTGCCTTCTCAAGATTGGCGTTCATCTCAAAATACCTGAACAGCCAGTATACCGCAAGACTCCACATTATTGCAAATACCACCAGTCCCGCGACAGCCAGATATCCTTCCACTCCCATCCTTTCCGGAGTAAGTCTTCTCGACCAGTATGCAAATCCGACTATAAAAAACACATTAACCAATATATTTTTCTTATGGGAATCCAGCAGAAAATCATAACACGAATACAGCGCCGTAGCGGTAAGTATTGGCAGTCCGCACCACAATTGATGACATATAAAAGAGACTCCCATGACCAGTATCGCATATGTCACGAGACAGCCCTGTTTGTTACGTCCCTCAGCGAACACCGTTGCGCAGAGCATAATGAGTGTCACCACACCGAACACTATCCCGGCAAGGATAAACTCACTGTCGGACACCAAAACAAACACTATCATGTATATTATCAACATGACAGCGCTCGCCGCCCATATTATATTTTCCGCCATACGGTTTTTCATATGTCCTTCCCTGCCGCAAGGTTAGTTACACATCGGTGCCTTGCCTGCCTCGACACCGATGAAACAGTCAGTATTTAATCTATATCCATCGGTAAGTATATCATTAATCCCGTAAGATTTCAATTTTTAAATAAACAACCCCCGCTTATACATTCCATAAGCGGGGATTTGAGGGGAAGACTACTATGTATAATAGGAAATTCTTCAAAGTTATATCATTACTTCTCTATCTGTACCTTCTTCATGAGTTCGCAGAATTCCTTCCTGTACTCATCCTTACTGGTGATATTAAGTTCAGAAAGTCTTTCTATTACGCCGTCCATTGTGCTGGTACCTGCAAATTCAGACTTTCTGATCAGCATGCCTGCCTGGGCTACGCCTGCTGCCCATGACATATTCTCGCTCATCTTCTCAGAGAATACTGAATCATCAACTGCCTTCTGGATAAGAGTGCTGGTATCTCCGTCGGGAGCCTTGTATCTGATATTTACGGTAAGATATTCACCGGATACATTACTGTCTGCCACAACCTTTGAATACTTGGAATCGATCTCAGGAAGCTCCTGCTCGCTGTCTGTAAGAGCAATCTCATAAAGTACTGTTACATTGTGTCCGGCACCGATCTCGCCGCCGTCCTTGCTGTCATCTGCAAAATCTTCTGTTGCCATAGCTCTGTTCTCATAACCGATCTGACGGTATCCCTTAACCATAGCGGGATTAAATTCTAACTGGAACTTAACATCTTTTGCTACTGTAAAAAGAGTTCCGCCCATCTCATCTACGAGCACCTTTTTAGCCTCATTTATAGAATCGATGTAATTATAATTTCCGTTTCCGTTATCTGCCAAAGCTTCCATACGGCTGTCAGAGATATTGCCCCAGCCAAAACCGAGTACTGAAAGTTCTACACCGCTCTTTGCCTTTTCCTTTACCAGCTTTGTAAGAGAGCCTTCATCTGTGATACCGATATTCAGATCGCCGTCGGTAGCAAGGATGATGCGGTTATTTCCGCCCTCTATATAATACTTCTCTGCTATTTCATACGCTGTCTGTATACCTGCAGATCCGTTGGTTCCGCCGCTTGCAAAAAGATCTTCCACCTTTTCGGTAATCTCTTTTTTGTCATCTCCCGAAAGTCCTTCAAACACAATCTTGTCACCTGATGCATATGTTACCAGTGATATTCTGTCATTCTCATTCAGTTCTTCGGTAAGCATCTTAAAGGAAGACTGAACAAGACCGAGTCTGTCGGCGCCGTTCATCGAACCGGATACATCTACCAGGAATACCAGATTTGAAGGCTTTCTCTGTCTCATATCGATATCCTTAGCCTTGATACCCACGAGGAGAAGCTTTGTCTTGTCATTCCAGGGACAGGGTGCCAGTTCTGTAGTGATAGAGAAAGGATCGCTTCCTGTAGGTGCTGTATAATCATATTTAAAATAATTGATAAGCTCTTCTATCCTTACCGCATCTGCAGGTATATTCTGCCTCTTGTTGATCATTCTTCTTAAGTTTGCATAGGAAGCTGTATCCACGTCAGCTGCAAATGTAGAAAAAGGTGTTACGCTTACGACTTTCCAGCCGTTTTCGTTGATATACTTATACTCTTCGGTGTTCCATTCAATAGCGTTTTGATTCTGATCATAAGCCGGATACTCGTAGGATTCGGTGGCAGTCATCACATAACCGCCGTCCACACCTAACTTATAATTGCTGCTGTCTGTTGTGTTATTTGTGCTTGTGCTGTAATAATTGTTTTCACGAGGACCATCATCCCCTTTCGCACATCCTATAAGTCCTAATGATAAAATACTTACTAATGTTAAAGCTATTATTCTTTTCCTTATCTTCATAATTTTTTCCTCCGTTTTTCCCGGGGGTAATGCCCAGGGTTTTTGTGTTTAATTGCTATCCTTGTCTTTTTACTTTGTTTTTCCGATATATCGTTTGTTTTGTTTTTTTCTTTTCCGTTTTCTAAACATTAGACGTAGGATGAAAATCCCCGGTTCCATTTTTTTAATACTTTCGAAATATCGAAATATCGATGTAAAAATCCGGTTGCGCGTATCAGGCAGATAGAATATAATTATAGAAGTTTAATAATATATTTTTTTATAACAGAGGAAAAAATGATAAGAATATTACTGGTTGACGACGAACCGTTATTATTGGAAAGTCTGGAGATAGTCCTAACCGTTAAGGGCAATTACACTGTAGTCGGAACTGCAGGTAACGGCATCGCCGCTCTTGACATATTAAAAAATACACAGACCGATGTCATGCTCATAGACCTTAACATGCCGGGTATGGGCGGTATAGAGCTGATCAAAAAGGTGCATGAACTCTACCCGGATATCCGCATGATCGTACTGACCACGTTTTATGATGAAAAGAATATCACCGAAGCTCTGTCCAACGGCGCTTCAGGATATTTACTGAAAGATTCCGGAAAGGATGCTATCATCGATGCCGTGGAACAGACCGTAAAGGGTGTAGGCGTACTCGATGCCAAGGTAATGCAGAAACTCACCGGACTTTTAAACTCCGGTACTCCTGCCGTAACATCAAACGAAAACTCCGGTGCTTCGGACAGTACTTCTGCCGCAAGTAAAGAATCCCGCATGGAGGCTCTCTTTAATGACGCAGGACTTACCGACCGCGAGAAAGATATCGCCAAGCTCATCGCCGATGGCTGTACCAATTCACAGATAGCTTCCTTATTATATATATCAGAAGGAACCGTAAAAAATTATGTTTCTATAATATATGATAAGTTTGACATAAAAGACCGTGCAAAACTTGTAGCATTTCTTAAAAGATAAACCCCCTAGGTTATTCATCTGAAGACATAATAATACCGTCCTCAAACACGGGGACGGTATTATTTATATTATACGTTTTCTTCAATTTCAGATAACAGATATGTTACGACATCTATCGGATAACCTGTTTCATCCCAGATTTCAACTTCACATGCCGAACCGCTTTTGTATAAACTTACTACAATACCGATAGTCCCAGCAGGATAGCCCCCTTTGTCTACCAGTGTTTTAATTCTTGTATTTTCTGTAATCATTTTCGTCCCTCCAAATAATTTGTAATCATTCTTGGTGTAGGGTAGTTTAAAAGGCAGCTCCAATTTAGATATAGTATTAAAATCCAACCAGATATTGGTATCGCTACTGATCAATTTCAAGCTTATACCTCCATCAATCCACAAAACTCTTCCATTTCAGATATCGGAATACGAAGCAATTCAGCGCCACGTTGCAAATTGATGCCCTCTTCATTAACCGCTCTGTACACTAATTGATTTAGTAACATCGGTTTTTCAGGATTACGGACACGGTTGGGCTCTGTTTTTTTCCAGTTTGCTTTATTTGCTTTAATATAAAAATCTCTTGCCATATAGTCAGAAATAATCCCTACCATAGATGCTCTTTTGACAAGCAAATACATAGAAATTCCATATTCACGGCATACTAGTACCATATCCTTAGTCAATGCCGATTTATGTGGTCCAAGTTCTCGGATTAGATCCTTTTCAGATATTAATGCCGCTCCAGCTATAGCTGTAGCCTCGTCTTCATTTTCTTTCTCTTTGTTTGGATCCCATATAAATACCAAATGAGCAGCCTCATGAAGTATAGTCGTCCGTTTCCTTTCTGCCCTCATGTTTTTATTGATCACAATATATGGATAACCATTAACAAATCCATTCATTCCAAAAAAATGATCATTGTCGATATCAAGTTCAATGACCATTACGCCTTTGTTTTCCAAAATGCAAATTAACTCATCGATTGGTCCATCCTCTTGAATACCAAGAAAATCTCTTAGTTTTAGTGCATCCTTCTCTCTATTCCCTGATTTCTTAATAGTATGACATTTCGGTGGGCTTGGAAGCGGATCTCCTCCTAAGCAATCGACCGCATCAAAAAAACGACTAAAGTACTCTTCAACAGATTCTTGAATATATTCTTGCTGTGTTTTAGTAAGTGAAGAATGTTTTCTGTACTCACAATGCTGAAAAACAAGGTTGGTATTTCTTGCTTCAAGGAAATCAACAACATTAACTCCCAAAGTTTTCGCCAAACAGTTAATTATGTCCATGTCAGGCTGTCGCTTTCCACTTTCATAATTTGAGATGGCCATAGAAGTCAAACCGCATGCTTCAGCTAAATCCTTCATGGTCATATTCTTTTTTAGCCTGTAATACTTAAGGTTTTTCCCAAACATAGCTGTCACCTTCCTCTCTGTGTTTATATTATCATATAATTATTCGCTTGTAAACACTTTGTTTATAAAATTCTAAAATTCCATGTTTTGTAAACATATTATCTTCCTAATTTATATAACATAATAAAAAAGAGCCTTTCTACAAGGCTCTTTTCGTGGACTATATAGCCCATTGTCCGTCCACGATGCGATTCGAACGCACGACCTACCGCTTAGGAGGCGGTCGCTCTATCCTGCTGAGCTACGCGGACTTACCCGGTTTCAGTCGCCTGAAACCTACGTTATATTATCACAATTTTAAGGTATAGTCAAGTTGAATTGTATTTCACACTATGCCCTGAACCTATCTGGACCGTGATGCTGCCTTCTTCTTACCATCCTGTATCAGTGTGTTTGGTATCAGTCTCGTTACCGCACATCCGAATAACAGCCAGAACCATGGATTAACCGTTACACAGCTGTCATTTATCATACCGCACAGCATAAATCCGACTAATCCAAAGAACAATCCGATATCAAATACATCCGCCTGGTTCAAACTGTTACCGGTATTTTTTTCCTTCTTTCCGGCACCTAAACTCTTAAAGAATGTTATTATATACCACACAAACAATGCCAGTACACATATAAGAGCCGTAACCCCGTCCGAAAGTGCTATCTGCAGATACCAGTTGTGCGGCCTGTCAATAACATATTTACAGCTTCCGTGAGTGTTAAGTAATCCCACTATCTCATTCTGCCTGAACCTGAATGCAAATGTTCCGTTTCCGCCGCCTATAAGCATGGATTCCCATAACAGCGGCAGGCTCTGTACCCACAGATAACCCCTGCCGGTTCCGAAAGAATACAACGACTCAAATCCCGTCACTCTTGGCTGAGGGATCTCTTCAAGAAATGCACTACCCTGTCCGATAAGCCTGAGCCCATCCTCCATCAGGTAAAACTCAACCGAGCCCGAATACCCGAGATCGATGTACATCAGTCTGTCTTCAAGCGCAATCTTTACCGCACGGTAACGGTCATCATCAAATCCGAAGCCCTGTTTCTCTCCTCGGATACTCGTAGCAGGAAGTGTCGCGGGTATCATTTTATCTCCCTTTATCCGCGCTTTTCCGTCACTGAATACCAGACTCTGTGTAAAGTCCCTTCCTTCACCGCTTACGATCTGCAGATCATAAAATACCTTATCCACAGATATCTTAAGCAGCGTTTCACCCGAGTAAAGATAAAGCGCTCCATCGATAAGCTCTGCTTTTGTGAGCTTATACTTGGTAGATATATTTTCAGCCGGTGTATCTTTACCTGATACATTTGTCAACGCTGTCAATAGCTCTTTGTTTAAAGGTTCTGTTGTTATAAGCTTTACTGACGTCTTGCTCTCGGCAGTCTCATGCGTCTCCTTATACCTCGAAGAATATGTCGGAAGAACGTTTGTCAGTACTATCATGAGTACTCCGGTCGCTACTGCTATACCAACATTTATAAATACGCGCTGTCTTTTGTTTTTCTCCGATCTCATCAGTGCCATTATGGCAAATGCCGGTACTGTGAGAATGACTGCTACCAGAGCCACCGTAGAGTTTGACCACCACAGCGTCATGAGTAGTAATCCGGTAGCTACCGAACAGATAATGCCTCTTATCTTCTTCCCTTCCAAGGATAACGAGAGACATACGGGTGTGATAAGTGCACAGAAACCACCCAAAAATCCGGGATTATGGAATGTCAGGCTTATCTGTCCTATGAAGTTTTCATTCCTGATACTGCGTGCTATAGTTCTGTTTTCTTCCGATGATATCAGATCCTGCATAAACGGGAATTCCAGGATCGGCCGAACGAATATCTCGATGATACCCAACACTCCGGTGATCACACTTACAGCTATTACTCCATATTTGAATATCTCTGTAAGATGGATCCCTTTTGTTCCGTCCTTTTGAGGCTTAAGATAATACAACGCCAGCACGAACACAGCCGCGTAGCTGAGAACCGCGAGCAAACCTTCATACTCGGAATTAACACCGAAAAAAGCCGTTTCCTTATAATCACAGAATAAAAAAGATAGAACTGAGAAAAAGATATACCCCCCGATAAAGATAAACGGAAGTTTAAGTCTCAGGAACCTGTCTTTATCGAGTTTATCCGGTCTGTCCGGGAATATCCTCTCTCCTAAGAAATACAAAATACAACCGCCAGCAAATACCGCCAGTGCCACTTCTTTACAGAAAAGCACCAGATCGATTATAAGTCCCTGTGTATTAGCAAAAAATACATCTTCCGGTGATGGTATCTTCTTTACTAGTACACGGGCAATATACGGATAAATAACCCAAAATAGGGTAAACAGGATCATAAAGACCTGTCTGTACCCTATTTTTCGGCTCTTTTTATTACGCATTTATTTTCTCCTTACCCTGCTGCACCGACTTCACCCTGCATCCATACAACACCCTTAAATCTCATACCCGGTAAAGGCATACCTAGAAGATCGTTCGTATTGATGGCCACTTCAAATTCAATATCGTTGCAGACTATCCGCAGTATCCAGAGAGTTTCA
>JAFZQN010000004.1 GCA_017620375.1 Lachnospiraceae bacterium
ATCTTAAGCCCTTTTCAGTGATGAACCGCTGAAAAAGCTCGGGAGACCTGGAGTGTCCGACGGGTGTTCCTATTACACAGTATTTTTTCAAGGGTTATAAACCTTTCAATTTAGGTATTAGTCAAAGATGAAACATTTAACTATTCTGTATTCGCCGTCGTATTTGCCTACGTATACGGTCTCTGTCTCTGTATCGCTGTTGTCGCCCATCACCATACTGTATGTCACTTCGTATTTTACTACATCGGTGATCAGTTCGGTATGCTCTACAGTTTCGCATTCAAGACGGATATCATTCAGTTCTTCTTCGGTAACCGGAGTTGCTTCTCCTCTTTCGGTCTTGATCGAAAGCATGCCGGGCAGGTTCTTGGCTAATTCAAATGTGTCAAGTGCCTCGGTATTATCTGCTATCGCATCAATAAGCATATCCTCATCTATAGCTACGCATGAAAGCATGGTATAAAAATCAAGATCCTCAAATGATCCGTTAAATAAATCTATGATCTCATCAGCAGTCTCATCGCCGTTAAACTGATAGAGCTTACCCTTGATCTCAATGAGCTTATCATTATTGATCTCAGGATCAACAGGCTCAATATAATCATCTTCGTAAAATGTTGCTGTAAGAACCTTATATTCGCCGTCTCTTTCAGCAAGCACAAAATTAATACCTGCATCAAGACCCTCATATCCCAATAATTCTGCAAGAGTGCCCTTCATCTCTGTTGAGATCACACAGAAATTGTCCCACTCTGTAATATCGTTAACATATGTATCTGAAAGCTGCATCCAGGAAACAGCTTCTAAAGCATCAATATTTTTGCCGCCTATAGGCTCAAGATAATACAATGAGCTGATATCAACTGTTGCAGGATCAAGACCAAGATTCCGGATCTCATCATCTACCTCACCTATTAATCCGGAAAATTCATTTAATTCCTGATCTAATGTTTCCATCTTATCTTCATCATATGCCAGAGTCTTAAGAATAGTTTCCTTATTTCCGGTAAGGAATCCGCTGCCGAAATCAGCTGCTACACTCTTTGCATTGTCATCTATGCCATCAAAGCTCGTATACTTTACTTCAAGAACATTTGAATTGGTGTATACCGGCTCATCTGAAGGCTCAGGTTCATCGGTAATAACAGGCTCATCTGTGATAACAGGCTCTTCGCCGGGTGTAGTGGTATTGCCTGTACCGCTAATATCCTCATCTTTTTTATCGGGCGTTACTATGTGCTCGGTAGGGATAGGTGTATCTGCCGGCTCGACAGTAGGTATAGGTTCACTTGTAGGTTCAGCCGTAGGCTCGGCAGTAGGCTCATCAGTGGGGTCTACATTTTCGGTACGACGGCGTCTGCTGCCGCCTTCCTCTTCGTCATCATCGCTCTTAGAACAGGCTGCAAGTGCCAGCATAGAGAGCACGAGAATGATCATGATCAGGCTCTTTTGTAATTTCTTCTTCATTTTCTTTCCTCCTAATTAACTATAAAAGGGTTTTCTTTAAACGTGTGCATTTTAACATTTTTCCGATTAATAGTCAATCCCCGCCAGATGCGGGATAACACCTGCCTATTACCTGTATATGACCATTTTATTGATGGGTATTCCCATAGCGGAAAACTTCATCTCATATTCGGTCATGATATTTCCTTCCACGTATTCGCTGTGATGAAGGTCATATGTAATGTCTCTTACCTTCCAGCCGGCAGCAGGTGCCGCCTCCAGCGAATAATCAAAAAGAGCTCTGTTATCGGTCTTAAACTCAATAAAACCCTCTTTCTTTAAAAAGCTGTCATAAAGCTTTAAAAACCTGGGCGAAGTAAGACGCCTTAATGCATGTCTGTCCTTGGGCCACGGATCGGAAAAGTTAAGATAGATACGGTCCACTTCATCTTTTTCAAACACTTCATCTATAGCATCCGCATTAAAAGCCATAAGCATGAGGTTTTTCAGTTTCATCTCCTCCTGCTTTCTTAATGCTTTATACAGGACGGTAGGCACACGTTCTATCCCCACATAGTTGATATCGGGATGTTCGGAAGCCAAAGTCATTATGAAATTACCCTTACCCATACCGATCTCGATATGTATGGGATTATCGTTCCCAAAAAGCTCATGCCAGCTTCCTTTCCTTGCCTTTGGATCCTGTTCTACGTATTCGCTGTTTTCCACCGCTATATCGGCCTTGGGATTATGTCTCAGTCTCATGGTTACCTCTGTTGTTATAACTGTCAAAGGCTGCCGCATGTGCGACAGCCGTAATGATTTTTTTATTATTTATGATCGTAAGGGAATACGGTCTTGATAGTACCGTCCTCATTGTAGAAGATCTCGGTAAACTTAACGTTTCTTCTGTGGTTGATACCCTGTGAGATCTCGCAGTCATGATAGAACAGATACCACTTTCCGTGATATTCTACGATGGAGTGATGTGTGGTCCATCCGATAACCGGCTCCATAAGTCTTCCACGATATGTGAAAGGTCCTTCGGGACTTGTACCGGTAGCGTATACGAGATAATGTGTTGTACCTGTTGAATATGACAGATAGTAAAGTCCGTTGTACTTATGCATCCAAGGACCTTCGAAGTAACGTCTGTCCTCATCGCCTGCCTTAATGGGCTCGCCGTTCTCATCTAAGATGGTAACCATCTTGGGAGTAGCCTTAAAGGTCTTCATATCTTCATTAAGCTCTGCAAAGAACGGTCCGAGTGCGGGAGCATCTGCAGGGATCTCAGCGGGATTCTCAACATATGAGCCTGTCATCCACTTCTCAAGCTGGCCGCCCCAAAGTCCGCCGTTGTAGCAGTAGTATCTGCCGTTCTCTTCGAATACGGCGGGATCGATACTCATACTTCCGGGGATATAGTTATCTTCAGCCTTGAAAGGTCCTACGGGGCTGTCGGATACAGCAACACCGAGACGGAATACACCGTCAAGGTCTCTTGCGGGGAAGTAAAGATAATACTTTCCATCCTTAAATGCCACATCGGGTGCCCACATCTGCTTGCTTACCCACGGGATATCCTTCATATGAAGTGCTTCGCCGTTATCGATACAGGGAGTTGCTTCGTCAACATTGTCCATGGAAAGGATGTGGTAATCCTCCATAGCATATTCGATACCCTCGTCATCATCAGCTCCGTCGTGGGGGAGGTCATGTGAGGGGTAGATATAGATCTTGTCGTTAAATACGTGTGCAGAAGGATCTGCTGTGAAGATATTGGTAACCAGTGCTTCTCTCTGTTTTGCCATTTTATAATTCTCCTTTTCCTATGTTGTAGAAAATTCTATAATAATTCAAAGCTCTTGAAACTGCAGTTTCCGCCGCCCGTAAATGTAAAGTAAATAGCATTTACTCCGTCGGGAATAACTATATCAGCCTCATGGGACTCCCAGAAGTTAGAACTTATAACATCTATTGTACCGAGTACATCTCCGTCCCACTTGGTCCTTACCTCGAACTTGCCGTAGGAATATCCCCTTGTGGTTACCTTAACCTTAGTGATACCCTTGCAATCAAAGTACTTAAAACCAATGACATCGCCGTTCTTTACGTTATAAACATATCCGAGCTCTTCATCGCCGTCGCGGCCGTCCATGATGATCTTGGCGTTGTTTCCATGGAATCCCATACCAAAAGGCCCGGGCTTCGCTTCCTTATTGAACAGGTTACAGCAGATATATGTGGCATATTCGCCTTTTCCCTCTAAAGGTCCGCCGTTAAGACCGCAGGATGTCATCTCAACCTGCTTGATGGAACCGTCTTCTTCAAACTTTATCTTCTCAGCGCAGCCCTGACGGCAGAACCATGTACCGTTTGTCTGTCTGTGGTAGAAAATGTACCAGTCGTCACCGATCTGTACGATACTGCCGTGATCATTGCCCATGGTACCTGCCACCATATCCTTGGGCTTGTAGCTGTCTATTCCTATATCGGCATTGCTTACGATGACTCCGCCGTACTTAAAGTCCTTATCGGGGTACTTTGAAGTAGCGTAGCAAAGCTCATGCATAACCTGTGAAGAGTAAATATAATAATATGTATCTCCGCGTTTTCTGATGGATGATGCCTCAAAGAACGCATGTCCTTCATACTGGGTACCCGAAGCATACATAACACCCGGGATTATCCTTACGGGATCCTTGATGATCGTAAGCATATCGCTGTCAAGTACGCAACAGAAAGAGCCTGTTCTTGACTTGTCGCCCATACCGCAGAAACCTGTATAAAGATAAGTCTTTCCGTCCTCCGTTATAACGCCGGGATCGAACTGCGGCTCATCACCCTGTCTCTCACCGAGCCTGGTGCCGTCCTGATAATGAACATGTCCGTAAAATTCATATTTTCCGGCAGGAGTATCACATACTGCCACGGAAACGATCGGAACCTTATCCAAGCAGTAGTACATGTAGTATCTGCCATCGGGACCGATAGTAACATCAGGTGCGTAAAGAACCATCCTTCCGTCATTGGCGGGGTCTGCCATCCTGGGGTAGGTAATGCCTTCGTATCTCCAGTTACCAAGGTCATCCACCGGTGCCGACCAGCCTACGTAATCTCCGAGACAGAATGCCTGTCCGTTATACTGATCGTGGGATCCGTATACATACAAGCGTCCGTCAAATACGTAAGGCTCACCGTCGGGAACGTATTCCCATGAAGGCAGGTAAGGATTAAATGCCTGTTTTTTCATGTAAACCTCCAAATTTCCACTTTTGTCCATACGGACAAGGGAAGAATCTAAAGTGCACCGCACTATTATGTCTATTATATATTAAAAAACCACTTTTATCAACAATAATTTAACAAAGATTTTACAAAGCGGTGACACCCTTCTCTTGATTAAACCTTGTTTTTGCGGTATAATAAAGCAGATTTGAAAGGAGAATGGCCATGAACTGCAAAAGAATAAAAACCGGTCTTTTTGTTATGATCCTATGTATCATGACCGTCCTTATGTGTCCCGGAGCAAGCGTTTTTGCAAAATCAAAAAAAGCAGGGAGCACATACCGTTTTGATAAAGAAAAGATTACCCTGTACACCGGCTGGGACAGTTACCTCTGTGACGTAGTGGGTACCGGTGAAGAATATGATATAAGCTACTACAGTGACGATAACGAAATAGCGGTCATCTCACCCGAAGGTGAGATATTCCCGGTATCGGAAGGCAGTACCACCGTTTTTGCCGATGTTACCGAGGGTGGCAAGACCACCACCTGCTCAATGAAGGTAACCGTAAAAGCCCCTTACAGCAAGCTGGCAGATTCTACCGATGTCATGACATTAAATGACACCTTCCGCTTTAAACTGAAAAGATACGGACACGAGGAACCCGTCATCTGGACCCTGCATGGCGAAGGCTACGCCGAGATAACCGCTGAGGGTGCTACAGACTGTATCATAAAGACATTAAAGCCCGGCAAAGTAACACTCACCGCTTCATGTATGGGTGAGACATTCACTACCGATATCAAAATATACAACGGCGAGGGAACCCTTTTTATCATAAATCCGGACTCGGAGCCCTATAACTCCAATTACGTAAAATACGGTACATATAACAGTAAAACCAAAGGCTATTACCTGCTCCGTTCATATCTGGAAAGACTTAACACCTTAAAGGGCGGTGTACTTGTATTACAGAAAGGTACCTATACCGTAACAAATTCGCTCTGTATCCCCTCAAATACCACCATTATATTAGAGGACGGAGCCACAATAAAAAAGACCGATGACACCGGCTCAAAGAGCCTTACCGCCACCGCGTCACTTTTCCAGACCGTTTCATATACAAATGCATCAAAAGAGGGTGTATTTAAAGGATATAACGGCGAGCATGATATACAGATACTCGGTGAAGGAAGGGCATGTATAGACCTTAACAATATCATGTGCCAGGGTATCGTTTCCGCACATTGCAAAAACCTCACCATATCGGGCATTTCATTTTTCAACATGAATACCTATCACTTTATAGAGCTTGATGCCTCCTGCAATGTCCATATTACAAACAACTTCTTCTACGGTGCATCGGAGTCCCAGACCACCCGTAAGGAAGCCATAAACATCGATACTCCCGACAAAGCGACCGGCGGTTTCCACCAGCTCTGGACAAGTTACGACAAAACTCCGAACAAGGATATCTATATCACAGACAACATATTTTATGAGGTGGAATGCGGTATCGCAACACATAAGTATTCCGAAGGAAGTGCCCATAAAAATATCAACATCTTAAGAAATACCTTCTTTGATATAAAGACCTACGCCATAAGATGTATGAACTGGGATAAGCCGGTGATAAAGGAAAACTGCTTCATATATTCGGAGGTACCCGAACTGGAACTTGTCTCGATAATAGTAAACGGTTCCGTTAATCCTATGATCACCGAGAACCGTTTTGAGAACACCGTAAGGCCCGTAAGCTTCTATCACTGGAGAAACACCGGTTACGGCAAAGAATATTCACCTATATACAATAAGCTCGACACAGCTTACGCTGATGCGCTTAAAAAGAATTACCTGAAAAACTCAACAAATACTTACTATGAGTATTATAACGTACTGGATGATTTTGAAGAGGAAACCCTGGATATCTATTTTATGAACGGATATCCCACGGAAAAATAGTAAATAAAGTTACTCTACGCTTCCATAGGTATTAAACTGATCGGTTATGCCTTTCCATACCGGATCGTTATTTATAACTTCAACATCCTTTTTCCATTCACAGTAAGCTTCTTCAAATATCTGCTGCTCGCGCTGTTCTATAACTTTGATGCGGGCAGCTTTTGTTTTTTCTTCATCGGACAGTTTTACGCATTCAAATATAAAGAATGCCTCATCACTTTCCAATATACGGCTTATCTCATTTTCCCTCAGCCAGAATACTACGCCAGCCATATCTTCCGGAAGGCGTTCCTTTAATCCTTTGTAATCCACTATCAGATCGGTGACCGTAAGTTCATCGCTTTCAAAGTCTTTTAATGTGGCTCCGGGATTTTTATCGAGAGCTGCCTTTACGGCCTCAATACGGCTTTTTTCTGCCGCTATCTCCTCATCACTGTAAAATACGGTCTCACCCGAACGGTTTTCATAAGTTTTGGGAAGCATGATGTAACGGAGTACCATATGTCTTACCTCTGTCTCATCCGTAGAAGTATCAACATTAAGTGTAAGGTACTCGTACACCTTTGTGGCAAGCAGGTTATCTGCATATACCTTTTCCACCGTATCCTTTGTGATACTGAATTCCTTCTGCTGTTCTTCTGTGAGTTTCTCCATATATTCGGCAGCAGCTATACTTATCTCTGTTCTGTCATCTTCGGTAAGTCTCACTCCGAGTTCTTCGGCTTTCCCTGCCACTACCTTTATATTTACTATTTTATCACGGATATACTCCTGAAGTGCTTCTCCGAACAGTTTGCCTTCCGTATCCATCCTGAAGTGCCAGATATCGGTACCGTACATATTATCGGTCGCATCTAGTATCGGACGGGCGTACAGATTCCACTCTCCCATGGTAACCTGTATCCCGTTTACAGCAAATACCGCATCATCCCGGAATTTGGGTACGGCTGCAGTTTCAG
>JAFZQN010000067.1 GCA_017620375.1 Lachnospiraceae bacterium
CGAAGACAAGGAGACTGATATGGAAGCATTAGAAGCTATCTTAACCAGAAGAAGCACCAGGAAATATAAAGAAACAGTACCGGACAGAGACTTGATCGAGAAAGTGATCGAGGCCGGCAGATACGCTCCGAGCGGACATAATAATCAGACCACGCATTTTATGGTATTTACAGATAAAGCAGTACTGGATGAACTGGCCGGCTTAGTAAGGGGAGAGTTTGCCAAGATGGAAAAGACCGACGGAATGTATATCTCTCTTGAACGCTGCATCGTGGCTTCCAAGAGAGGCAGCTTCGTATTTCATTACAATGCTCCTGTATTTATAGCGGTATCGAATAAAAAGGGTTACGGAAACGCTATGGCAGACAGTGCCTGCGCTCTCGAGAATATGATGATAGCAGCAAATGCACTTGATCTCGGATCATGCTGGATCAATCAGCTGCACTGGCTGGATGAGAATGAAGTGATACGTGCATTTATGCTCAAGCATGGTCTTAATGACGATGAGACTATCACCGGGGGCCTGATACTCGGATATCCGGAAGAGGGCCTTCCCAACAGGACTATGACCGAGCGAAGAGGTAATCCAGTGACCTGGGATAAATGATATTTGACTTTTTCATAAAAAAAGTGTATCCTACTAGATGTTTTGTTTTAAGATTAAAAAACATTTAGGAACAAAAGAGGATTATCACATGAAAAACAAACTTTTATTACGTTTATTATGTATGCTCCTGATCAGCACACTTGTATTAAGTGCATGCGGATCGAGCGATGAGTCGGAAGATAATACCGACCGCAGAAGAACAGAGCAGAATTCGGGTGATAATGATGTTACACCTGATCCTGCTACAGAGACAGTAACTCCTGACCCTGCATCTAATGTAGAGCCTGCGGTTACATCCGAACCTGCAGTCACAGACCCTGTCACTACACCCGAGCCTACACCTGAGGTTGAGAAGCTCTCGTATTTTGCGTCGGTTGCAGCAAATCAGGATAATATGATCGAGGATGCTTTGGCACAGTATAATAACGGTGACTATACCAATCTGGATACTCCGGTAAAGTACTATGTGCTCTGGCTTGGATTCACACATGTTACATATGAAGGTCTTGATTTCCAGATGACTGATTTTGATAGGGAATACCTTCAGGCTGTAGCATATAACTACGAGAAGTGCCTGGAGAGTATCACCCAGCATAATCTGGATATCACTGTAGAGCTTCATTTTATAGATGATGAGACACCGCTTACCAAGTACTATAATGACGACTGGTTGTATCTGAATCAGTACACAGTACAGCCTTATATCGATGAATTAACAGAAGGCCGTGAATTTGATACAGTACTTACCACAGTTCAGACCGCCGGAGAAGAGAATGTCTTAAGAAATGAAGATAAAGAAAACTACGGTGTAAACTATGTTATGCTCGGTCTTATGACTGCCAACATGAATTACGATATAGGTTACTCTACATTTGACTTAGGAAAGCCTGCAGAGGGTACTTATCCTCTGGCAGATCCCGAGATACCTTCTCTGTACGCTACTTCGGTAGCTGTACATGAGTGGATGCATCAGCTTGAACCTATGGGTGATCTGCTCGGCATCGAATATCCTAATACACATGCTTATATGGGACCTGATGAGTTCCCCGGCTATATGCAGTATATCAACGGTGCTAATGATTACGACTATTTTGAGTTTTACAAGCTGGTACTTACCGGAAAGCTTCCTTATGAAGACGGAAACACAGTTAAGCTTGTAGGTATGTATCCTAAGATGTGGCCGCTTATTAAGCGTAACAAGAGCAGCATAGGTAAGTTTACCATAAAGGCAGCCGATGGCAGCGGATATCTTGCAGAACGAAGCGAAGAGCCTGTGCTCTATGTATCGGATAAGCCCTGCGTATGGAATATCAATTACTCGGGTGACGGCAGATTCGTGCTTGCTCCCGAAGATATGCCCGACATGCTTATAGATCTTAACAATGCATGGGATATAGAGGATAACAGTATCGGTCTGCATACATATACCGGGTATGCTGATGCACAGAGCTGGCGTATAATCGACAGTGTAAACGGTACCTACTCACTTCAGACTCCTTACAGCAGCGGACGTCTTATTACTGTAAGAGATAACAGCGGGGCACAGCTTTGCAGCGACGGGGCTGACGGAGTACAGGACTGGTACATCGAATTAGCCAATCATTAATTGATAAACTAAGAAAATATAAGCCTTTTTCGCTTTTAATGAGTGAAAAGGGCTTTTTTATGCTCAAATTAAGGAATTTCTTATAATATGGTTTGAAATCGGCATACGAATACTGTATAATAGAAGTAACTATATATGTAAAAGGGAGAAATGTTATGGGTAAAAACAGACAGGCACATGAGATAGTTGAGGAACTGATGGCTGTAAACGGTATAGATGAGAAGACTTTGGCTGAAAAGGCCGGAGTATCAGAGCTTGTGATCCGTAACTATCTGTCGGGACTTAATAAGGACAGCAGAAGCTATGCCAGACTTAAGGATAAGGTAAAGGAAGCTTTCGGACTCGGTGAGGATTTCTTTGATGAGAGCCATGTTTTTACTCCGGCTCCTGTTGCTGTCAAGGAAGAGAAAAAGGCTGTTAAAAAGGAGAAGAAGCCTGTAAAATCGGAGGAGAAAGCTGTAAAGGCTGAGGAGAAAGCCGTTAAAGAACAGGAGAAGCCTGTAAAGGATGAGATAAAGCCTGCTAAGCAGAAGGTAAATAAGAAAGAGGAAAGCACTCAGCTTGTATTTGACCTTACAGGTCAGATATCTGAAGAGACTAAGAAAGATATTATAAAGGAAGAAAAAACTATAAAAGCATCAAACAAAGATACCAAGAAACAGTCAGCACCTGCAACCGACGCCCTTATGACTTCTATTAAAGGAAGCGGCTCAAAGGCAAAGCTCTCGGGCAAGAAGAAGGACATCACACCTGAGGCTGCTGCGAAATGGGCAGATGAGTACGAAGAAGAGATGAAGCAGTCGGTGGGTAAGGCTTTCTCTGTACTCAGAGAATCCTTAAAGGAAGTATTTAAGAAGGAAGAGTCAAAGCCCAGTTATTCCAATAAGAAGATCACCGAGATCGTGGAGCTTGCATCCAAGGCCAAAGAGGACGATCTCAATCTGATCATAGCTATGTTAAGGAAGATAACCAAGTAAACCAAAAGGCAGTATCAGCCTTGCAAAAACGTGCCAATTAGTATATAATATATATTTATAAATTCTCGGAGGTTAAAACTATGGCAAATCCTATTTTACCGTTATGGGAGTGTATACCCGATGGGGAACCCAAGCAGTTCGGCGACAGAGTGTATCTGTACGGTTCACATGACCGTATAGGACTCGATCAGTTCTGTGATTATAAGTTAAAATGCTGGAGTGCACCGTTAAGTAATCTTAATGAATGGACATGCCACGGACATATATTCCAGACCAGACCGGATACCGATCATGAATCAAGTGTACCGCATACCGATAAGGAACTGTATGCTCCCGATGTGGTGGAAAAGGATGGCAAGTATTATCTGTATACATATATAGCAGGATCGCCGGGCTGTGTAAGTGTAAGCGACAGACCGGAGGGACCTTTTAAGTTTTTATCGACTTATGAGTATGCACCCGAGGATGCCGGTGACTACGGCGTATACAACGATCCCGGTGTGCTTGTGGATGATGACGGAAAAGTATATATCTACTACGGATTTGAAAAGTCCAACATGAATGAGCTCGATCCCGAGACCATGTATAAGGTTATCCCGGGAAGCTTAAAGAAGAGCGTGATAGATGACAGAAAGGAAGTACCCGTAGAGCAGAGGTTCTATGAGGCCAGTTCTCCGAGAAAGATAGGGGATAAGTATTATATCATCTATTCTCCGAGAAAGGGCAGTCTGCTCGCATATGCGACATCCGATTCGCCCAAGGGACCTTTTACATACAGAGGTACCATCATCGGTAACGGTATCGACTATCCGGGCGGAAACAATCACGGTTCACTCGTAAAGCTGGGTGACCAGTGGTATATTTTCTATCACCGTATGACCAACAATTCCATATTCTCGAGACGTGCGTGCGTAGAGAAGGTACAGATACTTCCCGACGGTACCATTCCGGAGGTAGAGATGACTTCCCTCGGTTTTGAGGATGCACTGTCTCCTTATAAGCCCGTAAAGGCTGAGATAGCATGCGTGCTTACAGGCGGATGTTTTGTGACAGAGAAGGATCTGTTTAAGCGTACCATTACTCAGATCACCGATGGCTGTGTGATAGGATATAAGTATTTTGATTTCGGTGAGGATTATTCCTCCAAGTCCATGGAGCTGGCTGTTAAGGTAACAGGCATGGGATGCAAGGGACTGCTCCACGTGCTTATAGACGGCTCAAGGACTGACGATGTTGTAAATGATAAGGATGAGATCAAGGACGATGCGGGCGATAATGTCAGCACAGAGGAAGTGGTTGAGTACTCATCCGTTACAGGTGGAAAACCCGGTATCGAGATAGGTACCGTAGAGATAGGCCTGGGTGACGGCATATACAGAGGCAGAGTAAAGAACGTTACCGGACGCCATGCAGTTTATTTTGTGGCTGATATCAATCTTCCCAAGGGTGTATGGACCACTAACTTCTTTGACGGAAGAGTTATATGTGAGCTGGAGGAATTCGTATTCCTGAAGTGATACCTTACGGAGTAAGGAGGTGTGCGCCTTGAAACTGATCGAACTGAAATGTCCGGCCTGTGGGGCCGAGATGAAGGTCAATTCCGACATCAACCGTGTTATTTGTGTTTACTGCGGAAAAGAGATGTTGGTGGATAACGGCGTCACCGAGCTTGTCATAGCTAACGGATATGACTACGGGTATGAGCAGGAAATGGGGAGGCTCAAAGCCCAGGAGGATTTCCGTATAGAACAGCAGAAGCGTGAGGATGAGGAAAAGGAAGAGGCTGAAAGACTGCTTAAGGAAAAACAGGAGCAGGAGATACAGCATTTAGAGGAAGAGAAGGCAAGAAAGAAAAAGAAATGGGTACCGTGGTTCTGGAGCACAGTTATCTTAGGTGCGGTAGGACTTTTGCTGGTGGCTCTGGGCGGATTTACCAATGCGGCGAGCATCGTGGGTATTGTAATAGTCATAGCGGCATTCTGTACTGCTTATTTTGTGTACGGAAGGATATTCGGACAGAATCCGACGGATTATAATGTTGACGGGGACTATGTATTATTCCCGAAGGGTATGGAGCCGTTCAATGTGCTTGATTTCGGTGAAGCGCTCATGAAGCTGAAAGAAGCCGGATTTACCAACATCACCTGCAGGAACCTGCATGATGTGAGACTCGGGATCCTTACCCAGGAGGGCAAGGTCCAGAATATAAGAGTGTCCGGAAAGATCATATATTCCGGCGGAAACTGGTATCCTAAATATATACCGATACTTATTACGTATCATGGGAAATAAATATTAATGAGAAGTATTGAATCTTTGCTTGGGAGGCCGTTTAAACTATGGGGGTTGACAGCAGAATAAACGAAGATGAAGTAAAAACTCTTATAACCAATGTACTTAAGGCAAAAAACATATATGGTACGAGTATTAATATTTCCATGTTTGTCAAAACTGTTATCACTATCATCAACCGCATGAGCGTGGGGGTTGCGTTTAATGCGAATGCGACGATATGTGCGAGCAGCCAGGAGATGTCAAATAAGTATGGTGAGGCGATAGTCCAGGTGGTGGAGAAATGGCTGCCGGACTGCTGTATCGTAACCAAAGAGAACAACATTTATGACAGAAGGTACTGGAAGGAGCAATACAGGGCATATAAGATAATACTTGTTAAGGATTGTGAAGTGCCTTATATAGAGAAGCTGGAAAAGGCTCTGTCAGATATCGAAAAGGAAGGCTGGACACCTATAGTCATCCTTTGTGTGAACGAGAGTGTATTTGAACGGCTTCACAGATACGGTAATAATGACTCAAGGCTCTTTTATTCACTGTGCGGGTACAAGATAGTCGTCCCGGATATGAACAGCCAGAATGTCACAGAATCCGTATTCGAGAAACTTATAGACAAGGGCTTTGTACTAAAGGACGGTTTTATCAACAGACTCCGTACTTATATAGGTAAGGTATATCCCAAGACTACTCTTACCCAGAACGAGTTTGTGGATAATCTGGTAGAGACCATATATCAGAGCCATTACAGGAGGATAAATCCCGGACTGATACTGGACGAAGCTGACGTGCCGTTTACCATGAACAGAAGACGGAGCGACAGAGTAAGTTCTAATGAAGGAAATGAGCGGGGCACCGACGGTACCGGTCAGGATGTGACCGAGCTTATCAAAAACAGCAGGAATGAAGGAAGACTTGAGAGCCTGGTAAGCCTGGTCAATGACGGGGATATCCCTATAGAAAAAGCCGCATCTAAGATGAACATGTCCATCGAGGACTTTTGTCAGACGGTTGAGAGATACGGTTTTGTGTTACTTTCATAAATAGCGAACATTTGTTCTTGATTTTTGCAAAAGCATGTAGTATAATCCATCTGAAAGATATTGCGTAAAGAAGGAGGTGGGTTATATGTGCATGAGATATTTTATCGACAGGACCGCAAAGGAACTGGACGAAGTAGTGACCAAGGCTTTGGCGACTAAGACATATCTGTCGTTTTCACGTATAAGCCATCCCTTAGTGACTGACGGAGAGATAAAGCCTACCAATGTGGTCCCGGTGATAGCACCTTCACCTTCGGGCATACCTAATGTGTATGCCATGCAGTGGGGATTTGAGGTACCGGGGAAGATATATCCTATATTTAATGCACGTTCCGAGACTGCACGTATCAGACCTACCTTTAAGGAGGGCTGGGAAAAGCACAGGTGCATTATCCCTGCTTCATATTATTTTGAATGGGAGCACCTGACTGATGAAAAGGGCAGGAAGAAGACAGGAAATAAATATCTGATACAGCCAAAGGACTATTCGATCACATGGCTGTGCGGACTGTACAGGATAGAAGAGGGACGTCCGTATTTTGTTATCCTTACCCGTGAGCCGGATGAGACTACATCCGCCATCCATAACCGTATGCCTGTCATACTTCCGACGGAGCATATCACGGAGTGGACGGACCCCAATGAGAACCCCGAGCGTGTCATAAGGTATTCACTGACCCGTATGGTGGCTGAGAGGGCATAAGTATTAAGAAAAGAGTAAGAGGTTGATATGGATAGAACAGTAAAGGAGATGTTTGACAGACTAGCTCCATCCACATTATTTGAAGTTAAGACCGGGATCAGGCAGGTTGCGGTGGAGATAATCCTATGCGCCCTGTCGCGTTCCGGCTTTTTTAAAAAGGCAGCACTTAACGGCGATACTGCCAGAAGGTTACATTACGGACTGAACGGGTTTTCGCATAATCTTGAGTTTTCACTTTTAAAACCCGATCCGCGTTTTAAGATAAGCAAGTACCTGCCTGTGATAGAAGAGGAGCTTAAGTTTTACGGGCTTGATTTTAAGGCTGAGATCAAGGAGAATCCTAAGGACTCCGTATTCTCATCCGCATATCTGCTCGGTAATACGGGAGAGCATATGCTCATGTTCTGCAATGATAAGGATTTTGCGGAGAGTGTATCCGAGACCGATATGATAAGGGTAAAGATAGATGTGGATATCGATCCGCCGGCTTTTGCAACTTATGATAAAAAGTCATGTACACTTCCTGTTCCCTACGAGATAAATATGTACGATCTTTCCTCACTTTTTGCTGAGAAGATAGATAATACCATGTGCCGTATATGGAACAGCAGGACCAGGGGCTGGGATCTGTATGATTACGATCATTATTTAAAAAATGAACAACCTGTTAACTTAAAGCTATTAAGGACAAGTCTGATATATTCCGGTTATGTGGCAGCGAATGAATATATGACGCTGGATGATGTTAAGACTCACCTTTGTTACAGATTTAAAGAGGTAAATTATGAACGGGCAAAAATTGACCTGTTACCTTTTATAGATGACAAAGCGTCGCTTGATGCGTGGAGTGCCGACTACTTTTGCGGTATTACAGAGGGTCTTTTGGCAGTTAATTGCCAGTAAATTTTGCACTTGTGCAAAAATTGCTAATCGATGCTCAAAAATGAACATAACATTAACAAACATGTTACATAAATGTTAAGCATTATCCACCCTTTCAGTTTAAATTTATGTTAATATCTAACTGAAAGGAGGTAATTTTGCTATGAGAAAAAGCAAAAGGATCATTGCTGTAGCACTTTCGCTGATACTTGCTTTTGCAGCTTCTTTCATGGGAACAGATTATGCAAAGGCTGCGCAGGTGTTCTACAACAATATTGAGGGCAGTGACGGGGCTTACACTTATGCGCTGTGGAAAGACTACGGCGAGACAAGCATGACCGTTAACGGCGGCGGTAAGTTCGAGTGCTGGTGGCAGAACATCGGTAATGCTCTTTTCCGTGAAGGTGTGAAGTTTGACTGTACAAAGACATACCAGCAGATCGGAAACATTACTATCAATTACGGTGTTGATTACCAACCCAACGGAAATTCCTACCTTTGTGTATACGGTTGGACAAGAAATCCTTTGGTAGAGTATTACATCGTAGAGAGCTGGGGTACCTGGCGTCCACCCGGAGCACAGTCCAAGGGAACTATCTATGTAGATGGCGGTACTTATGAGGTTTACGAGACAACCCGTTACAATCAGCCTTCGATCGATGGCAATACTACATTCCAGCAGTACTGGAGCGTACGTACATCGAAGCGTACCAGCGGTACCATTTCCGTAACCGAGCATTTCAAGGCTTGGGAGCAGATGGGTATGCGTATGGGCAACCTCTATGAGGCATCCCTCAATATCGAGGGTTACCAGAGCAGCGGCTGGGCTAACGTTTATTCCAACACAGTTACCGTAGGCGGCAGCGGAAGTAACAACGGCGGCTATAACGGTGGCAACAATGGCGGAAATAACGGCGGTAACAACGGCGGCAACTCAAACGGTAACGGCAGCAGTGCACCCGGTACAAATCAGGGAACAGTTATTGAGTGCGAATCCATGACCAAGAGCGGTCAGTATACAGGCAATATAAGCAATCCTTTTAACGGTGTTGCTCTGTATGCAAATAATGATGCGATCTCAACAAATGTGAACTTCTCATCGGGAACACATGACATCACCTTGAGAGGTGCTTCAAACGGCAATAACATGGCTCAGGTTGACCTTGTGATCGGCAACCAGACCAAGGGTACATTCTATTTCGGCGATGCAAATACAGCTGAGTACACGATCAAGAATGTAAATACCGGCACCGGCAACCAGACCGTTAAGCTTGTAGTAACAGCTGACGACGGTTCATGGGACGGATTCTGTGATGCTCTTATCATCGGCGGCAGCGGTGTTAACGCAGGCAGCGGTAATTCCGGCAGCAACAGCGGTAACAACGGTGGCAATAACGGTGGTAACAACAGCGGAAACAACGGCGGAAATAACAGCGGTAACTCGGGCAGCAGTCAAAGCTCCACAGTTACAAAGCAGTGTGAATCCATGACCAAGAGCGGACAATATACCGGAAATATTAACAATCCGTTCGGCGGAGTAGCACTTTACGCTAACAATGATGCTGTTTCCTATACACAGTATTTCGGTTCTGCTACACATGATTTTACTCTTCGTGCCTGCTCGAACGGTTCGAACATGGCAAGAGTTGATCTTGTTATCGGCAACCAGACCAAGGGTACATTCTATTACGGTGACCAGTATCCGGCTTCTTATACAATAAAAGATGTATATACCGGTACAGGAAACCAGACCGTTAAGCTTGTAGTAACGGCAGATAACGGTACATGGGATGCATATCTTGATTATTTACAGATTGACTGATCTTAAACCTGCAAAATTTTAAATACAACCCCCAAAAAGCGTCCGAAAAAAAACGGGCGCTTTTTTGTATGACCGGCAAATGAATTTTTATACAATTTTAATGAATATAAAAAAAATGTTGATTTTAAAAATGCATGGTAGTATAATGAAAAAGTATCGGGAAAGCCCGTATTTACGCTGTTTTGTGCTACTACATTAGCAGAGTAAAGTGGTAAACAGATGATGCGGAAAAGCATTTCCCGGATTTAGGAAAAGGAGGAGAAAAATGAAAAAATTTCTCAGTTTACTTCTTGTTCTTGCTCTCGTGCTTTCTATGACTGCATGTGGCAAAGATGAAGGAGAAAAAGACAACAACCAGGGTGGCCTGGATGATATCCAGATCGGTGTTACCGATACTGCTACACCCGAACCTACAAAGGACGTGACTGCACCTACAGCAACAGATACGCCCGAACCTACAGGTGATGAGCCTGTTGTTACCGATACCCCTATAGTTAGACCTACATCATATGTTCGTGCAGATGATGAAGATATCTACGAGCAGGTACTCGGTGGATTTACTGCTTACAGCGATAAGGCTAAGGCAGCTGATTCCGTAGACAAGAGATTTGTATACTTTGCACAGGCAGAGGCTTATCTTCTTGATTCGGCAGTTATGATCCCTACCACTACAAAGGGTGGTGCTTATACTATTTCACGTATAGCTCCCAGAACTGTTCCTTACGTACAGTGGGGTAATGATGTTGACCGTCTTAAGGGCGTTATCATCTCTGATGAGTTCTGTACTCCCGAAGAGCGTGCAGATATGCTCGCTGAGTGGGCTAAGGCAGTAGCAGGCGAGGGCACATACGATCCCGCTGCATACCTTATCTCTAAGGGACATACCATTAATACCAACTATACCACTACATTCTCTACAGCTCCTGTTACCATTGACTGGCTGAATACTTCTTCACAGGCTGATACAGAGATCACTGTTAACTGTGTAGACGGTCTTGTTGAGTACAACAACTTAGGACAGATGGTTCCCGCACTTGCAGAGAGCTGGTCAGTATCGGATGACGGTCTTACTTATACCTTCAACATCCGTAAGGGTGCTTACTGGTATACAGCAGAAGGTAAGCAGTATGCAGAAGTTACCGCTAAGGACTTCGAGGCTGGTTTCCGTCATATGCTTGATACCAAGGCTGGTCTTGAGTGGCTTATCGATGGTGTTGTAGTTGGTGGTACAAACTACTATAGCAACGGCGGAAGCTGGGATGAAGTTGGATACAAGGCTACTGATGATTACACACTTACCGTTACATTAGAGCAGCCTACTTCTTACTTCATGACCATGCTTACCTACTCATGCTTCCTTCCTATCTGTGACAGCTTCTTCCAGTCACGTGGCGGTGTATACGGAGTAGATGAGTTCGGTGCTGCATCACTTGATACCCAGAAGTATACCTATGGTACAGCTGATGATGTATCTTCACAGGTTTACTGCGGACCTTTCCTTCTTAAGAAGTTACAGAAGGATTCTGAGATCCTTGTAGAGCGTAATCCTAACTACTACAAGAATGATGAAGTAAAGATTGATTCAATTAAGTGGATCTATGATGACGGAAGTAACCCCGATGCTATCTACAATGATACTCTTAAGGGCGTATATCCCGGTATAGGTCTTACCCAGGCTTCAGGTCTTCTTGACAAGGCTAAGGCTGACGGCAACTTTGACAAGTACGTTTATGTATCAGATACTACTTCAACATCTTACTTCGGCGGACTTAACGTTAACCGTGGTACATTTGCTCTTGAGAGCGGTGCTGTAGCTTCTCCCAAGACAGAGGATCAGAAGATCGATACTCAGATCGCTCTTCTTAACAAGAACTTCCGTAAGGCTCTTCAGCATGCATTTGACAAGGGAACACAGAATGCTACAAGCCGTGGTGAAGACCTTAAGTACACCAACCTTCGTAACATGTATACACATCCTCAGTTCGTACAGCTTTCAGCTGCTACAACAGATGATGACGGACATACATTCCCCGCAGGTACATTCTACGGTGATATGGTACAGTACTATGTAGATCAGCTTGGCTGCAAGGTTAAAGTAGCTGACGGTATCGACGGCTGGTATCAGCCCGAGGCAGCTAAGGAGTATCTTGCTGCAGCTAAGGCTGAGCTCGGTGATTCAGTAACATTCCCTATCCAGATCGATGTTGTTTACCTTTCAACAAGTGATACAAATACTGCTCAGGCAGCAGCTTATAAGAAGGTAATAGAAGATACTCTTGGAAAAGAGAATGTACAGGTTAACATGATCGAAGCAGCTACCACAGAAGATTTCTATGCTTCAGGATACCGTGCATCTAACGGTGAGGCAGGAAACTTCGATATGTTCTATGGTTCAGGATGGGGTCCTGACTACGGTGATCCTTCCACATACCTTGATACCTTCCTTGGTGAGGGTGCAGGTTACATGACAAAGGTTATCGGTCTGTTCTAATCTGACGGATACCCGGTCGACAATTTGATCCACACTGCCGATTGGCAGATACTTTCCACACAGGGGGTCCTTTTAGGGCTTCCTGTGTGAATTGGTGTATAATGAGAGAGAACATATCATGAAAAAATACCTGGCGAAACGTATACTTTTCGCATTATTCTCATTGATAGTCGTAGTAATGATAGTAATGCTTCTTGTATACTCCTTGATCAATAAGAACGTTATATTCCAGACAGATGATACCTGGAATAAGAAGAGTTCCAATGACCGTACCATATATGAGTACACACAGTATAAAAAGTACGGTTATGTTGAATATGAAGACTATTCCTCCTTTATAAAAGACAAATATACCGCTATTTATGGGGAGGATTACTATAAACAGACGGACTTTCTGAATGATAAAAAGGCCATACAGGACGAGACGACCTTTAAGGAAAATGTTTCCGTTCAGGAGTTTGTAAAAAAATATCAAGCTGAAGGATATCAGATCATATATCTTCCGCCCGTAAAGTATAAGTCAGGAAAGACCAAGCCCGGCGGAAACGGATATCTGATAGCTACATATGAAAAAAGCGTATTTTCAAGGCTCTGGGATTATGCCAAGGGCTTTATAAGCATAGAGACCAAAAATCAGGTGGAGGACCCGAACTTAACGGACAGGTATATCCGTTTTGAAAAGGATCCTTATTCCGGTGCGTTCGCACTTGTAGGATCGGGTACACAGCATAAGTACCTTATCTATTTCGATTCAAGATTCCCCTTTATGCATTTTAACTGGATACATATTAACCTTGGTACCAGTTATACTACCTACAGAGGACAGGAGATAACCACTGTTATCAATGCGCCTACAGGTAAGGTTATAGCTTCTAAACAGCAGTATCCTGCCATGATAGGTACGGATGAATATGCAGATACTGCCATAGATTTCCATTCGGTTACATACAGTGACGTAGAGCTTACAGGTGAAGAGAAAGATCTTTTTACGGACAATTATACTGTATATACCTTGAAACGTGAAGGCCTCTCCATGATCGAGACTTCCTTCTTGATAGGTATCATAGCTACCATCCTTGCGTATATGATAGGTATACCGCTCGGTATAACCATGTCAAGACATAAGGACGGTATAGTGGATAAGATCGGCAATCTCTATATCATATTCATTATGGCGGTGCCTTCGCTGGCTTATATCTTTATATTCGCAGCTATCGGTACTTCGCTGTTTGATCTGCCGTATAAATTTGCAAATGCCGAGGTTAAGGTACTCGCATATGTACTTCCCATTATTTCGCTTGCACTTCCGTCAATCGGCGGACTTATGAAGTGGGTAAGACGTTACATGGTGGATCAGATGAACTCGGATTATGTTAAGTTTGCCCGTGCGGAAGGTCTGTCTGAAAGAGAGATATATAAGACGCATATCTCAAGAAATGCGATCATTTATATAGTACATGGTATTCCGGGAAGTATAATCACTTGCCTTACCGGTGCGATCATTACCGAAAGAGTATATTCTGTACCCGGTGTAGGTAATCTTCTTACTGTTGCACTTGCTCAGCATGATAACGGTATAATTGTTGCATGTACCGTATTCTATACGTTCCTTTCGATAGCAGGTATTATTTTGGGCGATCTGTTATTATGTAAGGTCGATCCCAGAATTTCACTTTCCGGGGAAGGAGGCGGCGGACGATGAGCAAGAAAAAAAATGTGGCTATAATAGAAAACGAAGACAGCCTGTTCCGTTTTGCGGATAAAACAGATGCAAGAGAGTCTGAAAAGATCATAGCTCCCCGTTACTCCTACTGGAAATCGGTATTCAGGGTATTCTTCCGTAAGAAAGTTAACTGGATCATGATCTCACTTTTGATACTGATCTTTTTAACAGCATTTATCATGCCGTTTTTATGGGAGTACGATCCCATGGAGAATGTAGCGGACTCCAAAACATTTAACTTAAGTCCCGCTAAAGCCATGGATTACTTCGGAGGGTTCTCATTTAAATACTGCCTGGGTACCGGTGCTTTGGGTAACTCGATCCTCTACGGTATTGTAGCTTCATCGAGGACCTCACTTTCACTTGCATTTATCTGTGCGGCTATCAATATGACGATAGGTATCATATTGGGTGCTGTATGGGGGTACTCAAAGAAGATTGATGCAGTAATGCTTGTTATATACCAGATAGTAGCTAACGTGCCTTATCTGCTTGTGGTATCAGTAATCGTATACATCATGAGTGCAGGTTTCTGGAGTCTGATATTTGCCTTAACTGTAACCGGATGGCTAGGTATAGCTTATTTCTTCAGAACACAGGTTATGATCATACGTGACCGTGAGTACTCACTTGCATCAAGGTGTCTTGGTACACCTATCAATCGAATGGTATCGAAGAATATACTTCCTTTTATTACTTCGGTCATAGTTACATTACTTGCTACAGAACTTCCTTCATATATCTCGGCTGAGGTATTCCTTTCATACTTAGGTATCGGTCTTTCAGCAGACGTACCTTCACTCGGACGTATGATACAGCAGGGACAGACAGCGTTCAGGACATTCCCTTGGGCATTCTGGCCTCCTGTAATTGTAGCAGCCATGATAACTATCATACTTTATGTGCTCGGTCAGAACTTAGCTGATGCTACAGATCCCAGAACACACATGTTATAAGGAAAGGTTTCAAAATGAACGATACTAACGATAAAAAGGTCCTTCTTTCGTTAAAAGATGTGGATGTAAAATTTAACGTGCGCGGACGTACATTACAGGCTATACGAAATGTTTCTCTTGACGTATATGAAAATGAATGTCTTGCGATAGTAGGAGAGTCTGGTTCGGGTAAGTCGGTACTTACCAAAACCTTTGCCGGTATGCTGGATGCCAATGGCTTTATACCTCATGGTTCCATCATATTCAGTGATGACGACCTGTCTAAGACTGATGCAAAGCTTACGGGCCTGAATCTTGATATATACCGCAGCGCTATTAAAAATCTTAACAAGTTCTCTACATACGAGCGTGGTGCAGCGGAGTACTGCAAATATAAGCAGCTTGAAAATGAATTAAAGCATGTCGGAGCTCTCGATCCTAAAGAAGTGGATGAGTATAACCGCAAGTTAAAGGACAAGGAAGATGACATCATTGATGCCCGCAACTATCTGTGGACTCTTGACAAGAAATTAAAAGAGGATGTGCCGGAGATACAGGTTACAGAGCAGAAGATAGCCGGCTTCCAGGCTGAGTTAAAGCAGATACAGCAGGATCATGAAGCACTTGTTAAGCAGAGAAAAGCTGAAGCTTTGGCTGATACCGCCACACTGCAGAAGAAGAGAGAGCAGGTAGAAGCACTTAAAAAGACCTGGGCTGAGAAGATAGCAAAGCCTGAAAAGGAAGCAAATCCCAACAGTCTTTCCGATGCAAAGATCGAAAGAAATACCTTAATAGCCCGCGAGATTGTGCTTTCCATCGGTCGTTATCCCGGAAAAGACAAGCTGATATTCTGGCATAAGCTTAAGAAAGCGCTTAAGATTGCTATGTATACCGGTGAGGATTTAAATGATCCCGATGTTAAGAACAAGATATTTGAGAAGGTAGCCTTCAGAGTAGAGTTTAAGGAATATGATGAGGCTAATAAGACCTTACACGGATATGCGATCATAGACTGTGCAAAGGTTAAGTATACCAAGGACTGGCAACAGATACGAGGTCGCAGGATAGCCACCGTATTCCAGGATCCCATGACGAGTCTTAATCCCGTCATTACCATCGGCAAGCAGATAATGACATATATCTTAAAGCATCAGAAGTGCTCAAAATCTGAGGCTAAAGAGAGAGCTATCGATATCATGGGTAAGGTAGGTATACCGGATCCCGAGAAGCGTTTTGATGATTATCCGTTTGAGTATTCGGGCGGTATGAGACAGCGTATAGTTATAGCCATAGCACTTTCTTGTCAGCCTAAGATACTGATATGCGACGAGCCTACCACGGCACTTGATGTTACCATACAGGCTCAGATACTTCAGCTGATCAAGGATCTGCAGAAGGAACTCGGCTTTACCATAGTATTTATCACGCATGACCTGGGTGTCGTAGCCAATATAGCAGAGCGTGTAGCTGTGCTTTACGGCGGTCAGATAGTTGAGATTGGTTCCGTAGAAGAGATATTCTACGATCCCAAGCATCCTTATACATGGGCTCTGCTTTCATCACTTCCCCAGCTTGCGGAAAAAGGCGGAGATCTGTTCTCTATACAGGGTACACCTCCTTCGCTGTACAACAAGATAGTAGGAGATGCTTTTGCACCTCGTAATGAATATGCCATGGATATAGACTTTGTGAAGGAACCGCCTATGTTTAAGGTAAGCGATACCCATTATGCAAAGACATGGCTGCTCGATCCCAGGGCGCCCAAGACCGAAGCACCCGAAATAATCAGAAATCTGCATGAGAAAGTACTTAAGAGTTATGTAGATTTCAGCAAGGAGGCATCAAATGGCTGATCAGGAAAAAGAAGTAATACTGTCCATAAAGAACCTTGATGTCGTCTTTGGTAAGGGCAAAAAGAAGTTTAAGGCAGTAAGCAATGTAAGCTTTGATATTTTTAAAGGTGAGACACTGTCACTCGTAGGTGAGTCAGGATCAGGAAAGACCACCATCGGACGTGCCATCATGAGGATAAATCCCTGTTCTGCAGGTGAGATAGTGTATAAGGGTAAGAGGATATCAGGTAAGCTGTCACGTAAGGATGACAGGGAAGTTATAAGGCGTATCCAGATGATATTCCAGGATCCTTCCGCATCTCTTAACGAGCGTGCTACCATAGAGTACATCATCTCAGAGGGCTTATACAATTTCCATCTGTTTAAGGACAACAAGGAAAGAATAGCCAAGGTAGAGCAGATCACCAAAGAGGTAGGACTTCTTCCCGAACACCTTACACGTTATCCTCACGAGTTCTCCGGCGGACAGCGTCAGCGTGTCGGACTTGCACGTTCCATAGTTATGGAGCCCGAATTCATCATAGCGGATGAGCCTATATCTGCACTTGATGTTTCCATCCGTGCACAGGTGCTTAACCTTCTTAAGAAGTTCCAGAAGGAAAGAGGACTTACATACCTCTTCATAGCACACGACCTTTCTATCGTACGTTTCATAAGCGACAGAATAGTAGTTATATATAAGGGCAGGATCATGGAGATAGCGGAGTCTGAAGAACTGTTCGCATATCCGCTCCATCCTTATACCAAGTCACTTATATCCGCTATACCTGTTCCGGATCCCAAGATCGAGAAGTCCAAAAAGCTTCTTATCTATGATCCGGCCATGCATGATTATTCGAATTCTGAGCCTGAGCTTACAGACTTGGGAAACGGACATCTGGTATTCGGTAACGCTAAGGAAATAGATAAATATAAGGAAATCCGTTTCGGCGGAGCCAAGAATGTTATTTAAATGAAAATCAAAGAATTGTTTAAAGATAAAAAGACAGTCATTCGTGTAATTTTGTTTGTTGCCGCGATAGTAATTGCGGCAACAATGTTTTCGCGGGCACTGCTCGGACTTTCACGTAATAAGGAAGGTTACCAGGCTATAACGGCTACTCCCGTAGAAGACGCTCTTGTTTATGCGAATGGCTTTACTTTTAACTATTATTTTTCCGGATCCTCCGGAGAAATAAAAGAAAAGATCAAAGAAGTGACCGCAGCATACTCAAATGCATTATGCAGGGCATATAAACAGCTGGATGCTGATGAAGAGTATAACGGTTATAACAATATCGCCACATTAAACAGAATAGCATGCAGTAATCCTGCATCAGCGGGTGTGATCGAAGGAGAGCCTGTAAAGGTATCGGATGAGCTGTTTGCCATATTAAAGGATGCATATTATAGGACTCTTACGGAAGAACATTACAATATGTTTGCGGGAGATCTGTACGGCTATATCAGCAGTATCCTGGTATTAAATGAGCCGCAGGAGTTTGATCCTGCGATAAATGCCGATACGGCGGATAGGTTAGAAAGGCTTAAAGAACTTGTAAGTCACAATGAGTATTTCAATCTGGAGTTTTTAAGTGATACAGAGCATACAGTAAGATTCAGTGTGAATAAGGAGTACTTTGACAGATTAGCAGAGCTTGAGATAGAGCCTGCACCTCTAAATATCGGTATCTTAAAGGATGCATATATGGCCGAGACTGTCCGAACCGTAATGGAGCAGGGTGGTTATACCGACGGATATCTTACCACTCAGAGCGGTCTTACGCTTGCACTTTCCAAGCAGTCGGGACTTAACTTCTGTATATACGGAGTAAAGGATGAGAACGTAGCCATACTTGATACGGTACCGTCAGAGTCGTCGGCAGTGTATTGTGCTTTTAAGGCATTCGGATTCGGGAATGAGGCAATGTATTATGCATTTGCCATAGGCGATGATATGTATTACCGCTGCCCGTATTTTAGCCTTAAAACAGGATATGACAACGGGAAATATCTTACGCTCTATTCATTTAGGGATATAACTACAAACGATATACATCCGTGTGCTGACGCGGTAATGAGAACCCTGAATTTATGGTGTGATGAGAGCGGGTCAGATCCTTTATCCACATGGGACGGATATAAGACATATTATGTGACACGTGATGATATGGGGACAGTGATAAAAAAATAAGGAGGAAGGTATGGACTATAATAAGTATAAGGGTTTATCGGAAAGCATAAGAGCGGGAGAAGCTGATACAGTGCTCAAAAACGCACGTATCATAGATGTCCTTACCGGCAGGATCCGTGAAGGCTCCATAGCTATAAAGGATGGTATAATACTCGGTATCTCTGACGGATATAAGGGAAAGACCGAGATAGACTTAAATGGTGCTTATGTATCACCGGGATTTATGGATGCACACCTGCATCTTGAATCTACTATGGTAAGTCCCGCAGAGCTTATAGCTACAGCGTCAAGTTACGGTACCACTACCTTTATCGTGGATCCTCACGAGGCGGCCAATGTATCGGGGGCTGACGGTATTAACTATATCCTGGACCAGACAGCGGACTCGGATGCAAATGCGTATGTTATGATGCCTTCATGCGTACCGGCTACACCTCTTGATGATAACGGCTGCATATTTACCGCGGAGGACATGAAAGCATACCTTGATAATGACAGGATACTGGGACTTGGAGAGGTAATGGATGACCCTGCCGTAATATATGCCGATAAGAGCATGTATGACAAGCTGGACCTTTTTAGAGATAAAAACATAGACGGTCACGCACCTTTCTTACCCGACAGGGATCTGGACATATATACCTTAGCGGGTATAACTACCGACCATGAGGCTTCAAATTACGAATACGCCTTAAAGGAAGCTGAACGCGGCATACATGTGCATGTAAGAGAGGGAAGCGCAGCACATAACTGTGCCGACATCGTAAAGGGAATCGTAAAGGACGGCATAAATACTGACAGCTTCTCATTCTGTACAGATGATAAGCATATAGAAGATATATTAAGGGAAGGCCATATAGGAGCCAATATACGTATAGCTATAAAAGAAGGTCTCGCACCCATATCGGCTTATCAGATGGCTACGATCAATACGGCACGTACTTACGGGCTTAAGCACTTAGGTGCCATAGCACCCGGTATGCAGGCAGATCTCGTAATATTAAGCGATCTTGATAATGTTACGGTCACCGATGTGTACTATAAGGGTAAGAAAATAGATAAGACCGGTACAGTAAATATCAAGCCCTGTCCCGGTAAGCTTAAGACCACAATGCATTTTAAGGATGTGACTCCCGATGACTTTAAGCTTGCAATAACGGATGATAAGACACATGTGATCGGTATAGATAAAAAGCAGATCACGACTACGGATATGATCTGTAATATAGCTAAGACAGAGAATTACGATCCTTCACTTGAATCTAACTCTGAACTCTTAAAGATAGCAGCCGTTGAGCGTCATAAGAATACAGGTAAGATAGGTGTTGCATTAACATCGGGTTACGGACTTAAGGGCGGAGCAGTAGCCTCCTCCGTATCCCATGACTCACACAATATCATAGTGATCGGTGACAGTGACAGGGATATAGCAGTAGCAGTCAATGCCTTAAAGGAGTCGGAGGGCGGATATGTGATAGTGGAAGACGGTAAGGTGTTTGAAGTGTTACCGCTTCCCATCATGGGACTTATGTCGGATGCAGGATTTACCAACGTGGATGAAAAGCTCCAGCGTATGAAGAAAAAGGCCTACGAAATGGGAGTGGATAAGGATATAGATCCGTTTATAACGCTTTCATTTTTAGCACTTCCCGTTATCCCTGAGATAAGGATAACACCAAGAGGATTATGCAAGCTCGATGACAGCGGATTAAATCTCATATGATATCGAAATTAAAATGAAAGGCCCCTATATTAATATCGCTCAAGTGAAAACCAAGGGCTCGTGACGGGTATGCTCCCGGGACGAATTGCCTTTGGTGGCAATCTCGTCCGGGATGCTGCCCGGACAGAGCCCTTTTAATAATCCTCCTGCGATATTAATTTAGGGGCCGTTGTAGTAAAATTGCATATGACACTAACTGAGATATAATACGCAATATTAGGATTGAAACGGTTTACAAAAAATGGTATAAATATAATGAACAGGTGTGATATAACGATTTACTAATGGCAGGTGAAGTGTATGAAAAAACTTAAAAAAAGTACAGGAATAAAGATAGCTGCTGTTTTCCTGTGTATACTTCTTACGGGCTGTTCGGGCGGTAACGGGGACAAAGATATAACAAACGATCCCGATAATACAGTGGCTGCACCGGAGGATGATAAAAACGCTGATATTACACCGGAAAGTACCGATATCCCGGATACCACAGATATACCGGCAGATACAGGTAATAACGATCATATGGAGGAGAAGAGTATGGATTACGCAGAGGTGTTTAAGAACATCACATTGTCAAAAAGCTACAAGGGTGTTGCCAACAACAATCCCATTATCGAACAGCATTACGGTGCAGATCCCTTTGCACTGGTATACGAAGATACCGTATATTTTTATATGACCGCTGATGCTTACGAGTACGATGCAAATGGTGAGATCAAGGAGAATTCATATTCACAGATCAGATCACTTTATGTTGTATCTACAAAGGATATGATCAACTTTACCGATCACGGCGAGATCACCATAGCAGGTACTAACGGAGCTACCAAGTGGGCTCATAATTCATGGGCACCCGCTGCAGCATGGAAGATGATAGACGGTAAGCCCAAGTTCTTCCTTTATTTTGCAGATAACGGCGGCGGAATAGGCGTAGTTACCTCAGACAGCCCCGTAGGTCCTTTCGTAGATGAGCTCGGACACGGTCTCATCAGACGTGATATGGAGAACTGCGGTAACGTAGAATGGCTCTTTGACCCGGCTGTACTTGTAGATGATGACGGAAGAGCATATATCTACTTTGGCGGCGGTGTACCTTTTGACCGTGAAGCAGGAAAGCCCAAGGCAGCACATCCTATGACAGCCAGATGCGCAGAGCTCGGCGATGATATGATGAGTCTTAAGGACGTACCCACTACGATAGATGCTCCTTATCTGTTTGAGGACTCGGGTATCCATAAATACGGAGATACATATTATTATACATACTGCAGCAACTTTAACGTAGATCAGGCCGGTACCGATGAGTACGGATTTGAGAACGGCGAGATTATCGTTATGGAAAGCAAGAATCCTTTGGGACCCTTCACATTTAAGGAGAGGATCTTAAAGAATCCCGGATATTACTACGGTCTGGGCGGAAACAACCATCACGCGGTATTTAAGTTCAAGGATAAGTGGTACATCACATACCATTCACGTATGCTGGAAAAGGAGATCGGTGTATTACACGGATACCGTTCAACAAGTATTGAAGAGTTCGTAATGGGCGAGGACGGCACCATCGGTAATATCAGGATGACCAAGAATGCAAGGCAGCAGGTTGGTACTCTCAATCCTTACGAGACTATAAACGGAGCCACATTTGCCGTTATGGGCGGTGTAGATACAGCACCTGCCGATGAGATCAGTAAAAAGTACGGATGCGGCAACCTTCTCCTTACAGCTATAAATGATGGCGACTTTGTTAAGCTCCAGGGTGTGGACTTCGGCGATAAGGGTGCTTCTAAGCTTAAAGCTACAGTACGTACCAACGGAAAAGACGGTGTGATCCGTATTACCACCAAGTATCCTAACGGAGAAGTAGCAGGATACATGGCAATTAAGGGTGACAGTGCAGATACAACCGTTATTGAAGCTAAACTTGATACTCAGATAACCGGCCTTCAGGATGTATTTTTTACATTCAGCGGTGAAGGATATGAGATAGTTGACTGGATTTTTGAGTAAAAATGACATGATTTAGTCCAAAATCGGACCCTAAACCCTAAAAAATCCCAAAAAACCTAAAAAAAATCGAAAAAAAGTTAAAAAAATTAAAAAAAAGTATGGATTTTTGCGGAAAGATATAGTATACTGTTGATTATACAGAAGGCAGTTACAAAAATTGCCTATGTAGAAGACAAACAAACGAAAGGGGTTTAGATTATGAACAAAACTGAATTAGTAGCTGCAGTAGCAGAGAAGACTGCTTTAAAGAAGAAAGATGCAGCAGCAGCTATCGAGGCTGTATTCGGTGTAATCGGTGACACACTTCAGAAGAAGGAGAAAGTACAGCTTATCGGCTTCGGTACTTTCCAGACAAGCGAGAGAAAGGCTCGTACAGGAAAGAATCCTCGTACCGGCGAGGCTGTTAAGATCGCAGCTGCTACTGTTCCCGCATTCAAGGCAGGAAAGGCTCTTAAGGAAAAGGTTAACACCAAGCCCGCTAAGAAAGCTGCTAAGAAGAAATAATTTAATCATGATTAAATAAAGAAATCACCCGATTCCGGGTGATTTCTTTTTTATTTTGTATATTTGAAAAAGATAGGAAAGTTGATAAACAGTTTGCAATCGGCTTTTATGTTACTGTCTTTGAACAGGTCCTTATGCTCTTTATACAGTTCTTTGGCTTTCGTATGGATCTCTTTCTTTATCCTCGGAGAATCGGGAGTTTCGACCAGATGGGTATATGTACGCATGAGTACGGTCATATATGTCTGGTAAGTGTTATCCAGGAACTCATCAAGTCCGTTTGCTTTAAAGTAATCGATCCTGTTTTCAAAAGCGGTGATCATATCGGTATTTTTAACGGATACTCTGGAGATGCTGCCTTCACGTATTATGTAATAGTAGAGGATAGCCTCTGTATATACCGTTTTTGTACTTTTATGAATAAATGCATGTGCTGTAGCTACATCTTCGAATACCTTGCCCTTGGGGAATGCGACTGATTTTAACAGATCTATCTTATACAGCTTGTTCCAAGCAGATGTGAACTGCTGGATATGATTGGCTGTAAAATAGTTATATTCCAGTTCGCAGAGCTCTGCCAGAGCCTTTTTGGTGTCATATACCGTGATGGTGTTATCGGGGTTAGCTTCGAGATCGACTGCCTCATCGGGTTTAACTCGTCTGTAATTGCCTATGGCAAGGTCGGCGTCGTTATCAGTCAGATTCTGGTACAGTATCTTTATGGCATCCCTATGCATATAGTCATCGGAGTCAACCAGCATACCGTATTTACCGGAGGCAAGCTTAATGCCTTCGTTCCTGGCATCGGAAAGACCGCCGTTTTTTTTATGTATACAGATGAAACGTTCGTCGATATGCGTATATTCGTCACATACCTTCTGTGAACCGTCGGTTGAACCGTCATCTACAAGTATAACCTCAATGTTTTTATATGACTGTGTTCTTATGGATTCAAGGCAGGGTCTGAAGTATTTCCCTACATTATATACAGGTACTATTACCGATATCAGATCTTCCATATGTTATCCTCTGTGATCAATTTTTCTCATATACGTACATACAGGTTAAAGGATTGGCAGGCTCACCGTTAAAGAGTGTGAGAGTATTTCCTTCAAACTTACCGGTGTAATCGATGGTGCCGAGGAATTTCTCTGTCATGGTGAATACGCCGTCCTTATAGTCCCATGAAGGTACTGTGATATTAAGGTTATCACGGTTGCTTGTACCGGTGCAGTCTGCTTTAAGCTCTAATGAAAGCTCTTTATCGGTTCCTTTTGCGGTATCGGGATCGCCGACGAACTTCTTATATATACCCTTAAATGTACCGACTAAAGCTTTGGCTTCATCGGAAACTTCTTTTACTTCCTTAACTGTCTTTTTAACTTCGGTGGGAGTCATTCCGGCAGGTACAAACTGATACTGGTCCTCAACAATGATGGTGTTACCGAATTCTACTACAGGCTTCCAAGGATTGATAGCCTCCCCAAAGACCTCTCCGCACTCGCCTGAATCGATGTAGATAACGCCGTCTTCTTCCTTCCAGTTTTTAGGCTGAGCCATATAGAGATATCCGTCCATCTCTATAACCTCTTTTGATTCAAGAGCTTCCTTTAATTCATCTGCAGGAACATCGGCTGTTGTTTTACCTGTGTTACAGAACATAAAGCCTGTACCGTCATCCTTAAAGTTGATCAATGCACCGCCCAGCATCCTGCAAAAGTTATCCTCAGGTAAAGCCAGGATCTCTTCATTTGTAGCCCATACCCTCTCAAATGTGGCAGTGTCAAGGATCTTTGCTGCTACAAGACAATACATACCCTCAATATTCATAGTTTTTCCTCCGTGATCTTGTCTTCAAATATATAATTTGAAGAACGTATTTATAACATTATTATTTTACCTCAAAACGCCTTGATTTTCAAGGCTTTTTTTGACTTTGAGCATATATGATTAAATTTGAATAAACAATATAAAATCGATATAATTACTGTTTACAGAATGGAATAATATGATATAATGTAATAAGTGGTTTTATGCGCAGAGATAACAGGTATTTTTATCAAAAAATAATGTGATCGGTGGATGGTATATGCAGGATACTAATAATAAGAGTATTATTTCTACGATTGTGTCTTTTATTCTACTTCTTTTGATGTCCGGAGCAGCTGTATTTTCCAACTTTTTTGGATTTACTAAAGCATCAGCTTCGGGGCTCAGTATAGAGCAGGAAGATCTTGTATTATATGAAGGCAATAAGTTAAGGCTTAATCTTATATATAATGATCAGGAATATTTCCAGGATACCGATGATTTTTATTATGATTACTACGCGTATTTTGACAGCGCGGACAGTGATATAGTCAGGGTGTACTATGACGGCACCATAGAATGTACAGGTACGGGAAAGACCGTGATAAAAGCTTATTACGGCGGTCTTACCGCGGAGTGCACCGTGAAAGTAAAAGCCAATAAGTTTAAGCTGTCCGACGATGAACTGACACTTTACTCAAATCAGTCAAAGGATGTTAAGCTGTCAGGTATCAAGAACATAAAAGAATATGATTGTGAAGTAAGACTGGTCGATTATTCCGTACCGTATTACACCGAGGATTATCCCAAGGTTGAGGCAAAAGGGAAAGGTGTATTTACCATAACTGCAGGAAGAAGCGGCATATATGAGATAAGACTTATCGGAAAGAAAAAGAACGGAACATCATATTCGAAGAAGCTTATATTAAATACAGTACGTACCGGTCCCGAAAGCAAGAAGATAAGTGTTGCCGAAGGCTGCTCCAACGAGCTTGATATGATCAACTCCGAGATCGTAAAGGTTGAATTCCTTAAGTGGTACGACGGTGATAACTTTTTTGAAGCATCGGAATACGGCAACGGCGGATATGTAAGTGCAGACGATAACGGTATCTTTACCGCTGAAACAAACATACCTTATGAGACATCTTCATATTACAGGGTACATTATAAGACTGATGACGGTACCAAGCTTTATACGGATATAACCGTAACTCCTTATCTACCTGTATATAACAAGTTCGAAAGTTATCTCTGGGTCGGACAGACTTATGAGCCTAATATCACCGACTTAATGTCTTCATCCAAGGTAGTATGTACTTCGTCCGATACTTCGATCATCGATGTAAATGAGAACGGAGATATTGTCCCGGTAAAAAGCGGCAGTGCTACACTTACCATCAATGTGGACGGTAAAGAGTTTAAGGATGAAGTATCGGTTATAGATGTACATGCGGCAAACGGGGATGTGCTCCTTACATGGCCCGGTACAAAGTTTAGTTACAAAGTGAGCGGTGTTCCGAGTGATGTCAAGGTTACATATAAGAGTTCGGATCCGACTGTAGCTTCGATATCGAAAAAGGGTACGTTAAAGACAAAGAAAAAAGGCTATACCATAATCACTGTTACCGTAGACGGTAATGAGATGAACTATACCGTTAATGTAGGTGATGAGACTTCTGTAAAGGCTGTCCTCTGGGCCGGAGAACAGCAGGGTTCAAAGTACGATCAGAGCAGACGTATGGAAGAAGGATACTTTGACTGTAGTTCACTTGCATGGAGAAGCTATGCATTTGCAGGTCTTAAGATAAAAGAGACTTCATATGCACCCAGTTCGGCCGATCTGGCAAAGCATCTTGACGATAACGGATATACAATAGCGAAAGGCGATCTTTCGCCCGAAGAACTTTTGCCCGGTGACTTCCTGTTCTTTTCAAGCGGCAGGGACAACGGGAGGTTCATGAAGATAGATCACGTGGCACTGTATTACGGTGCTGTAGGAGATGTTGAGTATTATGATTACTGGACGGGTGAATATGTGTCCGGACTCCAGGGTCAGCTGATACATGCCGGTACAGGCGGCGGAGGAGTATATTTCAGTCCTTATCCTCAGTATGGCGGGGCTGTACTTATAGCAAGAATTGATACTAATGATAAATAGTTTTTGGAGGTTACAATGAAACTTAATCCTTTTTCTAAGAATAAAAAGAAAAAGAATGCGACTGAAAGAGGACACCGTGAACCCATAGTCGTAAAATTCTTTAAAGAAAAGGATCCTGAAAAAACCCTTCATGTAAATATAGATGAGGAAGCTCAGGAAGAAGATGCCCAGCAGAAGCAGGCTTTAGAAGAAGAAAAAGCTGAAGCTACCGGTAAAAAGGGACATGCACGTTTTGTACCGAACGATAAGTATTTTACCGTATCCATATATGCTTTCACTGCTTTGGCCGGACTTATCCTGTTTACTGTACTTATATCCAATATTGTACCTGTTATGGCCGCTGTAAGCAGATTTATCAAGGTCTTAACACCGTTTATCATAGGCGGTATCATTGCTTTCATCCTTACACCTATTGTTAACTTTGTGGACGAAGCATTTTTTGAAAAAGTATGTAAGATAAAGAAAGCCAAATTAAGAGCCGGTCTTTCCATCACTCTTACTTTTATTGTATTTTTCGGACTTATCATACTTTCCATAGTAAAGCTTGCACCCGAGATCGGAGAAAGTATTGCAAATCTTCTGGATAAATCCAAAACATTCGGTCCCAAACTGGGAGAAAAGCTTAACGGTCTTTTGGAAAGCCTTAAAAGTACATTCCCTTCAATTGATATTGAGTTGGTCAAGGACAAGATCAATGAAGCACTGCCTTCTGTATTCTCAAAATCAAGCGACCTTATCATGACATTTATACCTAAGCTTTTCAGTACTTCATACAGTATCCTGCATGTTGTTATAGATATCCTCCTTGCTATGGCTATTTCCATATACATGGTATGCGATAAGAGAAGGATAGCACATGCGGCTACAAAACTTGTGTATTGTGTTATGAAGCCCAAGACTGCAGGCGGTTTTATTGAGAATGCTAAGGAAAGCTTCCAGATATTTACGGGATTTATCATAGGAAAAGCTATCGATTCACTTATCATCGGTATCCTTACATTTATAATACTTAACATATTCCAGTTAAAATATGCTTTACTTGTAGCCGTGATCGTTGGCATCACCAACATGATACCGTTCTTCGGTCCGTTTATCGGAGCTGTACCCGGTATTCTTTTGTACTTATGTATAGAGCCGATAGATGCAGTTATATTTGCAGGTATCATACTTGCACTGCAGCAGTTTGACGGCTGGGTACTCGGTCCCATGATCTTAGGTGATTCGACGGGTATCAGACCTATATGGGTTATATTCGGTATCACGGTCGGCGGAGCGTACTTCGGATTTGCCGGGATGTTCTTAGGTGTTCCGGTCACTGCCGTTATAGTATATCTGGTAAATAAATATGTAGATAAGAAACTGAACGAAAAGCATATAGAGGTTCAATAGTTTATGGATAATGAACTTATCACCAACCAGTATTTTCATGTAGAAGAGAATATCCCCTGGAATATATATCCCAGACCTCAGATGAAGAGAGAAAGCTTCTGCAATCTGAACGGTGAGTGGGATTTTGAGGCATCCCCGTATGAATATCCTCCTCAGAAGTATTCGATGAAGATAACGGTACCTTACCCGGTGGAGTCGGCTCTTTCGGGTGTGGGTAAGCATTTCAGAAGAGGAAATAAGCTTTATTACAGAAGATATTTTGATGCGCCTATAAAGCTTCGCTGGAGAAGAGTGCTTCTTCACTGCGGAGGGATAGATCAGAAGGCGGAAATATTTATAAACGGGCATTTTGTAGTATCCTGCTGTACAGCCATAGAAGGCCCTTTGGAAGTGGACGTGACTCCTTTCCTTCTCGATGAAAACGAGCTTATCATCAAAGTCGTAGACGATATGGATAAAAACGTACCTTACGGAAAGCAGAGCGAGAATCCTAAGGAGATATGGTATTCCCCTGTATCCGGCATATGGCAGACAGTGTGGCTTGAATCGGTACCCGAGTACTATATCAAAGGACTTAAGATCACCACAACTCTGGATTATGCGGATGTCGAGATAGCGGGCGTAGATGAGGGCAGAGTATTATTTGAAGGTAAGAGCTATCGTTTCTATGACGGAAAGATAAGACTTACTCCCATGGTCAAAAAGCACTGGAGTCCGGAAGATCCTCATCTGTATTATTTCTCCGTACAGGTGGGAAATGATAAGGTGGATTCCTACTTCGCACTGCGTACACTTGAGATAAAGGATGCATATGGACTTAAACGTCTGTGTCTGAACGGAGAGCCGTATTTCTTTAACGGCGTACTGCATCAGGGGTACTGGAAGGACGGACTTTATACTCCGGAAAAAGCGGATGATTATAAGTTTGATATTATCACAGCTAAAAATCTCGGATTTAATACGATACGTAAGCATCTAAAGATAGAAGCGGAAGAGTTTTACTACCAATGCGATAAGCTCGGTATGATCGTATTCCAGGATATGGTAAATAACGGAAAGTATTCCAAGATCAGGGATGTGGTATTCCCGGTGATCGGATTTACCAAGTTTTCGGACAAGCTTAAGCACAGAGGAAAGGTACAGAGAAGATCATATATAAATGCTGCACAGAGTACGGTAAAGACCCTGTATTCGCACCCTTGTATCTGCTACTGGACACTTTTCAACGAAGGCTGGGGACAGTTCTGCAGCAGCCAGATATACGACCTTATAAAAGGTCTTGACAGTACTCGTTTTATCGACAGTGCTTCCGGCTGGTTCAAGGGCGGCAAAACCGATGTTGAGAGTATACATTGCTATTTTAAGAAGTTTAATATGCCACGGACCGATAAGCCGATCGTGCTCTCGGAATTCGGCGGGTATTCTTTGAAGATCAACGATCACAGTTCGGAGGATGCGGGTTACGGATATAAAAACTTCGAGGATAAGCTGTCGTTTGTAGATGCTATAAGAAAGCTGTACAGGGAAGAGGTCATCCCGGCGATAGGTATGGGACTGTGCGGATGTATATATACGCAGTTCTGTGATATCGAAAAGGAGACAAACGGACTTATAACCTATGACAGAAAGTATATAAAGACAGATGACGGTCTGTTTAAACCGTTTAAGGATAAACTGAAATTATAACGGAGGATCAAGGCTTGAAACTGAAGCTTAAAAACTGTATTATACTTGCTACCGACGAGAACGGTAATTTCATAGTATATAAGCATGAGGTATTGTGCGTAGATAATGATAAGATCTCATTTATAGGACCTGATAGTGAAGCACCTGTCTGCGATATCGAAAAGGACATGAAGGGTGCTGTGCTTATGCCGGGCCTGGTCAATGCACACTGCCACGGACCTATGACACTGCTGCGCGGTGTCGGCAGCGGACTTGCACTTCAGGAATGGCTTGAGACTGCCATATTCCCTGTAGAGGATAAGCTTAAGCCTATAGATATCGAAGTGGGCGAGAAACTTGCAGTTATGGAAATGCTGGCGAGCGGTACCACATATGTTTCCGAGATGTATGATTTCCCTTACAATTCGGGAAAGATACTGTCGGAGACAGGTATGAGAGCCAATATAAGCAGAGTCGGGCTTTCATTTTCAGAGGAGACCGAGATACCTAAGGGCAGGTTTGACGAGTGCGTGGAGCTGGTCAAAAACTGGAAGGATCCTTATGACAGGGTAAGAGCCGAGTTCTGTCTGCATTCTGAGTATCTGACCAATGAAGGATTTGTCAGAAGGATCGCTGAAGTAAATAAGGATCTTAAAACTACGGTAAACATACATGTTTCAGAAACACTCAGAGAACATGAGGAGTGTAAAGTAAGACACAACGGACTCACACCTATACAGTATTTAGAGAAATGCGGTATCCTTGATAACAGAACATATGCAGCACACTGTGTATGGGTAGAAGAAGAGGACAGACGCATAATGGCAGCCAAGGGTGCTTCAGCCATACATAATCCTTCAAGTAATTGTAAGCTTGCATCAGGCTTTGCACCTGTTAAAGACCTCATGGATGCCAAAGTGAATGTGGGTATCGGTACCGACGGTACAGCCAGCAACAACAACCTCAATATGTTTGAGGAAATGCATCTGGCTGCCTTACTTATAAAGTGTGTCGGTAAGGATGCTACATTAGGAAGTGCGGAAGAGATACTTAAGATGGCTACCGTAAACGGAGCCAAGGCTATGGGCAGGGATGATACCGGCGAATTAAGAGTCGGCAAGAAGGCTGATATTATAGCCGTATCCATGGATAAGCCCCATATGTTCCCTGCGTTTGACATACCCAATATCCTGGTATACAGCGCTCAGGCTTCCGATGTCATCATGACCATGGTTGACGGAAAGATCCTTTACGAAAACGGTGAGTATACTACCATAGACGCTGAAAAAGTAAAGGCGGAAGTACGGGAGAGTATCGAGCGTATATATAATTAATGTTAATAAGCGGTAACGGAGTAAGGAATCAGGTGAGAGACCTGAGCGGGCCCGCCGCCGTAAATAAACTGTACATACAGTTTTGTATGTATCATATCAAGCGGGGAGAAAGACAGCCGCAATGTTTTCTCTTAAATACCATTGAAGCAATGCTTTGAGAAGGTACGTGCGATATGAATGTTTATGAGCCGGAAGACTTAGCCGTGTTTTCTGTAGACCTTTGTGTCGTCTGCGAGCACCGGATATCGTTATGATTACAGGAAGCTGCTTAATATAATACGGTCTTTTTGCTTTTTATGGAGAAGACTGTAATTTATCTCTATGGAGGACATAAAATGAAGAAGAAATTAGCTAAATTTATGTCTATGATCATGATTGCGGCCTTGATCGTGACAAGTTATACCGGCTTTTCCGGTAAGGTTAGTGCACATGCTGACGAAGGGGATACACCTTTACTGATCGCTACCGCTACTGTACCTTCAGAGGCAACAGTGTATGTTACTATTTCTAACAAGGGTGACCTTGTTGTAAGACAGCAGTCCGTTACAGTTATGGATACCGATGATGACGGCGCTCTTACTATCTCAGATGCTCTTTACTGTGCACATGAGAAGTACTACAAGGGCGGCGCAGCTGAAGGTTACGGCGCAGAGATGGGACAGTGGGGCTTAGGCCTTACAAAGCTTTGGGGCGATACCTCGGGCAGTTTCGGTTACTATGTAAACGATGTTATGTCCATGGGTGCCGGCGATCCCATAAGTGACGGTGATTATCTTAATGCTTGGATATATGAGCAGGCAGACTGGTCAGATCAGTATGCTTTCTTTAATACCCGTAAGTTAGGTATTAAGATCGGTCAGACAAAGACCATCAAACTTTATGCAGCAGGATTTGATGAGAACTGGGCTCAGGTAAACAGCCCCTTAAAGAATGCAGTTATCACTATCGGTGGAGAGCCCACTGAGTATGGTACAGGCAAAAAAGGTAAATTTAAGTTCTCAGCAAACCAGTCAGGCAGCTATTTCCTTTCTGCTTTTTCTGAGGATGCTACTATAGTACCTCCTTCACTTATTGTATATGTTCAGCCTGAAAAAGGTGAAGTTATCGAAGTGAAGAATAAGAAGTACACTGTTACCAAGCTTGGTACAGTTAAGACAGGCAAGAAGGGTAAGGTTACCTTCTCTAAGTCAGCTAACAACGGCAAGGATGCTCCCAAGACAGTTGAGTATGCAGGCGTTACCTATAAGGTAAAGGTTGTTGACTGATGATCTTTTATTAAGAAACAGTTTGTGTTCGTATGCGCTTCCCCGAAAAGGGAGGCGCATATGTTTAGTAATCTATCAGGATCCCTATATGAAAAAGAAGATATTATTATACATATTGCTTGGTTTGACGATCGTGATCCTTTGCATGGGAAAAGCATTTCCTGCAAAGGCTTCTTATGATGCGTCAAATGAGGCAAAAAGTATAGTAGACACCATCATTTCTTTTAATATTGAGAATACTTTACCTGAAAATATCGGCGGTACTGCGGAATGGTATGCTTTAGGACTTTCACAGTACGGAATATATGATCTTACCGCATACAGGGAAGCTCTGGAAGAATATGTGTCAACAAAGGATATTAAAGGTGCATCGGCTAAGTTAAAGTTTGCACTTTTATTATCATACGTAGACGGAGATCAAAACTATATAGAACAGACACTGACGGATGATTCCATAGGCGGACAGGGGATCATGAGTTATGTGTTCGGCCTGCATCTGTATAACAACGGATATAAGGGAAAAGTTACCGAAGAAGAGATAATCGATACATTAAGGGAACTTCAGCATGAGGATGGCGGATGGTCGGTAATGGGTGATTACGGAGATGTGGACGTAACCGCTATGGTCCTCCAGGCACTTGCTCCTCTTACACAAAATGCTTTTATACCCGATCCCGGTAATACCCGGACAGGACTTACTGAAGATACAGCCACTATCATTGTCATGGCTCAATTGGGAGTGGATTTTTTATCCGGTAAGCAGGATAATGACGGCGGATATGCCGGATTCGGAGTTAAAAACGCAGAGAGTACCGCACAGGTAATTACAGCTCTTTCCGCACTGGGGATCGACTGTGCGACCGATGCCAGATTTGTAAAGAACGGTAATTCTCCTATAGACGGGATAATGAAATTCAGGCTCGAAGACGGCACCTTTTCTCATGAGGAAAACGGTGCATCAAGTCCATCCGCGACAGTACAAACCTTTTATTCCATGGTAGCTTATCTAAGGATGAAGGAAGGTCTGTCACCTTTGTATGTCAGGGATAAGAATGAGAAGAAGCTGACAGAGATATACAGTGAGAAGAACAATACTGATATACCTGATGATAATGAGAGTACCGAACCCGACAAAACAGAAAATACTGATAATGGCAACAGTGCAGAGAGTGTTACCGATAAAAACAAGACCGATGATGATAACCCTGAATCATCCGGATCGGGATATAAGTCAATAGTTATAGCCCTGCTAATCGGTATATGTATTTTGGTATGCGGGATATTGTTTATCTTTAAAAAGCATTGGAAGAACCACCTGTTTGTAGGTATAGTGTGTGCAGTCGGCATATTGGTCATACTGCTTACCGATTTTTCAAAGCCGGAGGATTATTACGGTAAAGGCACGGTAAAAGAAAATGCCGTAGGTACCGTAACCATGTCCATACGCTGTGATATATTAAAGGATAAAGAACGTAACGAACATATACCTGAGGATTATTGTATACTTGATACCACGGAGTTTAAGATCTCGGAAAATGAGTCGGTATACGATATATTGCTTGAAGCAGCCAGGGAGTACAGTATCAGCGTAGAGCATGAGGGCGGTTCGGACATAGTATACATCTCGGGTATCAATTACCTGTATGAGAATGATTACGGAGACCTGTCCGGCTGGGTATATAAGGTGAACGGCGAGCTGCCTTCGGTCGGATGCGGTGGATATAGATTAAAAGACGGTGATGTTATAGAGTGGTGTTATACCTTAGATCTCGGCAATGATGTAAGTTGAATTGTATGAGGATGGTCTGATCATAGAAACACCTTTAAGCTTAAAGAAAGGAGAAATATGCGGGATATAAAAGAATATAATCCGGTAACGGTATTTATATATTATTTGTCTGCTGTATTGGTTTCGATGTTTACCATGAACCCGGTCCTGCATATCATATCCTTTGTGGGAGGGTTTATGCAGTTTCTGATCATACCGGCCAAGGGAAAACTAAGGACACATATCTGGTATTTCCTAATAGGACTGATACTGGCTACCATAAGACCGTTGTTCTCACATAACGGTGCAACGGTACTTTTTATAATAAATGATAACCCTATTACAAAAGAAGCATTTATATTTGGATTAAATCAAGCGATCATGGTGGTGGGTGTGCTGTATCTGTTCAGAGTATTTTCCGAGATAATGACAAGCGACAGACTGCTGTATGTATTTGGAAAGACATCACCTAAAAGTGCACTTATCATGTCCATGGGACTTAAATTTATCCCGATGCTGCGCAGACAGAGGAAGATAACCGCGGATGCACAGACAGCCATAGGGATGAATAAGGATGATAATGCGATAGACAGGATACATGGGGGATTAAATGTCTTCTCCGCTACTGTATCATGGGGACTTGAGAACGGTATCATAACCGCGGACAGCATGGCGGCACGCGGTTACGGAGAGGGAAAACGTTCTGTGTATTCAAGATATTCATTTAAAAGAAGAGATGTAATACTGATAGTGATATCAATTGGCCTGCTTGTACCTGTTATAGCAGCGATCATCAAGGGCTCGTTTGACACTGTATTTTATCCGCTTTTTACGGTGGCTGAGCTGGATACTATAGCATATATAGGCTACATATCTTATGCAGTGTTGATGATGATACCTATCATATTGAAACTATTGGAGACCTTCAGATGGAAATACTTAATGTCGAAAATCTGAAATTTAAATATCCGAAGACCGAAAAGAACGTGGTCGATGACGTGAGCTTTCAGGTAAATGAAGGTGAATTTGTCGTACTGTGCGGTCCTACGGGAAGCGGTAAGTCGACGTTGCTTAAACTTCTAAAACCTGAGATATCGCCTCTGGGTGAAAAACAAGGACATGTAAAGCTGTTTAATGAAGAGATAGACCGCGACATAGAAGAAAAAAAGATAAAGGCATCACGTATCGGATATGTATGCCAGAACCCGAAGGAGCAGGCGGTAACGGACAAGGTATGGCATGAGCTTGCATTCGGACTTGAAAATATGGGAGTACCACAGAATGCCATGGGAGCCGGGATAGCTGAGATGGCATCGTATTTTGGTATAGAGGACTGGTATGAAAAAAGAGTGGATGAGCTCTCGGGCGGACAGCTGCAAATATTAAATCTGGCGTCCGTAATGGTAATGAATCCGGATATACTGATACTGGATGAACCGACGGCACAGCTTGATCCTATAGCAGCGTCTGAGTTTCTTATGACGCTAAAAAAGCTTAACAATGACTTTGCACTGACCGTGATCATAGCTGAGCATCGACTGGAAGAGCTGGTACCGGTATGCGACAGATTGCTTGTGATGGATGGCGGGAAAATGGTATCGAATGGGGCTGCAGAGGATATACTTAATAGTATGGATCCTGCAAGTGAGATATTTGATGCACTTCCGTCGGCATACAGAGTATATAGGGGACTAAACAACAATAAAGATACAGAGCCTCCGATAACGATCAGGGAAGGCAGAGAATACCTGGCAGAGTATACTCATAAAAAAGAAAAGACGTATACATTAACTGACCGTAAATACAAAGATATTATAACTAAAACAAAAGATAAAAAGATCGCTCACGATCCGGCATTGGAGTTTAAAGATGTAAGCTTCAGGTATGCAAGAGAACTTCCGGATGCTTTAAAAGATCTTGGCTTCAGCGTAGAAAAAAGAGAGATATTCTGTATACTCGGAGGGAACGGTTCGGGAAAGACCACAGCCCTTAATGCGGCCACAGGACTGATAAAGCCATACGAGGGAAGTATTAAGGTATTCGGAAATAAGCTGAAAGAGTATAAAAACGGGAGTTTGTATAATAAATGTCTTTCAATGCTGCCACAGGATGTACAGACACTTTTCCTGCATAATACGGTAAGAGAAGAATTTGAGAGTAGAAAAGCATTGGATCGACTAAAAGAATTTCCGTTTGATATAAGCGGTCTTATGGACAGACATCCTTATGATATATCAGGAGGAGAGCAGCAGTTGGTGGCACTGGCTCTGGTACTTATCACGGATCCTAAGATAATACTTTTGGATGAGCCGACCAAGGGACTTGATGCGTACAGAAAGAAGAATCTGGCTGAGATACTTAAAAAACTTAAAGCATCGGGCATAACTATAGTGACTGTCACACATGACGTTGAATTTGCTGCAATGTGTGCTGACAGATGTGCATTGTTTTTTAAAGGGAGTATCGCATCGGAAGGTGATGTACACAGTTTCTTTGTAAATAATAATTTCTATACCACATATACGTGTCGTATGAGCCGCGGTATATGTGACGGACCGGTCACGGTGGATGAAATATTAGAAACTATAGGAAAAGGTATTTAAAGGAGGAACAAACTTATGATGGACATTATGCAACTGGGTGAGGGGACCTACAGGATCGATGATGACAGAGTACGCTTTTTCGTACTGGAAGGTAAGGACAAGGCTATAATGATCGACAGCAGTATGAACAATGCTAATGCTATAGACGGAGCTAAAAAGGTTACCGACAAGCCTTTGGAGATAGTAAACACTCATGCCGACCGTGATCACATAGCAGGTAACGTTGCATTTGAAAAGATGTATATGAGCCCCGCAGAGGAACCGGTATATAGGGAAAACGGCGGAAAAGGTACCATCATCCCTGTAAAAGAGGGCGATATCATAGATCTCGGAGACCGTCCTTTAGAGGTTATAGATATACCGGGACATACACCCGGCAGTATCGCACTTTTGGATATCAAAAACAGAGTACTGTACTCAGGTGATACCGTTCAGTCCGGTATAATATTCATGTTCGGAAAAAACAGAAACATGGATACATATATAGAGAGCTTAAAGAAGCTTGAGAAGATAATTGACAGATTTGATCTCATCTATCCTTCACATGACAGATGTCCCGTAAAACCGGATATCATACCTAAGCTTATAGAAGGTGCCAACCAGGTACGCGAGGGCAAGGCAGAAGGAAGGGAAATGGATCTGTTTGGAAATAAAGTTATGATGTACAGATTCGAGTATGCAGGATTTTTCTGTGAATTATAAATATTTGCATATAGATTGTTTTGATGTTGTATTAGCTTATGAAGGGCATCCGAAATGATAGTCATAAAGAACAATAAGTTAAAAAGAATACTCGGACTAACCATCCCTCTTGTGTTTATACCGGCGGTGGCAATATGCGGTTCTGTCCTTTTTTCGGAGCAGAAGCACATATTTGTATCGCTGGTGGTGGCATTCTTTTCACTGGTCCTCTTTATCACGGGATTTGAAAGGAAGGTAACGGGCACAAGAAGGATGGTACTTGTGGCTGTCATGACTGCAGTAAGCGTGCTCGGAAGATTTATACCGTTTTTTAAACCCATCACAGCACTTACGGTTATCACCGCCATGTATTTGGGTGGTGAAGCAGGCTTCCTGGTAGGCGCTTTTTCGGCACTGCTTTCAAACTTTTATTTCGGTCAGGGACCTTGGACCGCATTCCAGATGCTTGCATGGGGACTCATCGGATATGTGGCCGGACTAATGGCGGAGTCATTAAAGAGAAACAGAGCGTTGTTACTTACATACGGTGTAATGTCCGGTATAGCTTTTTCACTTATTATGGATGTCTGGACAGTACTGTGGTACAGTGCTGGATTTGATATGGAGCTTTACCTTGCTTCCATAACGGCCGCTATACCGCATACTATCCTGTATGCTGTATCAAACTTTATCTTCTTATTCTTCCTGGCTAAGCCTTTCGGGGATAAACTGGAGCGTATAAAAGTAAAATACGGAGTATAAAAGGGGCCATCGCTTAGTGCGACAGCCCCTTTGTTTATTCTTCGTTTTCTTTGTTTACAGGTAAAAGCTCGATCTTGACCTTGGTTACACGGTTTTTGGCTGTAGCGGCAACAGTGTATTTTACGTTGTCCCATTCTATGGATTCACCGCGTGCGGGTAAGTGATTGAGCAGATTGATGACATGACCGGCTATGGAGTCGTAATCATCGGAGGCGAGCTCTAAGCCACAGGCCTTGTTGACATCATCCAGACTTGCTGCACCCTGTGCTTCAAAGGTGGTCTCGTTGATCTTTCTTACACTGTCCACTTCGTCGGTATCGGTCTCGTCCCTTATTTCGCCAACGATTTCTTCTATAAGGTCTTCTATGGTAAGAAGACCGGCAGTAATACCGTATTCGTCAAGGACTATAGCCATGGACTTATATTTGTCCTTAAGTTCACTCATAAGCTCAGATGTTTTCTTGGTCTCAAAAGTGAAGAACGGTTCACGCATGTATTCCGTGACCTTAAAAGGTCTCTTGGGATTATATTTTACCAGCAGGTCTTTTGCCCAGATGATACCGATTATGTTATCATGTGATTCATGGTATACCGGCATCCTTGAGTACTGGTCCTTACGGAAAATGCTGATCAGTTCATCGTATGTTACGGTATCCTCCACACAGGTCATGTTGATGGCAGGGACCATAACGTCTCTTGCCACTGTATCACCGAAGTCAACCACGTTGTTGATCATTTCATGCTCTTCGTGTTCAATGACACCTTCCTGGGCGCTGGCTTCAACTATAGTAAGAAGCTCGTTCTCAGTCATATGTGCCCCTGATTTTTCCGGGTCGATACGAAGTATGAACATAACTGCTTTTGCAAGTCCCGATACCAAAAAGGTAAGCGGAGTGAACAGGATCATAAGCAGATTAATGATCGGTGCATAGATAAAGGCCATCTTTTCCGCATGGATGGAAGCCATGGTCTTGGGCGTGATCTCACCGAATATAAGCACCAGAAGTGTAAGTATACCGGTAGCTAATCCAATATAGGAATTACCGAATAACTTCTGTGCCAGGATAGTGGTGAGAGCGGAGGCTGCGATATTAACTATATTATTGCCGATAAGAATGGTACTTAAAAACTTTGTATTCTTATCGAGCAGGGAAAGTACAAGCTTAGCTCTTTTTGATCCTTCATCCGCAAAAGACTTTATCCTCATTTTGTTAAGTGAGGTAAAAGCTGTTTCCGCAGATGAGAAAAAAGCGGAGAGAAATAAAAGTACAAACAGAACGATCAACCGCGTCGTGTCTGACGAATCCAAAAAAGATCACACTCCTTTAAATGTTTTAATGAAATAAAGTATAGAAAATATCAATATAAAAGTCAATAGATAATCTTGCACGGGCATTAATACTATATAAGAAAATGCCGATATATACTTTATAAGGTGAAAGTTATTGATCCTCTGAAAAAACGGGGGATCGGGAAGAGGTGGCTATGAAAAAGGGACTTATGGGAGTATTGATACTTGCGTTGTTTATATGGTTGGCGGCATTACCCGGAAATGATGCAAAAGCATATGAATTCAGTATATGTCATCATTGTGACGGTACAGGACTGTATCATTGTAACCAGTGTAACGACCGTGGAGAAGTATATTGTGAGATCTGTGCAGGTATAGGATATTGGGAATGCCCGTACTGTGACGGTAAGGGATATGAGATATGTCCTAAATGCAACGGTGATACATACAGCCGTACTCCTGATGGAGAAATAGGTATCGGTACTGAACCCGGTACATGCGGATGCTGTAACGGTACCGGTAAACTTCCCTGTGGTACGTGTAATGAAACAGGCAGATATTACTGTTACAGATGCGGTGGAGCAGGATACGCACAATGCCAGACTCAATGCAGATACCGTGATAAAAATGATAAGCTGTGTTCATACTGTAAAGGAACAGGATATTTAGGTGACGGATTTGACTGGAAAGACGAGTGGAATGACGGTAAGACCAATGTCCCCAAGGAAGGCAACACTATATGGAGAAGTGACAGATCCAGTTACAGGTATCATAAGAACCCTACAGCCTCAGAAGCTGCAAAGATAGCTAACGAGCTTAGTGCATATAAGACCAAAGCCCTGACTAATCTGGAAAAAGTACTTAATAAGTATGATGAAAGCCTGTACAGTGCAAAGCAGTATAAAAAGCTTAAGAATACTTATAATAAGGGAGTTAAAGCTGTAAACAATGCAGAAAACATAGGCGGAGTAGATACTGCGTATTATAAGTATAAGGCCGAACTTCTTGATATCAGACCATCGGTGCTTGATAAGTATAAGGAAAAATGTAAGAAGAAAATCAGAAAAGCTTATGCAGATATCGAAAAGACATATTGTGTTGAAGAAGGTTTCTGGGACAGAAAGCTTGAACAGGTAATGGGTGATGGGATAGATGCTTTGGTGGAAGCCAAGACAAAGTCTAAAGTTAAAAAGATCATGAAAAATACACTTGCAAAGCTTATATATTGATGTTCTAAAATATAACTAAACCAAGGTAAAAGACCATAAGTGGGAGATAATGACTTATGGTCTTTTTGTGATGTAAATTTTTCGTAACAAATTGCAAATTTATATTGTAATATCACGCGGCAGAGTGTATAATAAAGTTTTGAACGGGCTTTATCCCGAGTATAAAAAACGGATCTGAGATTTCCGGTTGAAAGGTGGTGGTTTTATGCGTACAGATGATTCTGACAGTTGCAGACGATGTGAAGCAGCTTATGGCACTGATGTGCCCCCTCGATTGTGTACCATAAAACTGAATAAGGAGGACTCTTTCTATGACCGGAACAGAGGAAAAGGACATCTTAAGAGATGAAGACCCGGCAATGATCGTAGCACCTGTAGAGCTTCTGGAAGCTGATGCAACCAAAGCGCAGGATCAGGAAGCGGGCGATGAACCCGAAGATGATGAACAATCACAGGTGGATATTATGAAAGAGGTCATTGAACGGAAGGATTTTAAGGAATTCCGTACGATGGCTACAGAAATGAATGAAGCCGATGTGGCTTCGGTACTTGAAGAGCTTGATGAAGCTGAACTCTTAAAGTATTTCAGAGTATTACCCAAGAATATTGCAGCCGACGTATTTGCATATCTGCCCATAGACCTGCAGCAGAGCATGATCCTTATGCTTACTGAAGGCGAGGCTACGAACATCATCGAAAACATGTACGTGGACGATGCTGCCGACCTGTTTGACGAAATGCCGGCTAATGTTGTAACCAGATTACTTGCGAAAACCAGTGCCGAGACAAGACGTACCATTAACCAGCTTCTTAAATATCCCGACAGCTCTGCGGGAAGTCTTATGACTACCGAGTATGAAGCATTAAAGCTTCATCTGAAGGTATCCGAGGCACTTGAAAAGATAAGAAAAGACGGTATAGATAAGGAGACTATCAATACCTGTTATGTACTTGACAAAAACAGAACACTTTTAGGAACAGTTACGCTCAGAAGTCTGCTCTTTGCAGATCCTGATGTTGAAGTAGGGGAGATCATGACGGAAAATGTCATTTCCATCAATACCCTTACCGACCAGGAAGACGTAGCCAGAGACTTCCAGAAATACGACTTCTCAGTCATGCCTGTAGTAGACAGTGAGGACCGTCTTGTCGGTATCATCACGGTCGATGACGTTGTCGACATCATGCAGCAGGAGGCTACGGAGGATATCGAAAAGATGGCCGCTATCAGCCCTACAGATGCTCCGTATATAAAGACAGGTGTATTTGAGACCTGGAAGAAGCGTATACCGTGGCTTTTGCTCCTGATGATATCTGCTACGTTTACAGGTATGATCATAGCTCACTTTGAGGATGCTTTAAGCAAATATACCATACTTACATCATTTATCCCCATGCTTATGGATACGGGCGGAAATGCCGGAAGCCAGGCTTCTGTATCGATCATCCGTGCCCTGTCACTTGATGAGCTCGGTTTCAGTGATCTCCCTAAAACAGCATGGAAGGAAGCAAGAGTATCCATGCTTATCGGAGCGACACTTGCATGTACAAATTTTGTAAAGCTTATGGTCATAGACAGAGTAACGCCTCTTGTAGCAGCAGTGGTTTGTCTGACTTTGGTAGTTACAGTATTTGTTGCTAAGCTTGTAGGATGTTCACTTCCTATGTTTGCCAAGAAGCTCGGCTTTGACCCCGCAGTTATGGCATCACCTTTTATCACGACTATAGTTGATGCATTATCATTACTTATATATTTCGAGTTTGCCACATTAATATTAGGCATCGCTTGATAGAGAAAGGAACATAAATGAAAGTAATACTTGACATATTATCTGAGAAATTCGCTACTGCTTTTGAAAAAGCCGGATACAGCGCAGAATACGGAAGGTGCGTGGTATCCAATCGTCCCGACCTTTGCGAATTTCAGTGTAACGGTGCCATGGCATGCGCTAAAGCATATAAGAAGGCACCCATAATGATCGCTAACGAAGTGGTAGCCCAGCTGCCCGATGACGGTACATTTACCAAGGTGGAAGCTGTAGCACCCGGATTCATTAATATAATCATAGCGGATAAGATGCTTAACGATTACCTTAATGAGATGGCTGTATCAGAGAAGAACGGATTTGAGCCCAAGAGCATCGGTAAGACAGCCGTTATCGATTACGGCGGAGCCAATGTAGCTAAGCCTCTGCATGTAGGACATCTGCGTCCTGCCATAATAGGTGAGAGCGTAAAGAGATTGCTGGCTTATGACGGATATCAGACCATAGGTGATGCACATCTCGGTGACTGGGGTACACCCATCGGACTTATCTTTACCGAGATGCAGGTAAGAACCCCCGATCTTGTATTCTTTGATGAAAACTATACCGGTGAATATCCCGCTGAATGTCCTGTTACATTAAAAGAGCTTGAGGAGATATATCCTTTTGCAAGTGCTAAGTCCAAGGAAGATGAAGAGTACAGGGCAAAAGCAAGACAGGCAGTATTTGAGCTTCAGCAGGGAAGACGCGGATATCGCGCTCTTTGGGAAAGGATAATGGATATCTCAAAGGCCGACCTTAAAAAAAACTACAGCTCTCTGAATGTATTCTTTGAGCTTTGGTACGGTGAGAGTGATTCCGATCCTTATATCATGCCCATGATCGAGGATATGAAAAAGCAGGGAATAGCTAAGATCAGTGAGGGTGCGCTGGTAGTTGATGTTAAGGAAGAGTCCGATAACAAGGAAATGCCTCCCTGCATGCTCTTAAAATCAGACGGTGCGGTAGGTTATGATTCTACGGACCTTGCGACCATAGTTCAGCGTATGAAGGATTTTGCTCCCCAGAAGATCATATACGTAGTAGATAAGAGACAGGGTCTTCATTTTGAGCAGGTTTTCCGTGCTGTAAGAAAGGCAGGTATCGTAGGTGAAGATACAGACCTTATCTTCTTAGGTAACGGTACTATGAACGGTAAGGACGGTAAGCCTTTTAAGACACGTGACGGCGGAGTTCTCCGTCTTGAAGCATTGGTAAAAGATGTAAGAGATCATGTTGCTGAAAAGATGGCTGACAGGGACCTTTCGGCAGAAGAGAAAGATGAGATAGCAAGGAAAGTAGGCCTTGCAGCACTTAAGTACGGCGATCTTTCGAATGCTGCGACTAAGGACTATATATTCGATCTTGAGAAGTTCACATCCTTTGAAGGAAATACAGGTCCTTATATCCTTTATACCATGGTACGTATCAAGTCCATACTTGAGAAGTATTCGGCAGTAACCGGTATTGATACCGATGAAGTACTTAAAAAGGCAGCTAACGGTGAGATAAAGCTTTCCGATACAGACGGAAATGATTCGGAGAAGAAGCTTAAGCTCCAGATCTCCCAGTTTGCTATAAATATTGCCCAGGCAGTGGCAGAGATAGCTCCTCACAAGGTATGTTCGTTCCTGTTTGATCTCAGTAACTGTTTTAACTCCTTCTATCATGAGAACAAGATAGTATCTGAGGAAAACGAAGATAAGCGTAACGGATTTATAGCACTTATATGCCTTACATTAAAGCTGCTTGAAAACGGTATTGAACTTTTGGGTATTGAAGCTCCTGAAAAAATGTAACGAAAATGTGACGATATTCATTTATGATTGACTTATTTCGTTTTCTTGTGTATAATGTACGATGAATTAATTTGAATATCAGATAAATCGATTTTATGAGATAGACTGTAACAATACAGTGTTTTTGTTTCAAGGAGAATAAGGAAAATGCACAGAAGAAAGTTGGTAGTATTAAAGGGTATACTGCTTATGGCTGCGTTCTTGATATTTGCATTGGCTATCGCAAATACCGACGCACATGCAGATGAAAAGAAATATAAAGGCAAGGTACATGATGTAAAATCAGCACTCAATGTAAGAAAGGGTGCAGGAAAGAATTACGATCCCATCACCGATGCCTCAGGTAATATCCTTCAGTTAAAACCCGACGAGGAAGTAGTCATCATAGGACAGGCTACCGCATCGGACGGTACTATATGGTACAATGTAGAGTTTGAACGTGACGGTAAGAAGTATAGTGACGGATATGCTTCCAGCAACTATATCGAAAAAGGAGCTGAGATCACAGCACCTCCCACACCTACTCCTACAGCTACTCCCGAACCTACACCTACTTCTATAGCTGAAGTTGCTACAAAGGCACCTCTTCAGCCCACACCCGGTCTTACCGATTCGGATAAGACAGATAACGGCGAGCAGACAGGAGGTAATCCCAAGAAGGTTATACTTGGTGTTATCTTCGCAGTTATAGCTGTAGCGGTTATATTCTTCGGATTATTCATTGTACTCGGTCTTATCAAGCAGAACAAGAGAAAGAACCGTATACGTAATGCTCGCAAGGTTGACAGAATGAGAAATTCCGAGCAGGAGAACCAGGGCGGCAAGAGAAAGCCTGAGATAAGACGTTCGGAAGATGACGGCGCATATGTACGTGAAGTTAGACAGAGCGTATATTACACCAATCCTGAGGATGACGATGAACTTTACGGCCTTGTATCTCAGGAGTCTGATGACAAGAGATCGCTCAGAGCTGCAGTTGACAGACTTCAGGAACATGACATCATCAACCATAAGATCTATGGTGAGGGTGAAGTATATGACAACTCCGATGTTAAGCTGATGGAAGTTAGATTCGGAAATGACGTAAGATTCCTTAACAAGGATTCGATAGTTCAGAAGCGTTTGATCGAGATCATCGATGATGAGGATCAGGCTACTGCAAGGCGCAGGAATAGAAGGAACCGCAACAAAAGAAATGATTATTAATTGAGCTAAAGGGGCTGTCGCTGGTTGAGCGGCGGCCCTTATTTTATTTTTTTGGAGGTTATATTATGGCTCTGTCCGGGCAGCATCCCGAACGAGATTTGGGATACTCCATTTTGCTTCGCAAAACGGAGCCGTGGCACCAGGACTCCGTCAGTCGCTTTGCGACTGCCACCTCGTGCCGTATCTCTTCAAACTTCCTCTAAGAGCAGCCATGAAAACGCTACGCATCGCTCCGCGTTTTAGCTGCTCTAAGAGGTGATTTCGACTCGGCTAAAACCGCGGGTCCGTCGGACAAATACAATTCTTTTGGAAACCTTTTGTCACGAGTCCATAATTTTATTTCTACAAGCGATATTAAGATATCGCCACACCCGAGCCGCCGCCGCTCATTGAGGTGCGACAGCCCCTATATTAATATCGATAACTAGCGTAAAATAAGGGCTCGTGATGGGTGACTCCCGAGACGAATTGCCTGTGTGGCAATCTCGTCCGGGATGTTACCCAGACAGAGCCCATTTTTATTATATTGCGATATTAAGATAGGGGCTGACATCAAGTGTTAGCATTAAGAACGTCTTCGCAATGCTGGAGCATTCTTTCCATTGCGTTGGGACCGGGGGCACCGATGGTGTTACGCTTCTCGACGCAGGTCTTGAGTGAGATTGCTTCGTAGATGTCCTGATCGAATGCGGGGGAGAATTGTTTGAATTCGTCAAGTGTAAGATCATCAAGTGCACATTTCTTATCGATACAGTAGAGAACGAGTCTTCCGATGATACCGTGTGCATCACGGAAAGGTATTCCGTGTACTACGAGATAATCTGCTGCATCAGTGGCATTTGTGAAGCCGTTCTTTGCACTCTGAGCCATTACTTCTTTATTAAAGGTGAGAGTGGATAACATACCTTCAAATAACGTAATGGAATCAGATACTGTATCGAGTGCATCGAAGAATGCTTCTTTATCTTCCTGTAAGTCCTTGTTATATGCCAAAGGTAATCCTTTAAGTGCGGTAAGCAGTGTGGTCAGGCTTCCGTACACACGACCGGTCTTGCCACGTACCAGCTCAGCTATATCGGGATTCTTTTTCTGGGGCATGATGCTGCTGCCGGTAGAGTATGCATCATCTATCTCAATAAAACGATACTCG
>JAFZQN010000068.1 GCA_017620375.1 Lachnospiraceae bacterium
AATACATGGTACAGACCATTGAATTTTCCTATTCTCTCGTATGCTGCCATATCCCTTGTAGTTTCCACCACCATAACGATCTTGGCGTCACGGTTGGGATTTGAACATATGGGACATATCTCTCTGTCAGTAAGGCAGAAGCACTTCGAACAATACTTGACTCCCGCTTTTGCTTCCAAAATGGCTCCCGTAAGCCTTTCAACTTTTTCCTTTGGAAGGTCAAGTATATGAAAAGCCAGACGCTGTGCCGATTTCGTCCCGATACCCGGGAGTGAGCCCAATTCAGAGATCAGTCTGCTTATTTTTTCGCTGTAGTATTCCATGCTATGTTCCCGATCAGAATCCGAAGCCGCCGAGTGTAGAGCCAAGGCCGCCCGCTACGGAGTTCATCATGCCTTCCTGCTCCTCTTCCATCTTCTTTAATGCTTCATTTGCTGCAGCAATGATAAGATCCTGAAGCATCTCGATATCATCGGGATCAACTACCTCAGGTGAAAGTGTTACAGCTGTAAGTTCCTTCTTTCCGGATACCTTTACAGTAACAGCTCCGCCGCCTGCAGATGCCTCCCATTCCTTATTCTCAAGCTCCTTCTGCTTCTCTTCCATCTGGCGCTGCATACGCTGAGCCTGTTTCATCAGATTGTTCATGTTTCCGGGGATACCACCGCCGAAACCGCCTTTCTTACCCATTTGTAAGTCCTCCTTTTATATCTAATCAACCTGCCTTATAGCAAGCTTAACAACCTTTCTTAAGTCCTTCTTCTTTAAGTCCCTGCTGCCGTCATCATATCCGACCGTGATATCGACATTCTTCCCCGTAGCTCTTGCTATCTCATTTTTCAGGATATCGATACGTGTCGGCTGTACTGTGCCGTTCATTTCATTTTTAAACTGCATGGTCTTAACATCCAGGTCGTTTTTAAAAACTATATGAAGCTTTCCGTTTTCTTCAACCGGAACCGCCGTAGCAAGCATCGTTCCGGAAAGCTTGTCTATCCCGTTCATACGGCTTGTTATCTGTGTCCAGCTGTTTATTACCTGAACTATATCCTCCGGAAGCGCCTTTGCAAGTGCCTCCGGATCGAATCCGTCATTTTTTTCTTCCCCGGATACGGTATTTTCCGTTTCTCTCACTGAGGACGTATTACTTACGAAATCACCGTTTTCAAGCTTTTCTTCAAGAACACGTACCCTGTCAAGCAAAGCACTGTAATCTGTCTGCATCTGGGGGCGCACAAGCTTTATCAGCTCAACCTCTATAAGCAGTCTCTTTTGCGATGCATATCTGATCCTGTTAAGCAGTTCTGACATGATGCTGATATACCGTATAAGTGTTTCCCCGTCTACGATACTGGCCTCGTGTACTATAAGTTCCATGTTCTCCTTTGAAAACTCCAGAACTTCATAAGGATCATCCACCGACTGAGCCAAAAGAAGATTTCTCAGATATCCGGCAAAATCAGCCACAAACTGTGTGAGCTCCCTGCCTGTGGCAAGCACCTCATCCAGGATAGTCATACATCCGTCGGCCGAGCCCGCCTTAATATATCTTAACAGCTTCGCGAACACTTCCACATCTACGGAGCCAAGTACTTCAAGTACCTTATCGTAAGTCAGCTTTTGTCCTATATAAAAGGCTATACACTGATCCAGTAAGCTCTGAGCATCACGCATGGAGCCGTCTCCGACCCTCGCAATATACTTAAGTGCCTTATCCTCGGCTTCTATGCCTTCGGATTTCATGAGATCCGCAAGACAAGCCGCTATGGTATCGGTCGTTATCCTCTTAAAATCGTATCTCTGACATCTTGAAAGGATAGTGATCGGTATCTTATGCACTTCGGTAGTCGCCAAAATGAATATTACATATTCCGGCGGTTCCTCCAAAGTTTTGAGCAGTGCATTAAAAGCACTTGTCGAAAGCATATGCACCTCATCAATGATGAATACCTTATACTTTCCTTCCGTCGGAGAATATTTGACATTTTCTATGATATCTCTGATATTTTCAACACTGTTGTTTGATGCGGCGTCAAGTTCCGTGACATTCATCGATACCGAAGAATCAATGCTTCTGCACACGCTGCATTTTCCGCACGGGCTTCCATCCACCGGGGACTCACAGTTGACTGCCTTGGCAAAAAGCTTGGCCACCGAAGTCTTACCGGTTCCTCTGGTTCCGCAGAACAGATACGCATGTCCGATCCTGCCCGTCTTCATCTGGTTCTTCAAGGTCGTAACTATGTGATCCTGTCCCCTTACCTCTTCGAAGCTCTGCGGTCTGTATTTTCTGTATAAAGCCAAATAGCTCATTTAAGTCCTCATTATCTGTTTATTATAAATTATTGTCATGTAAAAAACAAGTAGTGACTTTTAAAACACAAAAATCCTGTCAAACATACGAATAAGATCGAGGCGTCCTTTTGCAGTGATAAAGCCTGACATAAAGGCTCCCTGGAAAGTGGTTTTTCCGGATATTATCCTGTTAACCATATCTCTGGTGGTGGTAGCGGTCATATCCGGGTTTGCAGCCTCACCATAATACGCCTTTAATTTTTCCGGACCGAAATCAAGAACTATGGTCTTATCATTATCACTCATCTTGATGCAGCATACGGCTTTAAGATTATCCTCCGGAGCTTTAAACGCTTTTTCAAAACTCTTTATGATATTCTCATTACTGTCGTCCGAATACTGGCCCAGAATAGACTTATATATCTGAGACAGTTTCTCTACATCTTCCTTCTGTTTTTTAACAAAAGTGTCATCTGCCACATATTCCGACAGCTGTTCGCTCTCCTGAGGAGTGAGCTCTATTCCGGCTGAAGGTATCTCGGTTTGGCAGGCGTTAATGCTGTTGGGAAGCAATGCCTGCTTATGACTTACAATTTTATATATCTCTTCCGCCTTTTTCTCTATGATCGAAGCGTAAGTCTTATTGGTCTCAAACTCGATATGGTCCGCAACATAGGTGCATATTCCGTCACATACCATTCCCCCTAAGATCTCCCAGGCATTTACCACATCCTCCAAAGCACGTCTCTCGCCCTTTGTGGTAGCTACGATCACCGGGAACATATACAGGGATTTAAGCTTATTTTTATCGGCATACAGCCAACATGAATCAAGGAAGGTCTGCATAAGTCCGCCTATACCGCACCATTCGACATTAACTGCCAGGATCACGGCATCTGCATCCTTAAAGGTATTCGGCAGCATGGAAATCCCGTTTTTCTGTTCATGCAGATTGTATCTTCCTACACTCACGCGCAGTTCCTGCAAAACTTCCTGTATTTTATTTATGATATACAGCGTAGGATCTCCTATCAGTCCTCTGCCGCCATAATAAATATTGACCTTCATGTAAACCCTGCCTTTCATTCTCCTAAAAGCATATTCAAAAAATACTCCACTCTTAATTATACTATAAGCCGATTTTTTGTGCAAGTATTTCC
>JAFZQN010000069.1 GCA_017620375.1 Lachnospiraceae bacterium
AAATGAATATAATTAATTATGCAGATGGAAAGAAATTGAATATCGACCGAAAAGAAACCTTCAGATATCTGGGATATCATTTCGGAGGTTCGGTGCCGGATGATCCGGAACTGGATAAGATGGTTACGGAACTGGAGAAAAAGCTTAAAGAGGCTGTTACTCCCAGATGTGCTTACGAGATTTATGCGTTAGAGGTTAAAGATGACTCATGTGTGCTAAGTTCGGATAAGCAAGTTCTTATGATCAACAGTGCACGTCTTTCGGCGCATATCAGAGGGTGCAGAAATGCTATCCTGTTTGCTGCGACTTTGGGACCCGGTGCAGATATGCTGATCAGGAGGTATAACGGGCGGTCTACCATAAAGCCTGCTATTCTCCAGGCAGTCGGTGCTGCAGCTATAGAGGCTTTTGCGGATGAGGTTACGGATATTATACGTTCTAATCCGGATACATCCGATCTCAAGATGAGATTCAGTCCCGGTTACGGGGATTTTAGCTTAGAGTATCAGAACGACTTTTTTAGTCTGCTGAGTCTTGAAAAGAACTTAGGCATGAGCCTTAATTCCGCTCTTCTTATGAGCCCCTCAAAGAGTATTACCGCTGTTATTGGAGTTATTTAAAGATAGGAATATTATTATGAACGAAAACGCGAACAGATTAAGATCATTAATAGGCAAAGAACTGCTTTTCTCCGACGGTGCCATGGGTACTCTGCTTCAGGCTTCGGGCATGAAGGGCGGAGAGATCCCCGAGACCTGGAATATGCTGCATCCCGAGGTGTTAACAGATATCCATACCAGATATCTTAATGCGGGATCCAACATCATTTCAGCCAATACATTCGGGTGTAACAAGTACAAGCTTGAGCACTGTGATTATGATCTTGATACTCTTGTTTTAGAGGGTGTCAGGCTTGTTCGTGATGCTATAAACAGTTTTGAAAAAAGCGACAATGTTTATGCCAAGAAACCGCATTTTGTCGCACTGGACATAGGACCTTTGGGCAAGCTGTTAAAACCCATAGGTAATGTTTCTTTCGATGAGGCTGAAAGTGCTTATACCGAGATCATCAAAGCCGGTGTCAAGGCCGGTGCAGACCTGATCTTCTGTGAGACTTTTACCGATCTGTACGATCTTAAGGCTGCCATCATTGCAGCCAAAGAGAACTCCGATCTACCGCTGTTTGTTTCCGTCGCTCCCGATGAGAACGGAAGACTTCTTACAGGCGGTGACCTGGAGGCTTATGTGGCTCTTGCGGAAGGTCTCGGTGTTGACGTACTCGGTATGAACTGCGGTTTCGGTCCCAAGCAGTTTTTGAAGTTTTTACCTGTTATTACAAAGGTTTGCTCCACACCTGTGATCGTTCAGCCCAATGCAGGTCTTCCTAAAGTTGTTAACGGAGTTACCACTTTTGACGTAGGTCCGGAAGAGTTCTCCGCTGACGAGCTTGAACTGGTTAAGGGCGGTGCCGCTATAGTTGGCGGATGCTGCGGCTCCACACCGGAGCACATCAATGCTTCGGTTGTACTATGCGAGAAAAGCTTATCAAAGCAGTTGCCTCCCATAACACCCAAAAACCTGACCGTTATTTCATCCTATACCCATGCTGTTTATTTCGGTGAAAAACCTCTCCTTATCGGTGAAAGGATCAACCCGACCGGTAAGAAGGCTTTAAAACAGGCACTAAGGGATAAGGATATCAACTATATCATCAACGAGGCTATAGCCGAGGAAGAAGCAGGCTCCGACATATTGGACGTAAATGTAGGTCTGCCCGAGATTGACGAGTGTGAGATGATGGAGACCGCCATCGAGGAGATCACCGCCATCAGCACTCTCCCGCTACAGATAGATACATCAGATATCAAGACCATGGAAAGGGCTCTGCGTATCTACAATGGAAAGCCCCTGCTTAACAGCGTAAACGGTAAACAGGAAAGTATGGAAGCCGTATTCCCTTTAGCAAAGAAATACGGTGCCTGCGTAGTAGCACTTACTCTTGATGAAACAGGTATCCCCGAGACAGCCGATGCCCGTGTGGCAATAGCTGAAAAGATAATTAATAAAGCCAAAGAATATGGTATAGACAAAAAAGATCTTATATTTGACTCTCTGACCATGACTGTCAGCACGGATATAAGAAACGCTTCCGTGACTCTAGAGGCATTAAAGAAAATCAAGGAAACATTCGGCGTGAACACTGTACTCGGCGTATCGAATGTCAGCTTCGGTCTGCCCCTAAGAAGTATCATGACCAGTACGTTCTTTACACTCGCCATGGAAAACGGTCTTTCCGCAGGTATCATTAACCCTCTTGATGAAAGACTGATGGCTGCATATGACAGTTTCCTTACCCTGCACGGACTCGATGCACAGTGTTTGAGATATATAGAAAAATATAGTGAAAAGGCTGATCCGTATACTACTCCAGTGGGAACGGGTAATGGGGCAGCAGGTGCTGCCTTCGGTAATAACGGTGCAGGAAACGGCACTAAAGGCGGTTCGGATGTAAGTTCCGGTCAGTCACCTCTTTTCACCGCCGTAGTAAAAGGTATGATAGACAAGGCGGGTACTGAGTGCAAAGCTATGCTGGCTAACGGTGCTACACCTATCGAGATCATAGACGAGAATCTTATCCCCGGACTTGATACAGTCGGGAAAAGCTTTGAAGAAAAGAAAACCTTCCTGCCCCAGCTCCTTATGAGCGCTGATGCAGCGAAGGCCGCTTTTGATGTGATAAAACAGTATTATGCAGAAAACGGTACAAAGGGTGAATCCAAAGGTACCGTGGTCATGGCTACTGTAAAGGGAGATATCCATGATATCGGTAAAAACATAGTTAAGGTTCTCTTGGAAAACTACGACTATACCGTTATTGATCTAGGGAAAGACGTAGCTCCCGAGACCATAGTGGATACGGTGCTTGAACACAACATCAAGCTGGTAGGCTTAAGTGCCCTTATGACCACCACCGTAGTCAGCATGGAAGAAACCATAAAACAGCTCCGCGAAAAAGCTCCGTTCTGCAAAGTCGTGGTAGGCGGTGCGGTTCTTACACAGGAATACGCTGACAAGATCGGTGCCGACAGATATTCACCTCAGGCCATGGATACCGTTAAATATGCTAAAGAAGTGTTTGGAAAATAAATGTAAAGTGCCAACGAGTATGTTTCGTTGGCACTTTTATCATTCTGCAAATCCAATAAATCTGTCAGTTTTCTCCTAATAGTTTTTGTCGATAATACTCTTTCTCATTAGGAGCATCTATTCCTTGTTTTTCAATCATTTTAATTTCTAAGTTACTGTCAATATAAACGTTGGCATTTCTAATTTCTAATTTAGGGTTGCAATACGTTTTTTTATAAAGATTGTCTTTAAACCTCTAAAAATTAAGACACTGAACCTTCCTGGCTAACCCTTATACTTACACTAAAATCTTGAGAAATACCTATCATGTTCGTTGCTGTAAATGAAAACTCAACATCAACATATTTATTAAATATAAAGAAATACTGTCCATATTCAATATCAAGAACTCTATTTGATATTGATACTGTAGAAGGAACATTATATACATTTCCTCGAGCATTTGATACACTTATATAATCAGCATCGTCATCCCAAGTAAAATCACCCTCTACATAGTATGTCATTACTGTTCCTGCTGACCAAGTATAAGTATCCGTTTTTCTTAAATGTGCACTACCGGAAATATTTCTAAGATCAATCGGTGTTCCAGTTATCTTTTCATATACCATCGCATCAAGTTCTTCATCATAGTATGTTCTTTCAGAGTATACAACCTCATTTAATAACTCACCTTGATTTTCATCAGCGGAAACTCCAACAGAATTAATCGCAAAAGCCATTATTAATACAAACGCTAATAAGATCCTCTTTTTCATAAAAGACCTCCATTCTATAACATTTAACAGTCCTTTTGTTCCTACGGTTACGGTTCTACAGTATACGTTACTCCATTCACAGTAAATGTTGATGTTTCGTATGCCTTAAATTCAATAGTTTCATTAATCTCGGCATCAAGTTCCTCATCGTAATAAGTTCTTTCTGAAATTGTGATAAATCCGTCATCAGAAGGTTTCTCTCCTGTATCTGCTGCTGCATCAACTATTCTCGGTCCTATTACAAGCATCAAAATTGCTATAATTGCTAACACCTTGTTCTTCATGGTCTTCACCTCCTTTCTTTACATATGTTTGCTTCGCTATTGTGCATTGTTCAATAGCTATGTATAAAAATCACTTATTCACCAGCTTTAAGTCCAAATTCTTCAACTATTCTGTTGATCATGGCCCATTCTTCCATTTTCATTTTTAGATAATCAGTCCCTTTGGGGGTAATTCTGTAATATTTTCTGACTGGTCCACCGGATTCACTTCCTTCATACACTTCGGCATATCCTTCCGCTTTAAGCCTTCTTAAAATTACATATATAGAACTGTTATCATTGTCAGGAAAGTATTCTGCCATTTTCTGCATAATGGGATATCCATATCGGTCTTTATCTGATATGTATTTTAAAATACACATCTCAATTATCCCCTTTTTTATCTGCGCATCCATTATAAATCAAACATCAGCCTGCTTAAACAAGCGTCCTTCCCTCACTGTTTTCTCGAGCTTGATCCTCCAATAATAATATCCTATCGCTATAATAGACGCAATAAGAACTGCAGTTACGCAATTACCTACATAAACTGAATCTTCCGATTCTATATTGCCCACTCTAGACAAAAAACTTTTTGTCATACTGATATATATAGCAGACTGTATTGCCATGCCTCCATAATAAAGCCTACAACCGATAAAATACATATATAGTGAATACATGAGTACCGCAATAGCAATTCCTATCACAGCATATGAAAGAATACTAATACTTTTCCCTATGTGCAGCGTATCCTTGTATGAATCATAAAATTTTTGAAGCAGGAGCATAAAAATAACAAATGCCGTGCCTATAACTATCATCATTCCTTCAATAGTGAAGAATAATTTTCTCTCCCATATTAAAATACTGCTTCGCCTTGGAACCAGATAATCTTTTGTGATTTCTATAAAAAGGAACGCTATCTCCAATGATGTTATTGTTGTAAAAAGCCAAAGAGGCAAACGATAAAAAAATATATATGTCATTATCATTATACTAAGTACTAAGACAATTTCAACTATATAATCGAAGTTCTTTCTCTTTCCCTTTTTTATCTCGCCTGTAAGAGTCTTCGGGTTACCAAATACAGCATTTACATCTTCCTGTTGCACGGAACCATCTTCTATATCATTCAATATATCCGCGATTTCTTTTGCAGCAACAAATGGCAAAAGACGGTTTTTTACAGAGACTTCATATTTAAGTATATCCATCTAAACGCCTCCATTTCTTCAACTATAAAATATCATACTATTGTATATTTGTCAATAGTTTGTCAAGTGCTTTACTTTTTGTCAAGAAAAAATGCCACCAAACTGTGAATAACCCTTATTCCTGAAAGTGTTCTTTTTGTTTTACACACTTCTAATTGCTTTCAGTTCATACTTTCTCCAATATCACTTACAATACCAATGAAAAACGGAGTATTACTCTTGCAATCAATGAGCATATAAACAAAAGGTCTGTCCAGGTATACTTCATGATAATCCGGCGCCGCACCGTTATCGGTACTGGTAGCTGTGACCGCGCCGGCTTTTGTACCTTTTTCGTCTACTGAAATGAAGGTTTTGTGCAGCACTTTGCTTATATAAATATTGCCTTCATCCCCTGAAGCAATTCCTGAAAGATCAGCTTTCGAAAAATCAAAAGCATCAGACATCCCCATTGTTTTCAACGCCTTGTTCAATTCAATAGTGTAATCATAGGAAAACTTGGGTAATTTTGCAAAAACCATCCCATTGGAACTGGTATCCATCAGGTTTCCAATCTTTTTTTCTGACAGAGTATCCACATAATCCGCCATCCGTATATTTTCCTTAGGAAGAAGTGCTACAAAAGCATAGTCCCTGCCTTTATAATATTTGATAAAACCTGTAGTATCTTCATCTTCCAGGTAAAGCCCTTCTGTCGAATGCATAAAAGTTACTTGTTTCTCTGTCCCGGTTTCTGTAGTAAATATCCCTTCACGTACACTGTGACTTTGATAGATCTTTTCCCATTCGGCATCAAATGAAAGCGCGTTTATCAGGTACATAACCGTTTCTTCAGGAATATCCTCTTCCTGTATTTTTTTTATCATACCGTCCGTCTTATCATCTACCCATTTATTTATCTCGTTTTTGGCATCTTCGTCAAATTTTCTTTGGTATATCTCTGCTCCATAATAATTTGCATTGGTCTGCAGGAAACCGTTATTTACACCCTTTAATCCATCTTTAAACCATATGGAATTTGCCATGGACAGTTTACTTTTCTCACTTTGTGCCAGGTTTGACATATATCCCAAAATACACTTATTTAATGTATCACGGTCTACGCCCAATACCTGCTCCATCTGCCTTAGCGTTTCACCTTCGGCACCATTAGTGCACATACCAAGTGATGCCATAACGGATACAGGAGATATAAGCAAATTCTCACCATCTACGTAGCACTCTTTAAAAAGTTGTACAGAAAAGTCGGTGATGGTTTTAGCATAAATATCACCGGAAGCCCCATAAATATCTTTTTCAGCCTCGATCCCTTCCATCAGGTTTGAAGCCTTTATCTTACGAGATCCACTAATGATAAGAACCGCTCCTATTATTATCACTACTGCTATAGATGCAGCAATCGTAAGATACTTTCGTTTTATTTTCCTGATATTAGGAGTGGGCAGCATGTTTTGTTCACTACGATTAAGTATTTCATCGCTTATGCCGTTCATGCTTTTATAGAGATCTTCTTTATTCATCTATGTAGCCCTCCTTCTTCAAATATTCCTTTAAACTTGCTCTAACTCTTTGCAATATCACCGATACATTATGCGGAGTTATCCCATAACGTGTTGCTATGGTTTTAATGCTGTCTGTAAAAAAATACCTGCGTGTAAATATATCACCCTCTCGTACGGGAAGCTGACTTACATATACTCCGATAGTTTTTTCAAGTTCTTTGGCTTCCAGCTCATTACTTATATCCTTACCGTCCCCGACGCATTCGGACAGTTCTTCTAAAGCCACGGCTGCTTCTTTACCTGATCGTTTCTTGGCAGTCATGGCTTTTAATCTGTTTATAGCTGAATTTCTTGTGATCCTGGCAAGGAACAGTTTGAGTACATTCGGCCTCTTTGGAGGCATTTCGTTCCATGCAGTAAGCCATGTATCATTGACGCATTCTTCCGAATCTTCCCTGTTGGTAAGGATATTTTTCGCTATCGCGAAGCAATAATTCTCGTATTTTTGTGTAGTATAATATATGGCTTTCTGATCCCTTTCCCAATACATGTCGATTATCTCTTTATCGTCCATAGCAACCTCCGGATATTATTATAGGACGTTCTATAGGATAAGACAACTTTTTTTATGGAATGTCACAAAGAGTACAAAGATCGTTGGCATTTTCAAAGCATGTTTTTGCAATCCTCCGATTTAAAGTAAAAACGTGACAGTGTGGACTGTCCCCACTGTCACGTTGGCACTTTTGTTATTTTTATATATCAGCTTCAGTTATGGTCATAAGCTCTTCGTCGCTTATGTTTTCGTCGGTCATGACACGAGATGCCTGGTTGGAGATTATGGTCTCAAACATGTTTCGTATGTCACGGCCGTTGGAGAACTGCTCGTTCTTGTTCTTTACGTGATTTTCGATCTTTTCACGTACTATCTTTGCTGCCTCTTCGCTTAAGCGATATTCATATTTGTCACAGAGTGACATGAATATCTGTACCAGTTCTTCGGAGGAGTAATCCGGGAAGTGGATGTACTTGTTAAATCTGGACTTAAGACCGGGATTGGAGTTGATGAACTCCTTCATGAGGTCGGGATAACCTGCTACTATGACTATGAAGTTATCACGACGCTTTTCCATGAGGTTGATGAGCGTGTCAATGGCTTCCTGTCCGTAATCGTTACCCTTCTTTGCCAGCGTGTATGCCTCATCTATGAAGAGGATGCCGCCGTTTGCTTCATCTATCTTTTCCTGAGTCTTGATGGCTGTCTGGCCTACATAGCCCGCTACCAGACCGGCACGGTCTACTTCTACCAGCTGTCCCTTTGAAAGTACGCCGATCTCTCTGTAGATATCCGCCATGATCCTGGCCACAGTCGTCTTACCGGTACCGGGGTTACCGGTAAATACCATGTGAAGGGATACAGGCAGTGACTTCATGCCTTTTTCACGTCTTAACTTCTGCATTTTTACCAGGTTGATAAGCTCTCGTACATCCTTCTTTATGGTCTCCATACCGATAAGCTCATCCAGATCCGCCATAGCGGAATGGCTGCCGTCAGTGGTCTGGATATCACTCTTTTCATCTATGGCATTTACTTTCTTTAATCTCTCAAGCTCTTCTATGGCGCCCTGGTTTCCGCCTGCTGCGGAGCGTCTCAGCCAGTCAAGAGCCTCAGCTATATCCATATGGACATTGTATCCGTGGGATAAGATATATTCTGCTTTTTCGGAGGCTGCCTGCTCTCCTGCAAGTGCAGCTCTTATGTACCATGAAAATGCCGCTTCGATATTGGGCTTGATATTTTCCTCAAGGAATCCATCCTCATACATCTCGCCCAGGTAAAGCTGAGCCTTGGGGTTACCACCCATGGCTGCCTTTATATACCAGCCTCTGGCCTTACGTCTGTCGGTATCGGTACCGCGTCCGTTCTCATAGAATACAGCTACTCTGTACTGGGCATCGACTATGCCCTTCTGTGCGGCTTCCAGGTAATATACAAAGGACTTCGAATCATCATGGATGATACCCTGGCCTTCCTCATATATCAGGCCCAGACGGTATGCCGCAAGCGCATGCTCTTCCGATACATCGGAAAACTTGTGGGCATTTCTGTAATACTTTACTGCCTCGGAGCATTCGCCTCTCTTCTCACGCAGTATACCCATGTAATAATATGATGAAAGATCGTTTAAGATATTTGCTTCGGTCATAAGCTCCAAGGCTTTATCCTGGTTCTCCTCCACGCCCTTTCCTTCCATGTACAAAAGGGCAAGGCTTACCAGAGCCTTAGGGTTGCTTGTATCATATTTTACCGTATCCGTAAGGTATGCCGCAGCCTTCTGATAATTGACAGGGGTACCCATACCCAGGCGGTACATCTCACCTAAGTAGTAGAGTGAGTCGATACTTCCCTTCTGGTTGGCATTTTCATAACATGAAAGAGCCTTTACATAATCCTGCTGTACACCATAACCACACTCATAACAGAATCCTAAGAAAAGGCTTGCTATGGGAAGGTTGGCATAGGGCATCTTATGGCACCATGCGATTAGCTTTTCCGAAGGTATGGACTTAAAATTCTGCTTGGTCACCTGTAGAGAGAGATGGAAACGTGCATCGTTGTTACCCTTTTTGATCTCATCTGTCAGGTAGTCAAACTTGGACTCTACCGACATTTCAGCCCAATGTGCGGGATCGGCTTCATAGAGCGGCTTGTAATTGTCAATCGTCAGTTTCATACGGTTATATTTCCCTTTTATTATTTATAGTTCTGCCTTCATCAGTCAAAATTCTTTATAAAAACATTTCCTGTTTTTACACTGCCCTCTCCCAAAATGGAGTTAGCGAATCCCGCAAAGGATATCGGGTCATCGCTTACATAGAATTCATTTTCATGTGGATTTTCCTCTTCGCAGAGGAGATCGTTTTCCTCAAGTACATATCTAAACTCCCTGGCACATTCAAATGCGGGATTGACCAGTTTTACCTTTTCTCCGGTGATCTTACCTATCTCATCGGCTAACAGCGGATAGTGCGTACATCCGAGTATCAGAGCGTCGATGTTCTTTTTTAGCAGTCCGTCCAGATACCTGTGGATAATACTGCGTGTCACATCATCATCTATCCAGCCTTCCTCAACAAGCGGTACAAAAAGCGGACATGCCTGCTTATACACATGTATCTTGGGATCCGTCTTATGCAGGAACTCTTCATATATCCCACTGTTGACCGTAGCTCTGGTAGCTATAACACCGATCTTGTTATTCTTTGTCGCTTCGGCTGCAGCCTTTGCTCCGGGCTTTACCACACCTATGATCGGAACAGGGAGTTCATGTCGTAAAGTCTCCAATGCCACAGCACTCGCAGTATTGCAGGCTATAACTATGGCCTTTACCTTTTTTTCCATGAGGAAGTTAGCTATCTGCCTCGAATATGTTATGATGGTCTCTTTTGATTTGTTACCGTACGGAACCCTTGCGGTGTCTCCGTAGTATATTATCTTCTCGTTCGGAAGGCTCGCTATCAGTTCTTTTACTACTGTAGTACCGCCTATACCCGAATCAAATACCCCTATGGGAGCGTTTGAAGCCATGATGTCATCTCCTATCGCCGCAAGATCCTTATAAAGTCTTTTATCCGTTATAAACATGCGCGGATCTTCTCTGCGTACTCTGCTGCCTCTCCGTCCGCATATGTCACATGTGTCCAAGGCATCTGAACATTATCATCCTTGTATCTCGGGATAAGATGTATATGAAGATGGAATACCGACTGCCATGCTGCTTCTCCGGAGTTCTGGAGCAGGTTGATACCATCGCAGTTTAATGCCTTTTTCTGAGCATTTGCAATCTTTGATGCTACAAGAAGTGCTTTTGAAGCCACATCAGGATCGATGGAAAGCAGATCTGCGCAGTGCTTCTTGGGGAGTACCAGCACATGTCCCTTTGCTGCGGGTGATATATCCATGATAGCCTTAAAATCATCATCCTCATATACTGTCGTGGACGGTATCTTGCCGTCTATTATCATGCAAAAAATACAGTTATCCATAATATCTTCTCCTCTTTTTCCGAGACATATTTTTACATATATATCTTACACTGAAAACCAAAAAACTTCAAGGGGTCCTTAACATTTTTACGAGCGAAAATTTCTTCAGATCACATCAGTCAGGAAATGATACAAAAAACACCGGAAGGATGTCCTTCCGGTGCACTGTACATTATGATATCAACTTTTTGTCTTCGTCCAGCATCTCTTTTATAAGTCCCTGAACATGGCCGGCCAGTGCCTTCTTGGTATCCCTGTCCATACCCTCTGTAGGAACAGGTGCACCGTAGTGGATCACTACCTTTGCTTTCTTTACCCACGGTCTGTGAAGCTCGTAAAGAGCATCCGTATTGGATATGGCTACAGGCACTATGGGACATCCTGATTTCTCTGCCACCTTAAAGCTGCCTTCCTTAAAAGGAAGCATCTCCTCTTCGTGGTTACGTGTGCCCTCGGGCATGATGAATATCGAATAGCCGTCCTTTACATTGTCAACTGCGGTAAGTATGGTTTTAAGTCCCTGACGCAGGTCATCTCTGTCTAAGAAAAGGCATGTCATGTTCTGCATCCAGAGTGAAAGTATAGGGAACTTCTTAACTTCCTTTTTTGCTATGAATCCGGTAAGTCCGCCTACTGTCATATATCCCAGCGGTATATCAGCGTAGCTTCTGTGGTTGGATACGTATAGCACCGCCTGGTCCGTCGGGATGTTTTCCCGCCCGAGTACGGTGATCTTGGCTCCGGCTATCCACATCAAAAACTTGAAAGCCGCATTAACAAAACTCTGAGAAAATCTTGCGCAGGCTCTTTTACTGAACAGCCTTACGATCAGAGTTATCAGATATATAGGAAAGGTACCTACCAGGAAAATAAACATTACCAGTGCAACCAAAAAACTTCTCATAATCCTCCAAACCGTTTCGATCCATATATTACATAGTCGAAACCAATATGATGATATAGGTATAAAAACCACATAGGATAGTATTTGTTTCCGTATACAGGTTTAGTATATCACAGATTTTTAAAAAGGGAAACAATAAAATTATCGATTCCCATTCTTCTTTTTTTCTTGCTTTTTGAATAAAAAGATGATATTATAGTCTACGCGTGGTTTTTCACCACCTTAAAGTTACAGAAAGGAAGCCCTTCGGGGCCGGTTTTACAATATGTCTATTTTTACAATTATAATAGCTGTATTACTGGCACTCATAGTAGCCGGTTTTATATTTTTAGGTGCGTCAGCAATGGTGGTTCCGTTGTTGATCTTACTCGGAGTCATAGTAGTAGCTTTTATAGTACTTATGATAGTCGGGAAAAAGCTCCAGAAAAAACAGGACGCAGCCCAAGAACAGATGCAGGCAGGTGCTCAGACCACTTCACTGTTCATCATAAAGAAAGAGCGTTTAAAGCTGAAGGAAGCAGGTTTCCCTCAGATAGTTATCGATCAGACACCCAAGTACTTAAGAGGTTCTAAGGTTCCTACAGTTAAGGCTAAGGTCGGACCCAGGATCATGACCTTCATGTGTGATGAGAAGGCTTTCTCGGTACTTCCCGAGAAGCGTGAAGTTAAGTGCGTTATCAACGGTATCTACATCATGGAAGCCAAGTGGGCAAGAGGCGGTCTCCTTGTTCCCGAAGGAAAGAAGACATTCCGTCAGAAGCTTTCCGAAAAATATGCTACCATGAGGAAAAAAGAAAAAGAGTCCGATAAGGACTCCAAGAAGTCAAAAGAGAAAACAAAATAAGATCATTTAACGGCAGCTTCGATCTCAAGGGTAAACTTTGAAACGGGACTGCCGTTCATATTTATATTACCGCAGAGCCTGCAATAAAATGCAGACTCTGTTTCTTTTATTTCAAAGCTCTCGGTAAAGGTCTCCATCTCGATATTCCCATAAGGAGTACTGTAGTAGCCCGTTACCGTCTCTTTGTGAGAGTACGCAAGATATGAAGAAGGCGCAGCCTCCTTTAGAGCAGCAGGAGTCCTTTTGATCTCCAGTTTACCTTCGATCACCTTGATACGGTTATTCAGCTTGTTCTCCGTATCCTCGTAGACGATATAGGTACTGCTGCCGCGTTTACTTAAAAAACCGGTATATACATCCTCCACTTTGTCTGTGATACCATCCTGTTCATGCCTGCCGGTGACGGTTACCGTAACCGGGATCTTCCTGTCTTTCTCCAATTTAGCCCTCCACAGCCAGCTCGTTCAGCATATCCGCTATCATCTCCGTAGCATCACGCTCCAATGCGGTAGACATGGCGCTGATATATTTTTCACGGTCATTGTTCACGGTGTCCACTGCTTTTAAGAGGTTTTCCTCATTAAGGTTTTCTTCACGGAGCAGATAGCTGTAGCCGTTTTTCTCAAATGCCTCGGCATTGAGCACCTGGTCACCGCGGCTGCCTATCGATAAAGGTATGAGGATGTTAGGTTTTCTTAAGGCCAGAAGCTCTGCCACAGAATTCGCCCCGGCTCTCGATATCACTATATCCGCAGCTGCGAACATATCCTTTAAGTCATCACTTACATACTCGTACTGACGTAATCCCTTTATATGGTCATACTCGGGATCGGTCTTACCCTTGCCGCAGATATGGATCACCTGGAAGCTCTCCAAGAGCTTAGGCATAACCTTACGTACAGCCTCATTTACACGCTGTGCACCCGTAGAACCGCCCACTACCAAAAGTACGGGCATGCCGTTTGTAAAGCCGTTTATCTCAAGGCCCTTTTCCCTGTCTCCCATGAACAGTTCTTTTCTGAGAGGAGTACCGGTATGTACTGCTTTTCCGGCCGGAAGGTAAGCGAGTGTTTCCTCAAAGTTACAGCATACCTTGACTGCCTTCTTGACACACAGCTTATTGGCGAGTCCCGGAGTCATATCGGACTCGTGGATCACTGTAGGTATGCCTCTCTTTTTGGCGGCATATACTACGGGCACAGCTACAAATCCTCCCTTGGAAAATACCACGTCGGGTTCAAGCTCCTTTAAGAGCTTCTTGGCCTGGAAATAACCCTTTATGACACGGAACGGATCCGTAAAATTCTTCCAGCTGAAATAACGTCTGAGTTTACCTGAAGATATACCGTAATAAGGCACCTTCATGCCCTCTATGAGCCCCTTCTCTATACCGTCGAGCGAACCTATATAGGTTATGTCATAATTCATTTCACGAAGTTTTTCAATAAGTGCCATATTGGGAGTTACGTGTCCTGCCGTTCCTCCGCCTGTAAGGACTATCTTTTTCATGGGATTCTCCTGTTGATCATTTTATTTTGGAAACTTTTTATCACAGCTGTGACTCGATAGCACGTGCCAGCTGGTCGGGGCATGAAGTGGGCTTAAATCCGCACTTGATACCTTTAAGTCTGTCGATGACCTCATCTGCTCTCATTCCGTCCACAAGTTTTGCTACGCCCTGTGTATTGCCATGGCATCCGCCTACGAACTGGACGTCCTTTACACGCTTTACGCCGTTCTCTTCGTAGATATCAAATATGATCTTGCTTGAACATGTTCCTGTTGTTTTGTACTCGTACATAATATATCCTTTCTTTACCGGTGGTATCTGTTTTAATCCGGTCCGGCTTTTTTGCTATTGATTACAGGCAGATCGTGAACGGTCCGTCATTTATGAGCGACACCTTCATATCGGCACCGAATTCACCTGTCTGTACATTTTTAACCTTGTCACTGCAATAATCCACAAAATAATTATACAGCTTTTCTGCCATATCCGGCGGTGCCGCGGGTGTGAAGCCCGGACGGTTGGAGCTTGTATCCGCATATAATGTAAACTGCGATACCAGTAAAAGCTCCCCGTTTACCTGACCAAGTGACAGGTTGGTCTTTCCGTTTTCATCTTCAAATATACGCAGCTTAAGCATTTTGTCGGCGTACTTGCGGACAGTTTCTTCGTTGTCCTCACGTCCTATACCGATGAGTACCATATAGCCTTTACCGATGCTGCCGGTTACACGGCCGTCTATGGTGACGGATGCACTTGTCACACGTTGTATTATGAGTTTCATATTATCTCTCCCAGGAAGGAAGTTCCGTCGATCTCTACCGGAAGTCCGAAGTAATCAAGAATAGTGGCTCCGATGTCGGAAAATGAATTTCTGGTACCTAAGTTTACACCCTTCTTAAGGTTCTTTCCGTAGATCACAAGCGGGATGTATTCTCTCGAGTGGTCGGTGGAAGGAGTAACAGGATCGCAGCCATGGTCGGCAGTGATCATGAGTATATCATCATCGCGGAGCTTGTCAAGCATCTCAGGTAAACGCGAATCAAAGTATGACAGTGCTGTCGCGTATCCGGGTGCATCATTTCTGTGTCCGTATACCATATCAAAATCCACAAGATTGGTAAATGAAAGTCCGTTGAAGTCCTTATCGAGATTCTCCAATGTTCTTTCTATACCTTCTTCGTTGTTGGCGGTACGTACGTATTCCGTGATACCTTTTTCTGCAAATATATCGATGATCTTTCCTACCGAAAGTACGTCAAATCCGTTACCGGACAAAACGTCAAGCATAGTGTCCTTAGGGGGTACCAACGAGAAGTCATGACGTCTGGAGGTTCTCTTATAAGGCCATTCTCCCTCAAAAGGACGTGCTATTACTCTGCCTACTCCGAGGTCTCCCTGAAGCATCTCACGTGCTATCCTGCAGTACTCATAGAGCTGCTCGACAGGTACGATTGATTCATGTGCAGCTATCTGGAATACGGAATCCGCCGAGGTATATACGATCAGTGCGCCGGTCTCTTCATGTTCCTTACCGTAGTCCCTTATTACATCGGTACCGGAGTAAGGCTTGTTGCACAGTATCTTTCTGCCTGTCCTTTCAGAATACGCATCTATAAATTCCTTAGGGAATCCGTTGGGGAATGTGGGCATGGGCTTTTCGGATACGAGTCCGGCTATCTCCCAATGTCCTGTGGTGGTATCCTTTCCCTTGGACCTTTCGGCAAGCCTTGATACCGCATATAAAGGTGCTTCGGGTATATCCTCATACATATCGTCTATGCCGAGTATATTGAAGAAGCCGAGCTTTTTCATATTGGGCATGTTAAGCAATCCGCTTGATGCAGCAGCCTTCACGGTATTGCTGCCCTCATCACCGAATTCCGCAGCATCGGGAAGCTCTCCTACTCCCACGCTGTCAAGTACTATCAAAAATACTCTTTTACTCATAATCTCTGTAACCCCCTTTTTATAACCCTATCCTACATAACTTATAAATATATTTCCGTTCTTCTTAAACTCTTTTACCGCCTCGATCATACCCAGCTTCACCCTGTTTCCCTTTACCGGGTCGTACACGGTGATACTTGTCTGGTCATAAGCCACTATCACGCAGGCAGTACCGTTACCCCTTATAGCTATAACAGGATGCTTGCGGTATACCGAATACAATACCTGATCAAGCGTTGAGCCTGTCATATCCACTATAGAAGGCTTCATGTTTTTGCTTAAGTATTCATATATGCTTCCCTTTTCCGGATCAAAACCGAGCGTATCAAGCTCAAGTTCCCTGAATCCGGCCAGCGTCTGCATGGAAGCGACCGCCGATGTGATATCCCCGGCTGCTTTTACTCCCTTTACACTTGTAAGATCAGTCCTTGAGGTCTTGATACCTCTCTCCCAGACAAGCTTTCCTTCACGGTTGATGACCGTACCGACTCCCTTATCGGCAGCCTGTATCACTTCGGTCGCATTCACACCTGCCGCTACGACTCTTCCGAAGGAATAAGCATAGTAGCAGCTGTTTTCCACCTTCGGATCCGGTAGTCTGGCCGTGGTATCATGATTTAATACCCTTACCTTGGCAGTTTTTATGGAAGGTATAGCCTCAGGTTTATTATCTGCAGGCAGTCCCACGTAATATTCCGTAAGCATCTTTTCGGATGTACGTTTTACGATCGGAACGGGGCTTCTCTTTACCTCGGGATTATTGAGTATGGTATCACTGTCCGCCTCATCGTATGCCTTTTTCTCTTCATTGAAGCGCACACGCTGAATGGTAATGATGTTTTCTCCTATCTCGATCCCCGATACAAAGAGAGCTTCCTCGTCATAACTCTTTAATATCTTGGTGGTACCGTCAGCTATGACCAGCTTGTAATACGGCTGGAACAGGCTTCCGTCCTTGCCGCGTACCGCGTCGGCGGGATTACCCAGGCCGTAGATTATATTATTGTTTATCTTACCGAAAAGCTTTATCGTACCGTAAGGAGATGTGATCTTATACTCCTCCCCGGTATCAAGGTGAAGTATGTGTATCGCCTCAGAACCGTCCGTACTGTCAGCCCATGCGATATATTTTTCCTCTTCAAAATACAGAGGCTCGCCGCCGTCTATATCCGTTGCTACCGTCGTAAGCGAGGATGATGCCAAGTTGTAAGCATATATATTCCCGTATATCGAGAAATAGAATATCTGCCTGTCACCAAGGAACGTAAAGTCTGAAAGGTCTGCCTCAAGGATCTGTCCGGCACTGTTTATCGGCATGAACATCCTCTCTTCACGGACATTTTCAACAAAGTCATAATCGTAGAGCACTACACCGACTCTGCCTTCATACTCTCCGGAACTCATATAGCCGCTCACAAAGAAGTCCACTCCGCCTTCATCCCTGACTCTTAATATTTTAATGTCATGATTCCTGTGGAGTTCCGACACATAATCTGTCTCCCCGTTTGAAAGAGAAAACGCCAGTGCTGCGGAACATTCTTCGGTATCGTATACTATCAATTCCCCACCGTATACGAATGCTATGTATTTTCCGTTGGGACTGATCGCGGTAGAGGCTGCATCCGGTTCACAGATACCGAGCTTAAACTCGTTGTTCTCCAGTGAAAACTGTCTTATATCAAACAGTTCTTCCATGCTTCTCTCATAGTTATACAGATAGGTTCTGTCACCGTTAAGTCCTATACGGTAATGCTCTTCCGTTCTGTAATACTCCGTACCGGTCTCGCCGTCAACGCTAAGTATATAGTCTATCCTAACCGATGCGTAGTTCTCATAAAACTCCGTAACGGTCGGTACCTGCTCATATACCACCACGGGATTAAGGCTTCCGTACGATACCATATTAAGCCTCGACTTTATCCCGACATGTGCAAATGTCGAAAAGTCGGTGGCTCTGGACGGCTCCAGCCAGTCCATGACAGCCTCGGCACGTTTCCCGTTGGGATCCAACAGTATCTTATGGAAGTTAAGGATAAAGTCGAGCTTTTCCTTTAATCTTCCTTTATCGTACATCTTAAGTCTCGAATAATAATATATTCTCTTACTTGTATTGGTGATAAGTGTCAGCTTAAGGATATATTCGGCACCTGTCTCGTAGGTCTCCTTTAACGAGATCTTCTGGCTTTTCTTTCCTTCTCCGTCCTCTAACACGGTGTAACTGTCCTCTTCCTTAAGACGCCCGTCTATATTATAGATCTGGTATTTAAGCTTCTTTACATTGCTGCTTCTCTCATCTATTTTTACGGTAAAACTGCGCTCGCCCGTAACCGGAACAATGCAGTCCCTGATAACTTCGCTGTCAAGGTTGGCCGCGTATCCGTGCATGAGGTTCATCTCAAGGCCTTCCACCTCCATGGAGATAAGAGGGAAGGAGGACTCCTTCATGGTAACGGTCTGCTTTTCGTTATTAAAGATGCTTTCCTTTATCCCGCTGCTGAAAAACACCAGTGAGGCAAAGAAAACCGACAGCACCAGCAGAAACTTATATATAAATCTGACTCTGTGTTTTGGTTTGTTTTTCATTTTATTCCTTGTTATTTCTTTTCACTATTAAACAGGAGCTTCTGTAATGTGGGCGAAGCATGCATGAAATCTGCCGTCTTAACAAAATCAGGCTCTCCCTTGCTCTCATTTTGCTGTGCACCGCTCTTTCCCTGTTTTTTCTTTACGGCTCTTATAAGTATATTTTTAGGAGTATGCTCCATATCTATAAACTCGAGTATCTGTGTTTTGTATCCCGACTCCTCAAGCATCTCGGCTCTTAAGCCGTCCGTGAGAAGTGCAGCAAATCTCTCCTTAAGCAGCCCGTATTTCATGACGGGTGAAAGTATGTCGCACTCTATCTGCTTATTCAGTTCATGCTGGCAGCACGGTACACACATAATGACGGATGCGCCCCACTTTACAGCCTTTTCCAAAGCATAGTCGGTAGCGGTATCGCATGCATGGAGAGTCACCACCATATCGGGATGTTTCCCGTCCTCGGACTCGTAACGCGCTATATCTCCGTGCAGGAAATTAAGTCTGTCATAGCCGCACTTTTTTGCCAGAGCATTACAGTTTGCTATAACATCCTTCTTTAAGTCAAGTCCCGTGATCTGCACATCAAGCCCTTTTACGCATACGAGCAGATAGTACATGGCAAATGTAAGATATGACTTTCCGCAGCCGAAATCCACTATATTGACAGTCCTGCCCTTAGGAAGAGCCGGAACTATATCATCTATAAACTCAAGATATCTGTTGATCTGCTTAAACTTATCATACTTTGAGGCTATGACTTTTCCTAACGGTGTCATGACACCCAATTCTATCAGGAAAGGTAACGGAGTCCCTTCCGGCATGAGATATTTCTTCTGCCTGTTATGTGCCATATCGGGTGTGAGCCATGAGATACCGGCCGTGCTGTCAGATCCGGAATTTCCCTTTTTCTCAAGCTCTGTACCGTTTTTCTTCTGTGCACCCTTATGCTCTTTTACGGTAACCTCGCCTTTTTTATTGGCAAGCAGTGAAAGCTTATCCGCACCGTTTACCACTTCAATGTTTTTAAAGGGATTGCCTGCTATGGCTGAGAGTAGCTTTGCTACAGCCTCCGCATCCATATTTTCATGGAGTTCCTTCGGCCCTACGGTCCTGGTCACCTGGAACATTCTTTTATCTTTCAGCATTACAGGCTTTACCTTTACCTTCGAGCAGTCCGTTAACCCATACCCGGCTAACGTTTCCTCATCCGTTTTCTTTAAAGGAGAAGCAGCTACAGCATATATGAAACCTTCTAAAAGGTATTTTTTTATCAGATCGAGCATAAGCCACACTTCACCTTTCTGTACCGGACTCATCAAAAAACACTCATACAGAGCAATTATAACATATTTTCTATATAATCACAATAAAAAAAACGGGTAGCGTGATCATCCGCTACCCGGTAAATGTTTTAATATTATTCGCAAACGTAAGGAAGAATTGCAAGCTGACGAGCACGCTTAACAGCTACTGTCACTGCTCTCTGATGCTCAGCGCATGTGCCTGTAATTCTGCGGGGAAGGATCTTGCCGCGCTCAGAGATAAATCTCTTAAGCTTGTTGCCATCCTTGTAATCGATACCGCCGTTTGTCTTATCTGCACAGAAAGCACATACTTTCTTTCTTCTGCGAATTACTTTCTTCTTTAAAGAAGCATCCTTGTCATTCTGCTCCTTGCCATTGTTCTTAGTATAGGGCATTGCCGCTACCTCCTTATTCAATTCATCTCAACAGTCAGTTCAAGTGAAAGGTAACTCTTCTTCGATCTCACTGGGAATATCCATGAAACCGTCCTGTGCTCCTGAAGGTGTGGGGGCCGGCTGGCTGTATGATGACTGTCCTCCGGTATAGCCTGAATTCTCTGCTGCAGCAGCTTTGCTCTCAGCAAACTCTAAGCTGTCCACGATAATACGTGTACGATATACCTTCTGACCATCCTTGTTTGTATAATTATCATTCTGAAGTCTTCCTTCAAGAACGATCTTAGTACCCTTTTTAAGATACTTCTCAACAAATTCAGCCTGCTTTCCGAATGATGTACAATCGAAAAAGTCTGCATCGGGCTCGCCTTCACGCTTAAATCTGCGGTCAACGGCGATACTGAATGCACCGACTACAGTTCCGTTTCCACCCTGTCCGTAACGGATCTCAGGATCACGGGTAAGTCTACCCATCATTATAACTTTATTCATAGGACCTCCTAATTATTCCTCGTCCCGTCTAACGCATAAGAATCTGAGTACATTGTCCTTGATACGAACTCTCTGTTCAATATCAGCGGGAGCACCGGGCTCAGCGTCGAATTGAATGAAGTAGTAGTTACCTTCAGACATCTTCTGGATATCGTAAGCCAACTTCTTACGTCCGCCATCGATCACTTCGATGTTCTGGCCGCCTGCATTCGCAACGATTTCCTTAACGGAAGCTACGACTGCCTCTCTGGCTTCATCCTCGATCTTTGCATTGACAACTAACGCTAACTCGTACTTGTTCATAGTTTCATGCACCTCCTTTTGGTCTCTGGCTTCCCATCAAATGGAAGCAAGGAAAATATTATATCACGAGGAAGTATATTACCATAAATTTTTCAAGAATGCAAGTACTTTTTTACTCGTCTTCTTTCTTACTGCACCATCTGCATTTTCCGTTCACATACTCATGAGGTACTCTCTTGATAAACTGTCTCTCGTACTCTCTGTATCCGCATGTAGAGCAATATCTTCCCGCAGTCATACCGGGCTCCTGACAGGTAGGAGCGATCTGCTTTTCTTCAACCCATGTATGAACGTGTCCGTTTAAGTCGGCGGTACATCTTATACATGTAGCTCCGCCGTCGTATTCATGACCTAACGGAGGTATGGTCTCGGAAATCTTCTTTACAAATCCGCAGTTCTTACAATAAACCGCCTCAGTATATCCTGATTCAACGCATGTGGGCGCTTTTCCTTTTTCGGTTACCCATTCATGCTCTATGGTAACTCCGCATATTGCATTGCATCTTACACATACGTTACCGTGGAAATCATGTCCGAGTGCCTTGATCTCTTTGGACTTCATAAGTACTTCACCGCAGGTAGAACAGTATACTGTCTCTGTATAACCTGCCTCTGTACATGTGGCATCCTTTTTATCGCTTACAAGCGTATGCTCATGAGGCTTGTTGGGATCGATCGCACCGCATATTTTACACGTATAATTCTCATCATATGTATGTTCCTTAAGAGGCAGGGGCTCTCTGGCAGTGATGACCGCACCGCATACACCACAGTGTGAACCGTTGGACAGTCCCGGCTCGGTACATGTGGAGGGATATCCGATATCCAGTACCGGAGTATGTACATGCCCTTCCTCGTTAAAGACAACGGTTACTTCACACTTATATATATTTCCCCCGGCATCCTTGACTGTGATCACGGTATCTCCCAAATGGTAGCCCTTAACCGTACCTTTTTTCGATACTGTAGCTACAGCTTTATCGGATGATGTGTATGAAACAGCCTTGGCATTCTTTAACTTAAGTTTAAAGCTCTGGCCGTCTTTAAGCTCATACTCGGTCGCACTTAGCTTAGCCTTGGGTACAGTAATGGTGCAGGCATATTTTTTACCCGAATACTTGGCATATACCTTTACTTTACCGGTTGAAAGCGCTGTCACCAGACCGTTATCTTCAACTTTTGCGATCTTACTATCCTTGGATACCCAGGTAACTGTTCCTTTTGCATTGTTAAGGCTCAGCATATATGTGTCGCCGATCTTCACTGTCGCTTTTGTCGCATTAAGCTTAGGCGTCTTAGCTGCATGAGCATCCGTAGAGAACGGAAGCATACCGACTGCCATCACCAGTGCCAATACAAAACCTAATAAAACCCTGTACTTTTTCAAGACTTTTCTCCTCCGTAAACATTGTATTTTAACAGACAAAAATCTAAATAACATCTATCCTTTAGAATACCACGAATCAGCGTAAAAATCAATGATTTATTGGTCCCCGGAAAGTTTACCTCCGAAGTTCTTTATTATCACTCCGGTAACGATACCCGTAAGTAATCCTGCAGCTATACCGGATACGATAAGTACAGGCAGATAGTACCATACAGCACTGCCCAATACGATCACCGCTACCGTTATCTGACCTATGTTATGTGCAGCGCCTCCCGCTATACTTATCCCGACTATGGAGAACTTTCCGGTCTTTTTTAATAACGTCATAACACATATGCTTAATATCGAGCCCGCCAGGCTGTATATGCAGGCAAAAAGTCCCGTAAAGGTAAAACCTGAAAGCAGGATCCTTGCTGCAGACATAGCAAGTGCCATCTTCCAGTCGATCAGATGGATCGCCAGCATGACCGGTATGTTTGCAAATCCGGGCTTGATACCCGGTACCGCAAAAAACGCCGGAAGGAGGCTTTCCACATATCCGATTATAAACATGACCGCCGTAAGCATCCCTGCCAGAGCCAGGCGGTATGTACTGTTTTTCTTCATATGCCTCCCCCTTAGTCAACGATCTCTATGACAACTCTGTTCGGCAGACATATGATAGTCTCCCCTTTATGTGATATGCTGCTGTGATGCACGCATATCTGATTCGGGCAGTCAGCCGACTCCATATCTGCTTTTCCGTCACATATGATGAGAATGCATTTCCCGACTTTGCCTGGGATCTCAATCCTCTGTACATTATCTTTTCCGTTATACGGATCACTTTTTACGGTATCAGGTCTGCCTGTTCCCTGACCTCCCGCTACTGCATCAACTTCCGGGAAGTCATCCTCATTATCCTTGGCTCCCAGATCATACTCCCCGAACAGTTCTCCGTCAACTGTTACACGTACTTTTCTCCCATCACCGGAATGTGTCATGCGAAACACAAAAAGTCCTGCTGCCGCAACGGACAGCAAGACTATAAGAATTATTATATCGTTTTTCTTAAAAAAACTGACTCTTTCCATTATTCATTCTTCATTGCCTCAATGGCAGAGATCCTGGTGGCACGAAGTGCGGGGAAGAAACCGGAGATAAGTCCGACCAGGATTCCGAAACCGGCTGCAAAGAAAGGAAGCCAGAACGGAATAATGGACATAGCTGAACTGCTGGTGGTCCCTCCGTAATACCCGCCGCCCATAAGACCGGAGAATATGTCGCCTCCGTACTTATTCATGAGCCACGATACAATATAGCTTAAGCCTACACCTATTGTACCACCGATGAAGCCCATAAGTCCAGCCTCAAATAAGAAAAGTTTTTTAACATCTCCTACTTTACAGCCAAGCACCTTCATGATACCGATCTCACGGGTTCTCTCATATATGGACATGATCATGGTATTTGCTATATTGATAGCCGATACCAGCATGGCTACACCGCCGATGGCACCGAGTATCAGCTCGAGCATCTTTGCTGTATCCTGCATTGGCTTAATGTACTGCATTTCACTCTCGGACTTTAAGCCAAGCTTCTCTATCTCATCTTGAACATCGGTAACATTGTTCATATTATCGACATTTATCATGATATTCTGGTAGGTCTTTAGCTCCTCCAAAGCTTTCTTTCTGTCATTAAGCTTAAGAGTATTGGCATACTTCTCATACAGATCGTAGTATGTATCAATATCCATGAATGCATAGTAGTCAGCCATCGAGTAGCCCGAATCGGACTGTGCTATATGCTGGATATTTTTAAGCTGATAGGAAAAAGGTCTCTTTTTGGGATTGGGCTCATAACGCTGAAACTGAAGCTCCACCTTATCCCTGTCAAAATCTATCTCCTTTTCCACATACCTGGATCCGTTAAAATATCCAAAGGACAAATACATCTGAGAGCCGAAATATACCGCATCCTTGGAATTGGCTTTATTGGGATATGTACCGTCTTCCAACGCAGGATAACCGAACTCTTCATAGCAGTCCATATCCATAACCATCAGGTTAAGCCACGACTGGTAGTTTTTCTTGGCTACCAGCTGGGCATCCCCGTATATAATTGGAGTTACGCATTTAACATGCTCTATCTCTTTCAACTGCTTAATAGTTTTATCATTCAGTTCCTGTTTTTTCTCGGTCCAGTTACCGTCATCGTCCTGGTAATAAGAATACGCACTGACCTGTATTACGGTCATACTACCGTTCTCCATAATGGATTCCTCAAAGCTTCGGTTCATACCGATACCTATTGAGATCATGACCACTATGGATATGGTTCCGATGATAACGCCAATAACGGTAAGGAGCGTTCTTGCCTTACGCCTCAGAAGATTCCTGGCCCCCATTTTTATAAGGTCAATAAATCTCATTATTCGTCATCCTCATCTAAAAATGCTTTCTTATGCTTTTTCTTTACTACTACGATAATCACTACAACAACTATAACTACTACTGCTGCGCAGATCACGATGAATAACCAAACGGGAAGTCCGAGTATCTTAGTACCTTCCTCTTCGCCGTTTTCCATATCATCGGGATTCCACTCTCCGTCATCAGGGAAATAAGGATTGTAGTATCCACCGCTCATGTTTCCGAAGTTGGGATCGTAATCACTGTAATCACCGTCTCCGCCCATAACATATGCCGAGAACTCTGCTGTCTTTATCTGCTCGTCGCCGTTGCTGTCCTCAAAATGCACTACTATGGTACCGTATGCCTCGCCGGGTACAAGTGCAACGATCTGAGGATTAACGTACTCCTGTGAATAACCGTTTACTGCACCTACATATGACTTGGTGCTGTTGTTTGCAAGCTCGAAATCACCTTCGATGGTGATGTAAACATTACCCAGAGTGGACTTACCCATGTTGTAGAACTCAAAACTTAAATCTACGGGCACTCCTACGCTTACACCTTCATATGCATCAATATAAATATTCTCAATCTCGGGACGGTAGTTCTCAACTGCACGAAGCTTGATGTTGTTCTCATCAACTACACCGCCGCGCTCCCTGTCTACCTCGCTCATGTCATCGTACTCGTACTCAACCTTGATCGAGATGGTGTAGTCACCTGTGGCTACGTCACTTCTGGTCTTCATGCGGATGACCTGTTCATTGGTCTCGCCCGCAGGTATTGAATCAATATAGAAGATATTTGATCCTGCTACGGGGATAAATACGCCGTCTGCCTGCTCTACAGTGATCTTAATATTCTTTGCAGCCTTGGATGTATGTGTATTCTTTAAAGTGTACTTAAAATCAAATTCTTTTCCGGCCTTAAGCTCATTTGACTTGATCTCGGGCTCGCTGTAGTCACTGAAGATGTGCATCTCACCGTCGCCGTCGAGGCCATCTCCGCCAAATTCACCATCGCCTGCAAAGTCACCGTCGCCTGCGAAATCGCCTTCACCGTCATAACCGTCGTAACCATCGGCGCCGTCATAGTCATTGTAATCGTCGTAGCCGTCAGAGATATAATCATCCACTATAGGCTCTGCAGAATACTGGCTGATGATAAGCTTAGGACGTGAAGTCTTCTGTGCTCCGTTCTCACCGGTATTTTCATTTATAACATTTAATACATAAAGGCCTGCACTCTCGGTACCTGTAACGCCGTCCGCGTCTGTATATTCACAGTTAACGTTTAATACATTGAAACCGTTTCCGATATCCTTACCAACCTTGAAAGTCATGGAAACTCTTGCCTTTGAACCGGCCTTGATGGTGCCGACCTTCTTGTAAGGCTCGGAACTTACAGGCTCAAAACCTGATGATGAAAGACCTGTTCCTGCCACCTTTACGTTTGAGATATCTGCTGTACCTTCATTTACCACATCAAAACTTACGGTTACCTTTTCACCTGCCTTAGGCTTTTCAGGTGACTGAGCTACGTTACCGATACTTACACCGCTCTTGGAAGGATCCTTAACCTTGTTCTCACCCTTGACGTACATAGTAAGATTAACAGGATCTTTTTCAGGTCCTCTTGCATCCCTGTACGATACAGACATCTGTATCTCATGAAGCCCTGCAGCAAAATCAGCTGAAACATGTACAGGTACTTCTATTGTTTTCTCCTCGCCCTCAGGGATATCACCGATATCAATACTGTCACTGGTGAAAGCCTTAGTAAGACCTGATGAAGCATCAAATCCGGAAACAACCTTAAGACTTGCGTTTATTGCTCTTACTCCACCGATATTCTTTATGGTTACGCTAAGAGTATCTTCTGTATCAGGTTTTAAAACAATATAATTGTCAGAAGTAGAAAGAGAAAGCAGTGCAGCATTTTCCTGCTCCAGTAATCCGTTCTGTCGTGTTACTGTAGCAAAAAAGGTCTGTGTAAAAGGTCCAACTGAATTGCCATCTTTATCTTTACAGCTGATACTTGCTGACAGAGTATAAAATCCCGGTTCTGCATTAGGTACGACTTTAACCGGAACCTCAACTACTTTTGATGCACCGGCATCGATAACCCCTACAGCAATATTTTCAACCTGATAATCAGGAAGGATCCCACTGTTACCAAAATTCATATTGATATAGGTATTTAATGCTTGACGTTCACCCATATTTTTTATCTTTATTTTCATTGTAAAGTTATTTCCAGGGTAAACTTCATTTTCATCAAATACAGCTTTTTCAAGAATTATATCTATAGGCTTAAGTTCTTTAGATGTATATGTTGTTAAACTCAAAAGAAAGTCATTATTAAGGTATTCTGTTGTGCTACTAACTGTTCCGGAACCATTTATTGAAATAGTATTATACCCAATTTTGATTCCGTCAGATGCAGTAACATCAAATTCCAAATTATATACTTCCCAGCTATCCGCTGTAAAACTATACACATTGTTGCCAGAATCACTGGTATCATTCGGTTTTTTCAAACAAACATTAGTTACTGTTAGGTCAGGAGTTGAAGCTTCTGCACTTAATGATGTATATGTAACTGTAGTTAATGGTTTTACGGGTATTACATAATGTCTTGTCTCGCCCGGATCAATATGAATATCAAATCTTCCATTAGACTGATATACTTTTAAATAACCCTGTGCCGCCTTTGCATCAACCTTACCTATGGTTGTAAGCAACATGGCTACTAAAACAAATAGTGTTGTGAATTTTGATACGAAATGTGCTCGTTTCATTTTCATATTCCTTCCTTTATCTCTCCGTAAATCTTAATACTTTCATTTTCCTTGACTTTTATTTACATTTTCCTTAACTTACATTGTTGGTGTCTTCCGATATCATCTCGGATAATCCGTCCTGTTCTGCCATCTTGGCTGCTTTTTCTTCATCTATCAGCTTCTGTGCTGCTGCCTCAAGTTTTTCCGTTTCATATTGCAAGTCAAATCCGCCGGTATTTTGAGTAGCCTCTACTTCGCTCTGTATATCTTCCAGATTCGGAAATACCGTATCTTTCTTTACTTTAGAAGCCTTATCCTTCTTCTTGTCCTTCTTGCCCGGATTTGAAGGTTTTTCGGTCTTTTTCTCTTCGGCCGGGGTTTCCTCATACTCAGGGAACTTACCTTCCTTGGAGTTGGGCTGTATCTCTATACTTTCTATCTTACCGTCCAGGATATTTATGATCTTGTCCGCATACTCCGTAAGCTTCTTGTCATGTGTAACCATGACCACCGTCTGGTTGTTTTTCCGGGCCATGGCTTTTAACATGTCCATAACTTCCAATGTAGTCTTGGAATCGAGATTTCCTGTAGGCTCATCGGCAAATACTATGGCCGGCCTTGCCACAAAGGCGCGGGCTATACCGACTCTCTGTTGCTGACCACCGCTCATTTCCTTGGGCTTATGCTGCATACGCCCTCCGAGGCCTACGTTTTTAAGCATCTCGATAGCCATCTTACGTCGTTTTCCTGTACCGATACGCTTAAACACGAGAGGGAACTCCACATTTTCCAGTGCTGTCATGGATCCTATCAGGTTGTAGCTCTGGAATACGAATCCCAGGTTGTCCTGTCGGAACTTAGCCAGCTTGTTCTCGTTCATCTTGCCTATGGACTTGCCCTTGATGAGTATCTCGCCCTTGGTAAGTTTTTCGATACCTGCCATGAGGTTTAGGAGTGTGGATTTACCTGAACCCGACGTTCCGAGCAGACAGCAGAACTCTCCTTCCTCGACAGTAAAGCTTACGCCGTCCACGGCTTTGATCTTTTCCTGTCCCATCCGGTATACCTTTTTGGCATCCCGGACTTCTATTACCGTTTTCTTTTTTTCATCCATATTTCATACCTTGTATTAGTACAGTGTATATCGGTGCCCACATTTGCAGCACCGACACACCATACCGTATCAAATATTTATATTTTTTGGAGGCAGCCCGAGGACTGCCTAAAAGCACTATTTCATTATAAAAATGCTAAGTGACAATTAAGTGACAGATAAAAATAATTTTTTGAACTTTTTTGATCCGTCATTATCCGGGTATTAGACGAAGCATATTTTCCACCGGTTCCATGAATAGTGACCAATAGTGACAGCAAATAACCATTTGATTATTCAGCCCATAGGCATTGGACATTGCCGCCTCTTCAATGTTATGATATTGGGTAGCATTATAGAACAGGAGCCTAAAATGAAGTCACTGATACAATGGATAGAGCCGCGTCCTCTGCTTCCCCCGGAACGCCAGCGCTTCTCCAATCCGGCACTGAAAGCCATAATCGTACCCCTTCTTATAGAACAGCTGCTGCAACTGGTAGTTGGTCTTGCGGATACGATGATGGTCAGTTATGCAGGTGAAGAAGTAGTGGCCGGAGTAGGTCTGGACACGATGATCTATACCGTATTCATATATCTGTTTACATCCATCTCCGCAGGAGGAGCCATAGTAGTATCGCAATACTTAGGGAATAAGAAAAAAGAAGATGCAGACCTTGCCGCATCTCAGATTTTTCATCTCGGAGGATTTTTGTCACTTACCTGTATGGCACTTATGCTCCTGTTCGGATCGGCGTTGCTTAAAGTAATGTACCCCGAGACCGAGCCCGAAACAATGGATGCCTGCATAACCTATATGCAGATAGTAGCGATATCCTTTCCTGCAAATGCTCTGTACAATGCAGGTGCCGCCGTATACCGTGCCATGGGACACACAAAAGTTACCATGTGGGTATCGCTTACAGCCAACCTGATAAATGTAGCCGGGAACGCCATAGGTATCTTCGTATTAAAGGCAGGTGCCGCAGGCGTAGCATGGCCTACCACCATCTCGTGGTATGTGGCTGCCTTTATAATGACTTACCTGTGTCTTAAGAAAGATAACGAAGTATGTATCATACCGAAGCTGGTATTTAAGTTAAAGTGGACAATGTCGAAAAGAATACTCGGAGTAGCTATCCCGAACTCTATAGAGACCACACTGTTCCAGGCTGCAAAGGTAGTACTCGGTATGCTGGTAGCTACATTTGGCACATCCCAGATAGCGGCCAATACCACAGGTCAGACCATATGGTCACTTTCCGCATGTATAAACATAGCCATGGCTACGGTATTCATCACGGTAGTCGGTCAGTGTATAGGTGCCTGGGATACCGAAGCCGCGGAATGGTATATAAAGAAGCTGACAAGATTGTCCCTGTTGCTCGCGCTTATATGGAATGTCCTGATCACGGCGATCACTCCCCTGATACTTCCTCTATATGACTTATCGGATGAGACCAAGGACTTACTGCTCATCATCGTAATAATACATAACATCTTCTCCGGGATAGTCCAACCGTTTTCCGGACCGTTGTCAGGAGGATTAAGAGCAGCCGGAGATGTTAAGTTCACCATGTGGAACTCCATATTTGCCACAGTCATCTGTCGTACCATACTCTCCTTTGTGCTTGCAAAATGGATGGGCATGGGCGTGATCGGTATCACACTTGCCATGGTACTTGACTGGTGCATAAAGGCTGCTATAAATATATGGAGATTTAAGAGTAACAAATGGAAAAATAAGAGAGTTATATAACAAAATATAAAGATATCCCCCGCCTTAAAGCGTAGCGAAGGCAGGGGATATTTTTGTTTCAGGCGGGGTACAAGCACCGACTGAAACGAGATGCGAAGCATCATTTTGTTACCGAGGAAACGACGAAGGCGTTTTCGAGGTGACATTGACAAAACAAGCTCCTGATACAGGAGCTGTTCTTACATTATTTATATGATTCACAATATGCTTTTATAACTTGTACGGCATTGTCGATGCCTACCTTTCCGGAGTTGATGCAAAGCGAATAGTTTTCAGCCTTGCCCCACTTCTCACCGGTATGGAAGTTATAGTAGTTATACCTTCTTTTATCCATCTTCAGGATGTTTTCTTCTATCTTGGTCTCAGGCATGCCGTCTATACGCATGGCACGTTCTTTTCTGAACTCCATGTCGGCCATGACAAATACGTGTACCACATCCTTACGTTTTCCGAGGATGTAATCGGCACATCTGCCGACTATGACACAGGGCCCTTCATCCGCAAGCTTTCTTATTATATCTGCCTGCGCCATATACAGACGGTCATCGAGTGTCAGGTTATTGAAGGTATTGTGGATATTTCCGGAAGTTACCATACCTCTCGCTATGGAATAAAGAAGCGAGCTTGTGGCACGGCTTTCCGCACTCTGGAATGCTTCTACGGCGTATCCGCTCTCCTCTGCAGCCCTGGTAATGAGTTCATTGTCATAAAACGGGATACCCCAGAGCTCTGCAAGCTTCTGTCCTATCTCACGGCCGCCGCTTGAATACTGCCTGCTTATAGTCAATATTTTATTCATGGACCCCAACCTCCATTCATTTTCCAAAAAACACGATGCAACGAACGCTGCAAACCCTTTTCTTCTCCATAATCACTATACCATAAAAAATCATTTTCTGCAATCTTATATATCTTTTGTACTTCCCGCAAATTTCTGCTTTATCTCGTCATACTTGGCCGAAGTCATAAGCGCTGTATCCCCGGTATCCTTTAGGGTTACCGTATATGTCCATCTGCCGTACACTTCAAGCTTCTTTATCGCACCTATCCTTATGATATAGGACTTGTGACATCTGATGAACTGCTCGGGATCAAGTTTTTCCTCCAGAGATGAAAGAGCCTGCGATGTAAGATATACCTCATCTTTGGTTACGATCCTGGACATTCCGTCCACTCTCTCGATCATGATGATGTCCTTTATATCCACCAGGTTGATCTCTTCTTTTCCTCTGATTATCAGCTTTTCAAATGTGGGATCTGTTTTTTCTTCAGCCTCTTTTTTTACCGACAGGCTCTTTATCCTGTCCAATGTCCTGCCTATACGTTCAAGGTCAAACGGCTTTACCAGGTAATCAAATGCGTAGATTTCAAATGCATCGGCCATATATTCGCTGTGTGCGGTAGCAAATACTATCTTTACCTTAGGGTCCACTTCCGAAATGGCTTTAGCGCAATCCAGCCCGCTCTCGCCGTTTAAGTCCATGTCCATAAATACAACATCGGGGCGAAGCCTGATAAAGTCGCTGATAGCCGATGCAAAATTAAGACACACAGATACCACCTTGCAGTCCTCGGTACGTTCGATCATCTTTTTGAGTATGATCCCTATCTGTTCTTCATCTTCAACTACCATTACCGTTATCATGCTTCACCCCGTATTAATGTCAGATCTTTTTGGTTTCTACAAACTCCGTAACACCGTTTCCGATATCCTCTTTCATCTTGGTGTCTGCCTTAACGTTCTGGAGCTTATAATAGTCAAGTGCGCCTAAGTTGCCCGACATCAGTGCCTGTGCCATAGCTCTCGGTACTTCTGCCTCTGCCTTAACAACCTCTGCCCTCATTTCCTGTTCAAGAGCTACCGCCATAGCTCTTCTTTCCTCAGCCTTAGCCTGTGCTATCTTGGTGTTTGCTTCTGCCTGTAAGCTCTGCAGGTTAGCACCGATGTTTCTGCCGATATCGATATCTGCTATATCTATGGAAATGATCTCATATGCTGTACCCGAATCAAGACCTTTTTCAAGTACTACCTTGGAAATGTCATCGGGATTCTCAAGTACCGAGCTGTGTGTCAATGCGGAACCTACGGTTGTTACGATACCCTCACCTACTCTGGCAAGTACCGTTGCTTCTCCGGCACCGCCTATCAGCTGGTTAATGTTGGTCCTTACCGTAACTCTTGCCTTAACCAAAAGCTCGATACCGTCCTTAGCCACTGCAGAAATCTGAGGAGTTTCGATAACCTTGGGTGTTACGCTCATCCTTACTGCTTCAAATACATTACGTCCGGCAAGATCTATAGCTGATGCCTGCTCGAAAGTAAGATCCATACCTGCTCTTTCAGCTGCTATAAGTGCGTTTACTACGTTGTCAACGTTACCTCCTGCAAGCAGATGTGCTTCAAGCTGATTTGCCTTTAACATAATACCTGCTTTTGTAGCCTTGATCATGGGTCCTAAAACCTGAGCGGGTTTTACACGACGAAGTTTCATACCTATAAGTGAGAAAACGCTGATCTTAACTCCGCTCGCTATAGCAGAGATCCACATTCCCACAGGGATGATAGAAAAGAATACTATTAAAAATACTATAACCAATCCGGCAATGATTAAAGGTCCTTCCATTTATTTGTCCTCCTCAACGATGATCTTATTGTTTTTAATCTGTGATATCACAAGTGACGCTCCGTTTTTGATGTAGAGTCCGGAGGATATGATATCCAGTTTAACTCCGTTAAACTCACCTTTTCCCGTAGGTTTAAGGTCGCTTATCGCGGTTCCTTTCTTTCCTATAAGATATTCCATATCTTTTTCTTCCAAGAAAAGATTTTTACCCTGCAGGTCAGTCTCCAGTTTGATAGGGGACTTAACCTTCTTGGAGTTAAATGCAATGATACTGATCACCAGCATCACTGCGATCACGACGATCGTGATTATACCGATCATCAACCGTTGTGACATGTCCTTGCCGGTCAGGAATATACCTGCTACCGAACAGATCGTTCCGCATATTCCGGGGAAGCCGAAGCCCGGCATGTAAAACTCCAGGCCGATCAGGACTACTCCGACGATCAGAACGATGATTCCCAATACTTGAATTACTTCCATGGCTATGCTCCTTTTGAAAACTCAACCGTAAAAACTGTTTTTCCTTCATCAGATTCCAGCCCGATGCTGCCGCTGTTTGCTGCAAGGATCTCCGTTACTATCGCAAGACCCATTCCGTGACCTTCCTCTTTTTTGGTTGAAAAACCTTTTTTAAATATAGTAGTTCTTAGTTCTTCGGGGATCATGGGACCGTTGTTTTCCACCTCAAATATGTATCTTTCTCGGGTTTCCGTGATATTGACTCTAAGCTTCTTTTCAGCTTTTTCGGAATCATCCAAAGCTTTCATCCCATTATCGATAAGATTGGATAATACCTTACACAGCTCCCAGTCCTCGATAGCGAGTGCTTTCAGATCCGATTTGGTCTCGATGACAAACTCGATACCCTTTGTATCCGCTTCGGCGGTCTTGGCTGCCAGAAGAGCGTTTAATGCGGGTTTAGAAGTTTTTATGGCTTTTCCGGTCTTTAAAAGTTCTTTATAAACTTTCTTGAGGTATGCGTTCATTTCATCATATTCCTCAAGCTCCATCAGGCCATATACCACTTGCAGATGATTCAGATAATCATGTCTGTCCATTCTGAGTCTGTCATTAAAGCGGCTTAGGTTTTCAATACTTTCCCGGAGGATCTCGTTCCTTTTCATCAGCCTGTTATATATCCTTACCAATGCTATGATACAGGCGATCAGGATCACAACCATTATTCCGCAAATCACAAGGTAGAATGTTTTATTATCCAACAATCCGTCCATGCTCACCTCCATGATAAGAGCATATCATTTTTTTATAATATAACAATCCTTTCTCTCTGAATTATACAAAAAAGGGGATGAAATGTCATAAAATCATATTTCATTCATACCTGTTATATATCAGCTCCGGATTCTCCTTGTCATGGATATATATTCTGACGATCCTCTCCTGACTGTCAAATGTCACTCTTGCTTCCGATCCGTCATCCAACTTCCAGACATGGTATATGATCCCCGAACCGGCCAGCCCGTAGTTTCCTATTTCTTTAACAATTTCCTCCAGGCTGCTTTCTTTATCCAGATTCTCGAAGTATTCTCTTGATGGACGTTTTGCATCTTTATTCTGCATGATCTTGGCGAACTTCAGGATATCACAGCAGATAAACGGACCTTCCACTTTCCGTGAATATATCACTTCATCCTCAGAATCCTCATGTTCTTTTACTATGCTGGAATAATATACCTTATTATCATCCTCATCCTTATACGAGATACAGTACCAGATATAATTTTCTCCCTCAAAATTACAGATCTCCAGAGCACTTTCTGCCCAATGATCGGCATACTCTTCTTCTAACTTAAGAGCGGGTACCGAATATCCTACCCTTCCCGTCATATCGTTATAGCATGTGATCCCTTCACCGGGAAGGTAGTCGGGATTAAACACCGGACTGTCGTATCCATATGTTACAGACAGGCTCATCCCCGACGACTCATCCGGGAATATTATACTTACACCGCGATAGTCCAGAAAGAAATCCAGTTTCATGGCTTCGTCATATGGCACCTTTTCCTCTTTTACCGAACTGTAATCATAATACTTATGATACATATCTGTATTTTTTACTGCGAGCTCCATGAGCATCATATTTTCTATCGTAGCTTCATAATAAGCACGGTTGATCACAATATCCTTTAAGCTTATTTTCGTTCCGTCTGCATTCAGATTGACAAGCCCCTGATCTGTCGCGAAACTGATAACACGTTCATCCAGCCTGTACACATATAATCTCTCTGAAGTGGCAAAGTAGTCCCCGTTAATGTAGATCTTATTATCCTCATATGTGATCACAGGTACACGTTCTAAGGGAGTTCTTTTATCATTGGCTAAGATTATGGACTGCCTGCTGTCCGCACCCCCGATGATCATGTCATCTACAGATTCGATGTTTGCATTTTCGCTGTTATCTTTTTTTGTGCATGCACTCAGTGCCAGAAGCATGCTTACAAGAAGTAAAAATAATAACGTCTTTCTCATTTTTCCACCTGATCTCTTTCTGTGCCCGATTCTGTTTTTTTCATTCTGCAATGGCATGCAGTATCTCAGGTAACAGCTGCTTTTTACGGCTCATTACACCCGGCATGTCATATACCCTGTCGGTTATCAGGCTATAAGGCAGATGATTACCCGCTACAAAATCGGTGGTCAGCAATACACTGTGCTCACGGAGTACATCTGTGATCATAAGCACCGCCCAGTCAAGCTCCTGGCGTTTCCTTATATCATCAAGAGCTGCAAGATACTCTGTCCTGTAGTCCTCCAGATCCTCCAGAGTGGTACACTCGCACTGGCCTATACCGATCTTAAGGTTATTCTCCTTATAGGTCTTAAAGTCTGACTCCACAGCCTCCTTGGGTGCACGGTGCTTAAGGCCTTCCATACATGAGAACATATTAAGACCGAACTCCTTTAAGTCTTCACCGATGAGTGCTGCAAGCTCATGGGCGGAAGCCACATCTATCTGCGTAGTGGTGGGACTTCTGAGTATCAGCGTATCCGACACTATACCTGCGAGCAGCATCTTGGCTGCATCCATATCGGGTGTTATACCCTCCTGAATATATTTTCTGTATACGATAGTGCAGGTACTGCCGACAGGTTCTGCATCTATAAATATAGGAAGTTCTGTCTTTACCGAGTCCAGTCTGTGATGGTCTATGATCTCCACTATGTTGGCAGTCTCTATGCCTTTTACGCTCTGCTTGGCCTCATTATGGTCCACAAGTATGACATTGTTCTTCGGGGACTTAAGGAAACACCTTCTGGTGACAAATCCGACGAAATTCCCGTTTTCCATAACTGCAAGACCGCGCTTTTTAGATGCGGAAAGTCTTCTCTTTGCTTCCTCGAACATATCGGAGGCTTTTACGGGCTCCTCCTCGGGACGCATGATATCGCGTACCTTGGGGATATCGTTTATATTTCCTTTCTTTAGCAGTTCCTCCATGGCCCAGCTCGTGATATCATCCACGCTCAAAAGCCCGAAGAAGCTGTCCCCTTCAAATACCGGGATAACCGAAGGATTGGTAGCCTTATATGATGCTGCCACGGTATTGAGCGGAGCATCCGCATCCACTCCGGCTACCGAGGTAAGATACACATCGCTTACCTTGGGATAGATATCACGTATGTATTTGGGCGGCTCCACATTTAGTCTGGCAAATACTTTTTTCATGCTCTCCGGTAGGTGGCCGCAGCGTACCGGAATATATTTTTTTAACAGATCGACCTGGTTTTTAAGCTTTGCATATGCGTATGCGGAGCATACACTGTCGAAATCGGGGTTACGGTGCCCAATGATATATACCTTTTCCATAGACTGTACTCTCTTTTATTTTTTTCTTAATTATATAGTTATTTTATCATTAAATCAATAAAACTTTTGGGGACAAAAAAAGACCGTCAATAACTTGACGGTCAATGATGATTTTTAATGCGGAGTAAGGGACTTGAACCCTCACATCTGTGCGATACATGATCCTTAGTCATGCCTGTCTGCCAATTCCAGCAACTCCGCATACCATGCCGATTACCTCAGCACGCTTGATTATAATATCACCCCAAAAGGGAATTGTCAACTATTTTTTTTATTATTTTGCATCCGGTCTGCAAATACGGATTTTTAATCTGCCCGTACAGCCCTTTATCCCCTGATATACCCATGATAATATATGCTCGTAACACAAATACAGGACAGCACATAAGATGTGCAGAAAGAGAGTTGGTTTTATGATTTTTTTTGTAGCAGGATTGATTTTGGGCGCAGCTGTTTTATTTGCCGGAGGAAGCAAAACAGGAACAGGACAGCCTCTGTTAGGTAAGAAGACAAGGATCGTCCTTTCCGTTATAATTGCAGCCCTCGGTACATTCTTAGGCTGTATCAGACAGGTTCCTACCGGAAACACCGGTGTTGTGGTAACCTTCGGCCGCGTTGAGAATTACACCTTAGATTCGGGTATCCATTTCGTTGCTCCCTGGAGATCGGTAGTAAACATGGATAACAGAACCCAGATCTATACTTCCGAACTGTCCTGCTTCTCATCAGACATTCAGGAAGTAACGGTTACATATTCCGTTAACTATCGTATCAGCAAGGATAATGCACAGACCATCTACCGTACGATAGGTGCAGGATATCTTCAGACAGTTATGGATCCCAAGATCCAGGAGGCTGTAAAAGGTGTGACCGCTAAGTATAATGCAGAAAAGCTGGTTGAGCAGCGTGGTACTCTTTCAGCTCAGATAGAGGAAGTACTTACAGAAAGTCTTACTCCTTACAATATTGAAGTAGTATCCACTTCACTGGCAAACATCGATTTCACAGATGCATTCACAAACGCTGTTGAGGCAAAGCAGGTAGCTGAACAGAATAAACTCCGTGCACAGACAGAACAGGCACAGGCTATCATCGAAGCAAATGCAGCAGCAGAGCGTCAGGTAATACAGGCTCAGGCAAATGCTGATTCCGCAATACTCGCAGCTAAGGCAGATGCAGAGGTACAGCAGATCGGTGCAGATGCAGCTGAGTATGCAGGCAAGAAAGAAGCTGCAATCCTTTCAAACATCGGTGAGCAGATGACCAAATATCCCGGACTTGAGAGATACTATTATTATCAGAACTGGAACGGAAAACTTCCCGAGACAGTATTAGGTGCAGGTACCGAGATCATAATGGATATGCCCGGTGCATCCGCAACTGAATAAGCGTAAGTAAAAAGACGGCTCCGTATATCGGAGCCGTTTTTTGATGTAAAGCAGTAACATGTCTGACTAATTCCGATACCATGTTACGCTGCAAAGTCTCAGAATCAGTTATCCGGATGTTCTTCCCTCCCCTTTCGGGATACAAGAAGCCATACCGATGCGGGTATGAGAAGTAAGCTTATGATCTGCGAAGTTGAGAGAATCCCTACCTTACCGCGTATTTCATCTCCGCGGAAGAACTCCAGTATAAATCTTACTATTATATAATAAGAAAGATAAATGCCGAGCAGCCGTCCGCAGGCTTTCTTATTCCACTTTAATGCCAGATACAGGAGAACTGTAAAGCATATGATATTTAATCCCGCTTCTATCAGCTGTACCGGAAATCGGGGCACTGCACAAAGTTCCCGATCCAGGGTATCTGCCGGGTAATGAACGGCTAACGGTCCGTGGTATTCCACACCGTAGCAGCAGCCGTTTAAGAAACACCCCACACGCCCGAATGCATGTGCCAAAGGGAAGCCCGGTGTGGCAATATCGGCGAATTTCATAAAGTTTAGTCCCATGCGCCGTGCGTATATCCACATCCCAAATAAGAATCCCAAAAGTCCTCCGTAGAATACCATGCCTCCCAGCAAATAATCCATCGTACCGGAAAAATCCGCATCCAGCTTCGTCCTAAATGCACAAAAGTCACCGAATACCTCAGGCAGCTTTGAAAGAAAATAAAAAAACTTTGCACCGAAAAAAAGTCCTATAAGTCCGAACAGGCCGGCACCGAATATATCCTTTTTACCGATACCGAATCTTTCCCTTAATGCGTAAGAGATAAGCAAAGCTGCAGCGAACCCGATGAAAAACATCGGGTAATACAGCTGCAGCTTTAAATTTCCAAGTTCTATATAGGGGTGCATTTTAACCTCCGAAGATCACTCCTCCGTCTCGTCTTCAACCAGACTCTCCGAATATACCAGCATATATGTGCCTACTTTGAAAAGTGTACATTCAAATGTCCTGTCGGTTATGACTGTTTTGTTGGTACGTCCGAGTACCGTTTTCCTGTTGGGCGTATAATAAAGGAAGGTGTGATCCATATCATAGCCTTCAGGTATGGTGATACGTACGGTAAGAGGAAGCTCAAGCTCATCGTCGGTATTGACAAACTGATAATCGAAAGCAATATAATCGCCGCTCTTCAGCTTAAGCTTACGGTATGCCTTTTTAGTTTTCTTTTTGGAGACATCGGTTATCTCTATACAGTCCTCGTCCAGATATCTGGGGATGGCTGTCTTGATCTTTAATGTAGCCTCTCCGTTTGATGCCTTACCGGACGATACATAATCAAAGTTCGGCTTTATAAGCTCCGTACCCTCTATCACTACGGTATCGGAGAACTTATCGCCGTAATATACGGTAACTACGTTATTTCCGATATATCTTATCTTACGTGTATGTACGGTATAATCCTTTGTCTCTACAAACTCACCGTCCACGTACTCTAAGTATACGTGCATATCTGCTTCACGGAAGGGCCTTCCGACTACCACAACGCCGCCGGTGTACTCTGCTTTAAGTCCTACTATGTACCTTTCTATGACCTGGATATTTATGGACTTTGTGATGCCTCCGTATGTTACGGTAAGAGGCTGTGTTCCGCTGTCATAATATACGTCACGCTCTAAGGTGTATGTCGTGATCCTTTCCACACTAAGGTCATCATATACCGCCATGACTGTGATATCGTTGCGGTCTATCTTCATATTGGTGACCATGTTGGGCTCGTTATACGATACATTAAGAGCTATGACCTTGCCGTAATTCTTTCCGTATACGAAACAGGTGGCTTCTTTACCGCCGTAAGATAAGGTCACTTCCTGTTTTCCTACTTCCTCTATCCTCTCGGGAGATATGGAAAATCCCTCGCGGATGGTCTCAAGACTTCCGTCACTGTATGATGCAATGACTGTAAAATCCTTGACATCAGGCATATTCCCTACGCCGTAATCGGATTTTGTAGGAGTCGCAGCCAGACCGGTAAGCTCTCTGCCGTATACATATGCCTTGGCAGTCATATCTTTGTACATGACAATGATGCTGTTCATGCCCTTTTTAAGGACTATGTCGGTGGATACGGTATAATCCGTAACTGTCTCTGTGCTGCCGTCATTATATGCTACTTTTACTACAAGATTCTTTTTATCGTATTCCTCGCCTACGGTAACGGTCGGCCCGGTATATGCGGCTGAGAGTACTTCGGGCTTGGGTGTGGGCGTAGCTACAACGGTCTGATTTGTATAGGTGGTACTTGCGGCCGAAGCCTTTACTCCCGCTCCGGTCCCATGTATCCCGTTAAACAGAAACAGGCCGATTATGATCAAACATATTGTAATTATTATATAATCTGAAGGTTTTCTTTTCATATGAGATCCTTTCCAAAGGGTACTGATAGTCTCATATTAGTATATCGGCATAAATATGAATTTAAATAACCCTCACATCATTCCCTGATGGTCTCAAATATCTTGTTGTTATATTTTGATACCGTGGAGATGGTATACTGCAGGCACTCCTCAATAAGCTCCTTGGAAAGGATGCTGTTCCTGAACGGTATGGAGAGCCTCATCAGAACCTTGCCCTGTTCCACGCTGTAATCGTAATTGCCCGCATAGAGGTCATTGTAATTGATGGTACATAAAAGCTTAGCCACCTCGCTGGATTTTGCGGGGGGCACATCAAACGGAAGCAGGGAAAATATTGATATAAGCCCGTTTTCCGGATATATGGTAAGCTTTATATGTACGTTGAAGGGTTCTGCGGTAAAGTCACCCTCGAGCAGATTCTTCTCCTCGTTGATCACGCGTGAATCCTTCTGGGACATCTTCTCAAAAAGGTCCCTGCTTATATTAAAAAGTCTTAACGTCGCCGTATTTAACTCTTCTTTTGTCATACTGTCACCGGTTATCCTTTCTGTTAAAATCCGATCTTGGATTTTGTAGCAAGCTTCTCGGAGAATTCTTTCTCTCCGGATGCGGCAAGGAAATCTTCCTTCTTAAGCGTTATCTTGGAGCTGCCGGACATCGAAGTCCTCATGGCAGCCTTGGACCAGCAGCGCTCATACAGGTTCCTTACAAAACGGGCATTTGCAAACTCAGCCGACTCCATATATTCCTTTGACAGGGAATCAAAATACTGCGAAGCCGCATTGGCAAATTCTTCATCGTAGTTGAAATGCTTTTTTACAAAGGACATGAATATCTCGAAAAGCTGCTTACGGTCATAGCTTTCAAACTCGAGAAGGAACGGCATACGGCTTCTTAGTCCCGCATTTCCTTCCATAAGCTTGTTCATGTCATCCTTGTATCCGGCCATTACCACCACCATGTCATCCCTGTGGTTTTCCATCTCGGATACCAGAGTGGTAAGTGCCTCACGGCCGTAGTCGGAATTCCTGTCATCGCCCTGATACAGAGCATACGCCTCATCTATAAAAAGTACGGAACCGTATGCGTCACGGCAGATGGCACTGGTCTTGGGTGCCGTCTGTCCTATGTATTCACCGCATAGGTCTCTGGCGGAATACTCAAAGAAGTAACCGTTACGTAAGATACCGTTCTCACGGAATATCTGTCCGAGTATCCTTGCGACAGTGGTCTTTCCGGTACCGGGTGCACCGGCAAACCTCATATGCAGACACGGTCTTTCCATGGTCTCGTTTTCTATGGCGATCTTTACCTGGGCAACTATCTCTTTTATCCTCTCGGATATCTTTTCCATACCGATAAGCTCCGCAAGCTCATCAAAACCGTTACGCATCTTCTTGTTAAACGACGACGAAAGCTCAAGTACGTCATTCTGAAGTATGGTCTTGCGGTGAGCCGCGGTCTTGGATCCGGCCGCATCGTTTTCCTCCGCCAGGGTATCGGACTTGGCCTTAAGCCACAGCATCTCGTATACTACCTTCATGACAGACTGTATACCATAAAAACGGCCGTCGCTCTTCTCCTCGCATATCCTTGAGAAAAAGACATCCCATACCAGATCGTCTGCGGAATATCCGGCCTCTTTTACAGCTCTTACGGCACACTCCTTTAATTCGTCATTATTAAACGGCTGTATGGAAATGGCACGGACATAGAGTACATCCGCAAGCACCTTTCTTATATTGTTAAACGCATCGGGCTCAAGGAACGGGATCCTGAAGAAAAAGATGTAGGACTCCTCCCATGCCACAAGCTTTGCAAGGAAACTCTTCAGCTCGTTATGCTTTGACTTTTCAAGATATTCGCTTATATCGAAGCATATGAGCTTACCGCCGTCATCGTCTCCGTATATGGCTTCCAATGCCTCAGGTATGGTCATGGAATCGGGCTCCGATTTTGATGAAAGCCTCATCTCTATAACCGGCTGCTTTTTGGCAAATTCAAAAAGTTCCAGGTCTGATATGAGCTTCATAAAATCATCCAGAGCCGTAGACAGACCGCACCCGTCATTTACCGAGATTAGGAAGTTCTGGAAAAGGAAACTCTTATATATGGAGTTCCTCTTTATCTCGGGCGATACCAGAAGTATCTCATGACAGAGCTCCTTAAACTCGGCCCAGCCCACCTTTTCCTCTATCTTACGGTAGGACTCGTATACCGCGGGCGCATTGGCACCTATCTCCGATATGGTGACCGTAAGGGTGTCATTGTATTCTATATAATATGTATTTTCATCGATGTCCTTGACGAAACACTCCGGAGGAAGCTTTGTTACCTCTATAAGTATCTTAAGTATGGCTTCTCTGAAGGATTCGCAGTTCCTGTACTCTGTCTGTAAGGAAAGTCCAGTAATGCTTTCGTTATCTATGACAGTATCCGGCAGCTCCAACTTCCGGATCCGGTCTTTTATCTCTTCTATGGGAAGAACAGCACAGTATTTTTTTGTAAGGACATATTCCGGATCAAGTGTGATATTCAGTTTGAGCTTCATATTTTCTGTCTCCTACAAACCTTATTTTAACTGTAAATATTGTACACTATACCGTTTAAACTGTCAAAAAATAATTGACTTTTTTCCGGTGTATTTTTCCGCAAAAGAGGAAAATGAGGTATCTATTCCGCCAACGAAACCATTTAATATGGTCTTGGGCTGTGATATAACTATATCATCAAGAGCAAACAGACCGGTTTCACCGGGATACATAAACGGAGGAAATATCATGGGAACTAAATTAGTTAGGAGTAACAGAGATAAAAAGATCATGGGTGTGTGCGGCGGTATCGCCGAGTACCTTCATATCGATTCGACACTTGTCAGGATCATCTGGGCTATAGCAGTGTGCTGCTTCGGTTCGGGTATACTTCTTTATATCATCGCCGGACTGATAATGCCTGAGGGCCCGATCGGCAGCTATAACGATTATTACAACAATAATTACAACGACAATTATAATAATAACTACAATAACAATTATTATAACACCGATTATTACAGCCCCACCGATAACACCAATAGCCGTGGCAGCTATACATACGATGCAAACTACAACAGCAATACAAAACGTTACGAAGTAACAAACAACAATCCAAACAACAGATAATCGAAATATTCGTTTTTTTCGTTACATATTCTCCCTATTTATTTGAGCGGGCAGGGTTTTCCCTCCCGCTCTTATACTTTTGTCCATTCTACAAAAAAATGCTTGCAATTTAGCGTATGCCGTGTTAAAATGACACTTGCGACTTAAGTTATGCGGAAATGGCGGAATTGGCAGACGCGCACGGTTCAGGTCCGTGTGAAAGCAATTTCATGAGGGTTCAAGTCCCTTTTTCCGCATTAAAAAATCCCCTGTCTTGTGACAGGGGATTTTTTTAACCTGCGTTCATTTCCAGCTGCGCGTTTACCAGTCCGGCATAGATGCCGCCCTTGGCCATAAGCTCATCGTGGGTGCCTACTTCAGCGATGCGGTGATTATCGATAACCACCAGTCTGTCGGCATCTTTAAGAGTCGAAAGCCTGTGTGCTATCGCAAATGTCGTCCTTCCGTTGGTAAGACGCTCCAGTGCCTTCTGGATCAGGTACTCACTCTCGGTATCAA
>JAFZQN010000070.1 GCA_017620375.1 Lachnospiraceae bacterium
AAGTCCGAATCTGTCTGCTGCATGCTTGCTGTTATGGAATACATAAGAGGTTGTCTGATAGATCGGTACTGCTCTTGAATCTGTAGCGGGGTCTGCCTGTTCCTGTCCAACGTGTAACTGTAATGTCTCAAATTTATAATTGCTCATAATGGTTATCTCCTTTTAATGTCATATAATTTTTTGTTTATCTTATTTTCTTATTGTAATTTGTTTTGATCTCTTTTTTCTTTTTGCGGTCTGTGCATTAAAAACGCCCGAGGCGAAACCGCTCCCGGGCAAATGGCTTGAAAATGTTTATGAGGTCAACATCGTTCAGTTATGAGGCGCATGAAGTATCCATCGAACGCCCCAGCCATATTGCATGCCCGGGAGTTTTGCATTCGACAACAACACATGACATTGATCTTTTTATATGTAGCAGTCATGATCTACGCCTCCTTTTCTAAATATCGTAATACCTGATTTATCAGATGTTTCCTGTGTGGATCAGCTCTTTGTGATCGGTCTTGTTTCATCTGATGTGTATGTTATACCACTAATTACCTACTATGTCAATAGGTTTTGAGATAAACAAAATTTATACTCTGTTATCAAAAAAATTGATAACCATCTTCCTTTACATTATCGAGGTATTTATTAAGCTCCTCGATATACTCTTCGCCCATCTTACTGAGCATACTGTTCTTCTTTACGACGTACCCGATCTCCATAATACTGTTTGGATTTTCGGCATCTTCCCTGAAGGGTATTACCACATACCCGTCACCGTTTAAGTCACTCGAAATGATACCCGAGCATAACGTATATCCGTTAAGTCCTACCATAAGATTGAGCATGGTAGATCGGTCGGTCACCGTTATGGTCTGAGGATAAGTATTCTCACTAAGTATCTCTTCTGCGAAATAATACTCTTCTTCATCCTGCTCAAACGAAAGACAGGGGTACGGTTCCAGCTGTTCTATGCCGATCGTTTTTTCTCCCGCCAAAGGATGCTGTCCCCACAGATAAACATACGCCCTGCACTTTATCAGCGGATGAAACTCGAGTTCCTCATCCTTCATGATCTTTTCTATCGTCTTACGGTTGGCTGAACTTATAAAAAGTACTCCTATCTCACTTTTTAAGGAACCCACATCCGTTAAGACCTTCTTTGTCTGCGTTTCCCGTATGGCAAAATCAAATTCCTTCATATCATATTTCTTTGCCATCTCGGTAAAGGCTTTGACCGCAAAAGAATAGTGCTGGGTGGATACGCCGAATTTCCTCTTGTAATCCCCTTCTCCCTCATACTTCTGCTTTACAAGATCATAGTGCCTGTAAAAATTCCTGATATCGTCTAAGAACTCTTTTCCTTCGGGAGTAGGGATAACACCCTTCCTGGTCCTCAAAAATATAGTAAGCCCTATTTCATTTTCAAGTTCCTGGATAGCGCTTGTCAGCGTAGGCTGAACTATATACAGTTTTTCCGAGGCTTTATTCATCGAACCGCATTCAGCTACGGTAAGCACATACAATATCTGCTGTAATGTCATAACGTTACTCCGTTTTCAAAATCTTTTTACCTATTATAATACAAGGTAAGTAGGTAAGTCAATTATTTTGAGTTTAACATCTCTTCCAGTTTATTTGCCAGCATAAAATATCCATGATATTTCACCGAAGGTATACATTTTTCCGCCGTAAATTTAAATCCGGGATTCTTATTGTTATAACTTATCGTAAGCAGATCACAAGCTTTATTTACATATGCTTCTACCTTTGCTTCCGCCTCTTCCGCCGGCATGCTGTCATATGCAAGGTCTGCCATATTAAGGTATGTTATGGCTTTCTCATTCTCACTGTCAGAGAGGCTGTCAAGAAGTGTCAGTGCTTTATTATAGTATTTGAACGCCTCATCATACTTCTTTAAGGAAGACAGTGTGATAGCCATATTGTTATACAGTGCACTGAGTCTCGTATCATCCGGCATTAAATCCCGCTCGTATACAGTGAGTGCTTTTCTGTATAAAACAAGAGCTTCCTCCGGCATATCGGCACTCTTATACCCGGTTGCGGCATTAACATATGCTGTACCGCCGGAAACGGTATCACCTAAGCCCATACTCTCCGTCTTAGCCAATAGTTTTTCTATAGCCTTAACTGTCTCTTCCTTTGCTCCCTGCATGCGGTAAAACCCTACCAGCTCATTTAAGAGCGCGAAAGCCGCGCGGTCATCTTTTTCTACCTCGGCTTCGCTAACCCAGTAGTTCAGATGCCGCCCGGCTTCTTCAAATTCTTTCGAATCCATTAATCGGTCGTATTTATCAAGTATTCTCTGTATTTCCATATTTTCGTGGTATACAATAACTCATCCGGTTAAAGATCAGCTTCTAAGCTCAACCTCTAACTTGTTCTTAAGGTTCTTGAGGATCTTCTTTACATAGCCGTCTATCATCTCGCCGGTGAACTCCTCATCCTCCGGTACGAAACGTACTGTGAAGGCCATGGACTTCTTATCCTCGCCAATCTGCTTTCCTTCGTATACGTCGAAGAGTGTAACTTCCTTAACATACTTGCATGCTTCTTTGATAGCATCCTCTACTTCGCCGCATAGTACCTTCTTATCCATAACAAGTGCAAGGTCTCTAAGCTCATCAGCATACTTGGGTATGGGAGTGAACTTCGGTACGGTTCCGTAATATGATGAAAGCTTATCAAGCTCTATCTCCATAACATACATGGACTCTCTTGCATCGAGCTCATCCATGATCTCGTATGTTACTTTTCCTAAGTAACCGATCTTCTCTTCACCGAGGAAAATATCAGCTGTCTGATAAGGATGAAGGTAAGGCTTGTTACCCTCTTTGTATGTGAACTGTAAACAAAATGTATCTGCTACTGTCTCAGCTATACCCTTTAATGTATAGAAGCTCTCATCCTTACCGAATACGCCTACACATAAGGTCTTCTTCTCATAAGGATACTCAGTGATGGGCAGTGCCTTGGGGAAGAAACGGTTTCCTATCTCGTAGATCCTGCCGTCCATTCTGCCCTTCTTCTGGTTGCGGGCCATGGCTCTGATCATCTGAGCAGCTAATGTAGTTCTCATGATGGAGAGATCTTCGTTTATAGGATTAAGGATCTTTATTGTATTTCTCTCGGGTGCATCAGCTGCATATCCTAAAAGATCAAGGTCTGCAGGTGAGAAGAATGAGTAATGGATGCCTTCAGAAGCACCTGTAGCACAGAGTGCCTTCTTAAGCTTAAGCTCAGCCTTCTGAGTCTTGTTCATGCCTCCTGCGGTTACCTTAGCAGTCTCAAGGAATGTAGGAGTTACATGGTCGTAGCCGTACATTCTGATAACTTCCTCTGCTATATCGGGATAGCTCTCCATATCCTCACGATAAGCAGGTACCTGTATGGTAAGGTCATCACCATCGATTGTGGGATTGAAGTTCAGGTTCTTTAATATTCTTTCGATATCAGCCTTAGGCACATCGATACCAAGTACCTTGTTGACTTTGCTGACTTTAGCCTTCATCTCTGTAGGCTCGATGGAGTTGCCGGAAGTTACTTCCACATGTGTAGCCGATACCTTGCCGCAGCCGAGCTCTTCTACCAGGTGAAGTGCTCTCTTCATAGCCATAACTGTACCGTATTCGTCTACGCCCTTAGCGAAACGTGCGCTCGAATCGGAACTCTGGCCTAAAGCTCTTGAACTCTTTCTTATATTATCTCTTGCAAACTTAGCTGACTCGAATACAACACCCTTGGTGGTATCTCTTATCTCTGAATTGAGACCGCCCATAATACCTGCTAATGCTACGGGCTTTACGCCGTCACAGATAACGAGATTTGATGAGTTAAGTGCGAACTCTTTCTCATCAAGAGTTACGATCTTTTCTCCGTCGTTTGCACGTCTTACATTTATCGCATTGCCTTCAAGGTAATCCTCGTCAAATGCATGCATGGGCTGACCGATCTCTTTTAATACATAGTTGGTGATATCAACTATATTTGAAATAGCCTTAAGTCCTACAAGAGCAAGTCTTCTCTTCATCCAGGCGGGTGACTCGCCGATGGTTACATCTGATACATAATGTCCGATATATCTGGGACAAAGATCGGGTGCTGCAACTGTTACTGTAAATCCTTCCTTAGCCTTTCCGTTCTCTGTATAGTTAAGAGCAGGCTCCTTAACAGGCTTCTCTAACGCTGCTGCCACTTCCCTGGCAAGTCCGAATATACTCTGACAGTCGGGACGGTTAGCTGTGATCGATACATCGAAGATATAATCATCCAATCCTAAGATGGACTTAACATCAGCTCCTACCTCTGCATCATCGGGAAGTACAAGCAATCCGTTGTAGCCGGCACCGGGATACATATCCTCGCTCACACCGAGTTCGGTACCGGAGCAGAGCATGCCGAAGGACTCATAACCTCTGAGTTTACCCTTCTTGATGGTCATGACACCCTCTATGGTCACGTGATCTTTAGCGGTAGCATAAACCTGTGCGCCCTCCAAAGCTACGGGGAATTTCTTTCCTACACATACATTGTCTGAACCGCAGCAGATCTGAAGGTTCTCACCTGTTCCCACATTTACTTTACATACATGAAGATGAGTCTCGGGGATGGGATCACACTCCTCAACAAGTCCTACTACTACCTTGGAGATATCCTTTCCGATCTCATACTTTTCTTCTACTTCGAAACCACAGTCGAACATCTTCTTCTCGAGTTCATCCATGGTAACATCTATATCAACATAATCTCTTAACCAGCTAATGGGTACTAACATTTTTTATTCCTCCTTTCGCAATTACGACTTTCAATCATCAAGCTGTTCAAGCACACGCAGATCCGACTCATACAGCAGCTTAATGTTATTGATGCCGTACTTAAGCATTGCAAGTCTCTCGATACCTACACCGAATGCAAGTCCGCTGTATTCTTCGGAGTCTATACCGCAGTTCTCAAGTACCTTCTTGTTTACGATACCTGCACCGAGTACCTCTATCCAGCCTGTACCCTTGCAGAGTCTGCAGCCCTTGCCGCCGCACTCGAAACAGCTTACATCAACTTCTACGCTGGGTTCGGTGAACGGGAAGTAAGAAGGACGAAGTCTTGTGGTCGTACCTTCACCGAATATCTTCTTAACCAGAAGATCAAGCATACCCTTAAGGTCACAGAGTGTGATGCCCTTATCCACTACCAGACCTTCCATCTGGGTGAACATAGGTGAATGTGTGGCATCATCATCCGAACGGAATACCTTACCGGGTGATAAGATCTTAAGCGGAGGCTTCTTGTTCTCCATAACATGTATCTGTGCCGCACTTGTCTGTGATATAAGCAGGTACTCAGGAGAAAGATAGAAGGTATCCTGCATATCTCTTGCGGGATGGTCCTGAGGGATATTAAGTGCGGTAAGGTTATAATATTCATTTTCGATCTCGAAGTTATCATATACTTCGAAGCCCATGGAACCGAATACTTCGATCAGCTGGTTTCTGACCTGGGTTACAGGGTGAAGTCTGCCGCATTTGCATTTAACTGCCGGCATGGTAATATCTATCTTTTCATTGGCATAGCGTGCTTTTGCTTCTGCCTCTTTTAATTCACCGTCAAGCTGATCAAACTTCTCTCCTGCCCATGTCTTAAGTTCATTGACATTCTTACCGAATTCTGCCTTAAGTTCATTGGGGATGTTCTTCATCTCCTTCATGAGGGCGCTGATCTTACCTGCTTTAGAGTCAAGGAAGGTTTTCTTAAACTCGTATAAAGCCTTGGAACTGCCAAGTTCTTTTACGCCACCTGCGATCTCGTCTTTGATCGCATTGATACTGACTTTCAATTCGTTTAAATCCTGCATTCTATTTTCCACCTTTCTTATTAAAGTTCTCTTTAATTAATACTATTCACCGCCGGAATATAAAAAGTCCCATGATGTGAAACACATCATGGGACGAGAAATCTTTTTAATACCCGCGGTACCACCCATATTCAGTCTATAAAAGGATAGACTACTCTCATATCTGCTTAATGCGCAGCACACATCCGCTTATCTTCTTCGCCGGAAGCTCCGATGCTGAAATTCGTCTTATGGACCTCTGCCGGCTTTCACCTTACCCGGCTCTCTGAAAGAGGATGACCAAAAACTACTTACACATCTTCATCGCCAAAAAACTTAAATCAAATATTACACTTATCATATCCTTTTGTCAAGAACATTTTTTATCACTCATTATATGCCGCAATAAGCTTATTTACCTCTGCTGCCGCCTGTGCGTAGCTTATAAATCTTACTCCGTGTATCCCTGCTCTTTCCGCAGCCTCCACGTTTCTTAATGTATCGTCTATAAATACGCACTCTTCCGCTTTAAGACCGTATGTAGACAGCAAAAGCTCATAGATCTTAGGATCGGGCTTTGTCATCTTTACTTTATAGGAAAGGATGCCGCCGTCCATCATCGGTATAAACGACAATGACTTAGGACACTGTGTCTCAGCCTTATAGGAAAAGTTGGAAAGGAAGTATATCTTATATCCGGCATCCTTATAGCTGTTGATCCAGTCCATGGTATAGGGATATAACTCCACCATTCCCTCAACATGATCAAAAGCCTTATGCAGCTCGTCCGCTATCTCCGGATCGTTTTTGATAAAAAGCTCGATGACCGCTTCATCTGTAAGTACGCCCTTATCAAACTCATACCATGCATCGGTCCGTACTGAAGCGTTTCCGATACGCTCGATCATCTCATCGCTGAAACCTTTATCTTTTAGGAATCCTTCCCACCTGAATGCTGAAAGGACATTTCCTATATCAAATATGATATTTCTGATCATAGTACTCCTTACGCCTCAAATATCTTTACTATATCCCCGTCCAGATTCTTAAACAAGAATCTTCCGTCCGAAAGCACGATATAACCTCTCGGAGAATCCTCCTTCGGTATCGATACCGAACCCGGATTCATATATACATAGTCCTGTCCTTCCTCACATGCCATAACATGGGTATGTCCGCACAAAAGTATATCACCCTTGTTCATGGGAGGCAGATTTTCCTTATTGTAAATGTGCCCGTGAGTGGCATATATCATCTTCTTTTCCAAAGGAAGGAGCATATAGTCGGCCATAACGGGGAATCCGAGTACCATCTGGTCCACCTCGGCCTCGCAGTTGCCTCTTACCGCATATATCACATTTTTATATGCATTAAGCTGCTCTATCACACTCTTCGGTGCATACTCCTCAGGCAGATCGTTTCTCGGTCCGTGATACAGGATATCGCCGAGCAATATCAGTCTGTCGGCTTTTTCCCTTTTAAAAGCCTCCAAAAGCAGTCTGCAATATTTTGCAGAGCCGTGTATATCCGATGCTATAAGTATTTTCATATCTTTTACCTTGCTACCCTTTAGTGCTGATCAGCCTGTATACTTTTCAGTGACGGAAACCGCCATCATACCGTTATAATCACCGTCAGGATTATAATCCTCAAAGCTTACCTCATATGTACCGAAATACTCGCGGTCACAGAACTCTTCGGGACTTACCGGCTCCATATGGAAACCGTCTTCAAAGCTTACGATCGAAATATCGGTATATTCATCCACATAGATTATAAAAGTATCCTTATCCGGGTATACTATTTCATAATCATAGCCATCCAAGTCCTCGGGGAGACCGTATTCTTTTATCAGCTCAGCATCTTCAGCAGAAACTATTAAGTATTCCTTTGCTTCAAATGCCTTTCCTCTGGTCGAGTCATAGTCTTCTCTTCTGGTAAGCTCAACCTCCAAAGAATGGACCTCGTACTCTTCCCAATGTCTCTCATATGTAAGAGTGACTGCATCTTCAGAGTCGGGACGGTCAAGTTTGATTATCAGGTGATCGGAGTTTTCATCGTAGTAAAGCTTCATCTCCCAGTTAAACTGTTCATCCTCCGGGAATGCCTTGGCGTACCATCTGTACTTGGCATCGTCTTCTTCTGACTCACAGTATACCATGGGCATATTGTATTCCGTGATGTTCAGAGCATCCAGGCTGTCGTCGTTCTTATATGCGGATAACCATATACCGACACCTGAGTACTCGGATATGATCACCTCTGAGTATGTCTTGTAACCTTCCTTATTACCGTTATCCTTTACCACATCGTACTTAAAGCTTGCATCAGCCGTCTCAGCCTTGGATTCTATGAGGCTCCAGTTGTCTTCTATCTTTCGAAGATCATCGTTAAAATATACAGGGAAGCTCTCAAACTCAGCCTCTCTTAACTCCTGGAACATTCTTATAAGAGAGAATGTAACAAGTTCTTCATTCGAATAAGGATAATATCTCATGAGCGTTTCATAATCTACCAGTAAACGCTTATTGCCAAGTTTGCTTTCCCTTGCTTCATCGAGCAGTTCTTCATAACGGGTATATTCCGTTTCTTCACCGTTAACAGTGCAAGCTTCCTCATCCGAGTCATAAAACTCATAGTCGGCCTTGCTTGAGAAATCCTGTTCTATATGGTATATGTCGGTGGTATATGCGCCGTAACCCATATAAAAACTTATGATACGGTTCTCATACTTAATATAGGAGAATCCTCCTTCACTTCCGAACTGTCCCACTTCCACAGGCTCACCGTTATTGTAAAATATAACTTTTACTCCTGTACCGTGGTTATCGTTATCTGCTATCAAAAGCTCAGGTATCTGATCTCCGTCTATAAATGCCAGTCCGTAACGTGTCCGGTCAAAATCCGCATACTCCGAATCATTCATATATTCGGTGAGATAATCATAATATGTTACCAGTACATCATTAAGGAGCACCTTATCAGTCACTCCTATCTGCTCCGTACCTGCCATCAACGTATTGATATCGGTCACAGCGGGATCCTCTGTGGGTGTGGGCTCTTCGGTAGGAGTAGGCGTTACTTCCCCGGTAGGCTCAGCACTCGGGGTGATCTCGGCTGTAGGTGTAACTTCTAAAGTGGGGGTAACGCTTTCTGTAGGTGTCACTGCTTCCGTCGGTGTGCTTCCGGTATTTTCCTGCTCGCCTTCTTCGTTTTTGCCACATGCACAAAATACAATGACCAAAATACAAAGTAATAAAGCTAATTTTGTCTTCTTCATTTTTCTCTTCTTTCTTTTCCCTAAATGTTTTATTTATAACGTTTTTAATATCTTCATGATTTACAAGAAGAGATTATATATCAATATGTCTTTTATTACAAGTCCAAAAAGTTATCCATCCCCGTTATTTCTTGACTTTGATATGCTCTTGTGTTATATTTTAATTTTGTAACGGGTCAAAAAATGTGCGTTTATATGCACTAAAGATCCGGAATTAATCAGGAAAGAAGGAATCATTGATGAAAGAAACATTTTACATCACAACACCAATCTACTATCCGTCAAACAGACTTCATGTCGGCCATACTTACTGCACGGTTGCTACCGATGTCATGGCAAGATATAAGCGAATGCGCGGGTATGATGTTATATTCCTTACTGGCACTGATGAGCATGGCCAGAAAATAGAGACCAAGGCTAAAGAGATGGGCATTACCCCCAAGGAGTTCGTAGACCGTATCGTTACAGCTCCCGGCGGAGTACTCGACCTCTGGAAGCTCATGAATATATCAAACGACCGTTTTATCCGTACAACCGATGATTACCACTGCGAGTCCGTACAGAAGATGTTTAAGAAGATGTACGACAAGGGTGATATCTATAAAGGAACCTATAAAGGAAAGTACTGCGTACCCTGCGAGTCCTTCTGGACAGAGAGCCAGCTTAAGGACGGAAAATGTCCCGACTGCGGCCGTGAAGTAAAGGATGCTGAGGAAGAGGCATATTTCTTCAAGCTTTCCAAATATCAGGACAAGATCAAGGATCTGCTCCTTAACACCGACTTCTTAGAGCCTAAGAGCCGTGTAAACGAGATGGTAAACAACTTTATCAATCCCGGACTTGAGGACCTATGTGTATCACGTACTTCTTTCTCATGGGGTATCCCGGTAGACTTCGATCCCAAGCATGTCGTATATGTATGGCTTGACGCTCTTACCAACTATATCACCGCACTCGGCTACGGTAATGAGAAGTACAATGATTTCGACCGCTTCTGGCCCTGCGATGTACATTTCGTAGGAAAAGAGATCGTTAGATTCCATTCCATCATCTGGCCCGCTATGCTCATGAGCTTAGAGCTTCCGTTACCGAAGAAAGTATTCGGACACGGATGGCTCCTGATAGACGGCGGTAAGATATCAAAGAGTAAGGAAAACACCACCGTTAACGTAGTGGATCCCATGATCCTGGCAGAGCGTTACGGAGTTGATGCTATTAGATACTATCTCATGCGTGAGTTCCCGTTCGGAAGTGACGGCAACTTCTCCAATGAGCTCCTGATCAACCGTATCAATACCGATCTTGCCAACAACCTGGGCAATCTCGTAAGCCGTACGATCGCCATGGTCAATAAGTATTTCGAAGGTAAGCTTCCTGCTGATAAACTTGCAGTAGCTGAAAAGGATGACACACTTATAAATGCAGTATCCGAACTTAAGGATATATATGCAGACCACATGGAGCATTTCAGATTCCAGAATGCCGTATCGGAAGTATTCAGAGTGATCGATATGTCCAACAAATATATCGATGAGAATGAGCCTTGGGTACTTGCAAGGGATGAGGCTAACCGTCCCCGTCTGGCTCAGGTTATGTACAACCTCCTTGAGTCCATCAGGAACTGTACTCTTCTGCTCACACCTTTCATGCCTGACACAGTAGCTACCATCCAGAAGCAGTTAGGCTCCGATAAATACAGCTGGGACGATATAGCATGGGGCGGTCTTAAGGCTGATGCAGAGGTTACCGCAGGTGCCAACCTCTTCCCGAGAATAGACTTGAATAAAGAACTTGAAGCACTCGCTGCTATCGAAGCCGAGATAAAGAAAAAAGAAGCCGGTCCTGCAGCAGCTGAGATCGAGCCGCTCTTTACCGACTATGTTGATTTTGAGAACTTCGAAAAGATGGATATGCGTGCAGTAAAGGTTAAGGCATGTGTAAACGTTAAGAAGAGCAAGAAGCTCCTTCAGTTTACCCTTGATGACGGCACAGGTACCGACAGACAGATTCTCTCAGGTATCGCTGAATACTATAAGCCCGAAGACCTGGTAGGAAAGACCATTGCAGCCATCCTTAATCTTCCTCCCAGAAAGATGATGGGACTCGACTCATGCGGTATGCTCTTCTCAGCAGTACATAAGGAAAACGGCGAAGAAAAGCTCAACCTCCTGATACTGAACGATGCAATCCCTGCAGGAGCAAAGATCTGCTAATACACTGTAGCATAAATAAATGGGGCTGTCGCACTAAGCGATGGCCCCACATTTTTACCTAGCACTATTTAGTCTCATTAAAATCTGCACAGTGCAGCATCCTGTATTTCCAGAGTTTTTCTACCTGCTTTGCGTAGCTGTCATCTATATCGTAGTTCACATCACCGTTGCTGGCACAGGTTACCCTTGTGCCGTCCTCAGTGTAAAAATACAGTGCATTCTGGCCGCCGTCATATCTTACATGTTTGGAGGATTTTTCCGCATTGGGATCGACCCGGATCGCAGCCTCGTACATCTCGTACAGATAATCCATATCCATTACAGCATCGGGTTCACCCTGCCTCATATTTTCAGCTATCCCCACAAACTTGTCCTTTTCCGCGGTGACAGTGATCTCACCCATTGAATCTTCACGGTTGTTATAGGAATATATTTTTCCGTCACCGAATACGAATACAGCCTGCTCATCAAATCCCCAAGCCATATTTTGATAAACCGATGCAAAATATACCTTATCCGGGTCAAGCTCATACTGTTCACCCGTTTTTATGTTCCCGGCATTGGTATTCCCCGTACATGTAACCAGTGCCATGATTATAGCTACCACATCCATTATCAATCTGCTTAGCATACTCTTCCTCCTTATTCCCTTGCTGCCTTTTTAGGCTTTTTTCTTTGACTCACAGATTAGACGAAAAAAAAGAGCAGACGGTTGCATAATTTTTTTGCATCTGTCCGCTCTTTTTAATACGTTTTACAGACTAAAAACAGTCTCCTATTTCTTTCTCGGTATATATCAGATCGTACCATCTGTTAAATTTATAGCCGCATTTGTGGAATCTGGCCACCTGCTTGTATCCCATCGCATTATGGAATTTTAAGCTGGCATCCGTAAGGAAAGCGTCCTCGTTATCCGTAGCCGCTATGCCCGCATAAAGACGTACTATCTTTTTCTCCTTAAGAAGCTCCTCTATCTCACCGTACAGCTTTTTACCGAGTCCGTGTCCACGCATGTCTTTATCAACATATACCGACAGTTCGGCCGAATACCTGTATGCCGCTCTGGTATGAAACTTGCCTGCATAAGCATATCCGACTATATGTCCTTCAGACTCTGCCACAAGATAAGGGAACTCCTTTAACGTCTCCGTGATCCTTCTTTCCATCTCAGCTACACTCGGAATATCATATTCAAAAGAGATGGCTGTATTTTCAACGTAGTAACCGTATATCCTTTGTATCTCTGCGGCATCCTCCGGTTTTGCGCTTCTGATGATAATAGCGTTCATAATAATTACTCTCCCTAAAACAACCTTTTACTTTTTCTTAATGCTTAAGATGTTACAGTACAGATGGATACTGTGCTTTTTCACATATGCGTCGTATTCATCGATATTTATATAATACTTTTTACCCCAGGAAGATACCGTAAGGCAGTTACCCTCTATCGCTGTTATGACGACAAAATGCCCGTATACTCCGAAAGACTTCCTGTATACCGATTCTGCACCTTGCTCGGTTTTACCCTCTTCATCCTTTACGTAGAGGTATAACTCCTTCTTTCCCCAGACAAGCGGGAAGTTATTTCCTATGGCAAGTATCACGGGAATATCTTCTTCCAACATACTTGCCACCGTCTTCCATTTCTTAAACCGGGTCCATTTCCAGCGTGCACGGTACTTTAGACCGTTTTTCTTAAAATACCGGTTAAGCCCCATGGCTAAGATGAAGGCATTTACACCTCTCCCCGGTATGATGGGGATGTATTTTTTCTTCAGGCTTTTGCTGAGCTCCAGAAAGTCACTCACGGGAACGATAAAGTCCCCGTTATTTAAAGCTTTCATGTACAATATGACATCTGCCGCTCCCGCTATACCGCATCCATTTGACCTTTCCCTCGGGGAACCGTACATGTTTTGAGAGCCGCCGTAGTTCAGCCTTCTTCCGTCATCCACCATGAAAAGATCATGCGATAATCTTGCCGAGAATGTCTTATCCTGTTTCATCTTACATACTTACTCTGTAAATAGCGAGCATATCTTCTTCTTTTAAGAGCTTTGCAGAGCCCATGGCTCCTCCGACTCCCACTGCACATTTATGAGCCATGGTAACCAAATCTTCCTCTGTAGCCTTTACACCGAGTTCTCTTAAGTTGGTAGGCATGTTGATCTCACGGTAAAAGTCCTCCATAGCCTCGATACCCTTTAATGCTATCTCTTCATCGGTGCCTTCTTCCTTTACACCCATGACATTAATTGCATATCGCTTAAATCTGGGCAGGCACTCCTTATATACATATCTTGCCCAGCTGCCCCAGATGGCCGCAAGTCCTGCACCGTGTGCCACATCATACAGTCCACCGAGCTCATGCTCAAGCTTATGTGTCATCCAGTCTCCGCCGTCATTTCCGCAACCTGTAAGTCCGTTATGTGCCAGACTTCCTGCCCACATAACTTCTGCTCTTGCATCATAGTTCTTAGGATCCTTCTTAAGTATCTTGGCATTTTCCATAACGGTACAGAGCAGTCCCTCTGCCATGGAATCTGTGATCTCCATATTGCCGCCGTTGGTAAAATAACGCTCCATGGTATGCATCATTATATCCGTACATCCGCATGCTGTCTGATAATCGGGTAATGTCATGGTAAGTTCCGGATTAAGTATGGCAAACTTAGGTCTGCAATAGTCACTGCTGTATCCTCTCTTTACCAGGCCTTCCTCTTTGGTGATAACGGAGGAATCGCTCATCTCGCTTCCGGTGGCTGCTATGGTAAGGATAACTCCCAAGGGAAGACATGCATCTGCCTTTCTCTTATAGTCATAGAAATCCCATACATCACCGTCATTTGTAACGCCGTAACCGATGGCCTTAGCCGAATCGATGGCACTGCCTCCGCCTACCGCAAGTAAGAAATCAACACCCTCTTTTTTGCACAGCTCAATGCCCTCGTATACCAGTCCCAAATGAGGATTGGGCACAGCACCTCCGAGTGTAACATAAGAGATACCTGCAGCGTCAAGGATATCCGTTACACGTCCTAAAAGACCGGAGCGTACAACACTTCCTCCGCCGTAATGGATAAGTACTTTCTTTCCGCCAAACTCCTTTATAAGTTCTGCAACCTGCTGCTCGGTATCCTTACCGAATACTACCTTTGTAGGTGTATAATACTTGAAATTAAACATAATACAATAACCTCCTCATATTATTAAAACGTTGGTTTTATTATATCATGATTATATTTTATTTTAAATGGATTATTCTGTGATAAAAGTCCCCCGGATCCTACCGGGGGACAAAAAAAGTTATTTACCTGATTCTTTTTTCATCTTTTCGAAGTCGGAGTATATGATCTTATACAGTGCTTCCGCTTCATCCGCTCCGTAACTCTTCTTAAAGAATTCATGAAGTTCGTTGCGGTTGGCCGACTTTCTGATGCCTTCATCGATAGTAGCGGCATACATATCGATAGTGTTTTGTGAAAGGAAATCCGACAGTGCATTATACACATATTTGTAGCTGCCTTTTCCGTTACTGCCCTGAGCATTGTTTACAGGTTTTTGTACCGGATTCTGTACAAGCTTCTGTGCGGGTTTACTCTCGTTTGGCTGCTTGTTGTTCTTAGTACCGTTATCCTTCGGTTTGTTGTCCTTAGGCTTATTATCTTTAGGCTTGTTGTCTTTAGGCTTGTTGTCTTTAGGTTTGTTATCCTTAGACTTGTTATCCTTCGGATTGTTATCTTTTTGTTTATTATCCTTAGGTTCGATCTCTGCCTTTACTTCGGCATTTGAAGGATTGGCGGCAGGCTTGGCACCTCTGCGCCTTCTGTTACGTCCTTTTGACTTACCGGGCTCATTATCTGCAGCCGGTTGATCGGAGCTGTCAGCAGGCTTAGCAGCATTTGTATTTGCAGGAGTTGCTGCCGGCTTTATGTTCACGTTTTCTTTCCTGTTTTCGGAAGTACTCTCTTTTACTGCAGGAGTCTCCGCTGCATTCTCAGCCGCCGGATTCTGTCCGCCGCGTTTTCTTCTGCGGTTACGGCTCTTTTTCTGTGCCGCGGGATTCTCAGATTTTACAGATACCGATACCTCGGGAGCAGGCGCCTGTGCGATGCTCTTTCCGTTTTCCGAATTAATGGCCTGCAGTATATTGGCGAATACACCTGTCACGATCTCATAACCCGTAAAATATCCTTCACAGAATTTCACTGCCGATTTAAAACCGTTATCATGGCTTATGATATAAAACTGTCCTGCTCTCTCCTTCTCTATGGATGCTCCGAGCAGAGTCACTATCTGAAAGTCCATGGCATTTGCCCCGATGTAGTTGGTCTTGATATATTTAACCTGGGCACTGCTCTCATTAAGACTTTCTATGGTCGGGATAGTCAATGTGTTGGCGTTATCGCTGTAAAAAACATACACCTTATCCTCGGGCTTGAGTAATAAAATACCTTCAAGTCCGTAGCTTCTGACATTCTCTAAGTCTATAAAAAAGCTTCTCATCTTCTACACCTCCTTTCTTTAAAACTGTTATCGTATATTCATACCCCCTCTGAATTGAATGCGGGGATGAAACTGTCTTTAGCCACATCGCCTTCCTGTATAAAGGCATTTTCTATGCCTATACGTATAGCGAAATCAACCAGCCTGTCATACTCTTCCTTGGTAACCTTAATCTTTAGTTCCGGATACCTGTCGCCCTCCAAGATATGCGGCATGGGAGTGTACTGACTCATAATACTGATATATATATCGTTTCCAAAAGTCTCGTGCAGGTATCTCAGTACTCTCTTTGACTCCGGTACATACCCGGGAAGCAACATATGCCTTACTATAACTCCACGCTCCATGATGCGTACCGTACTGCCTTCGTCTGTATTACTATCAGTGCCGGGATTAACTTCCTTTATCACGGTACCGCCCTTTCCCTTTACCTGCCTTACCATCTCGGATATTGCTTCTGCGGCCCTGTCAAAATAATCCGGTGCATTGGAATACTTCTTTGCGGTCTCAGGCGATATGTATTTCATATCAGGCATCCAGATATCTACTGTATCCTTTAGATCCTTAACGGTATCTACGCTCTCATATCCGCCCGAGTTATATACGATGGGTATGTGTAGCCCTTCTTTTCTGGCTTTTGCTACCGCTTCCTTTATCTCATACGCATAGTGCGTGGGCGTGACTAAGTTAATATTGTATACATTTTTAGCCTGTAATTCAAGAAAAATCTCTTTTAAACGGTCAATACTTATTATCTTACCTGTCCCGCCGTCGGATATGGCTTTATTCTGGCAGTATACACAGTGAAGGTTGCATCCCGAAAAGAAGACCGCTCCCGATCCCTTATCCCCGGATATCACAGGTTCTTCCCACATATGCGGCATGGCACGGGTAACTCTTATCTCCCCCGTCTCACCGCAGTATCCCTTAGCCCCGGTCGAACGTGCTGCTCCGCATCTTCTGGGACATATTGTACATACGTTAGGCAATGGCGAACTCCCTTTCCATCATCTTTACAAATTCGGCTGTGGGTACAGGCTTGGAGAACAGAAATCCCTGCAGTTTATCACAGCATGCCTCTATAAGGAATACCCTCTGTGCATCCTCCTCAACTCCCTCGCATATAACATCAAGTCCAAGGAGTCTGGCCATTTCCACGATGCAGGATATTATGATCTTATCGTTATTACTGAGATCCTTTTTCATAAAGACTCTGTCAAGCTTAAGTACGCTGATCGGAAGTCTTGTGAGTACTTCGAGTGATGAATAACCCGAACCGAAATCATCTATGGATATCTTGATATTCTGCTGCTTTAACCACTGCAGAGTATTAACTACGGACGGAAGTCCCTCAAGACATATGCTCTCTGTAAGTTCAAACTCTATAAGGTCAGTAGGTATCTTATATTTATCGAGCAGGCTCTGTATGTAGTCAACAAAGTGATTATTAAACAGATGTATCCTCGAGACATTCATGGAAATGGGGATACAGGGCTGCCCCTTATCCAGTCTTTCCCTTATAAACTTAAATACATAATCGTAAACAAAGAAGTCCGTTTTTCTGATACATCCGTTGCTCTCAAATGCAGGGATGAACTCATCGGGATATACAAAAGTACCGTCACTCTTCTTCCATCGGATAAGTGCTTCCGCACCGACCATCTCGTATGTTGCACATAGAACTTTAGGCTGGAAGTATACTTCAAACTCATGATTTTTAAGAGCACGGTCACAGCTTGATACCAGCTCAGCCATCCTGGCTTTGTTGGCGATCATACCTGACTCGTAAGCACAGCAGCGACTGGTATTGTACAGTGCCATATCCTTGGCTGCTTTTCTGGCAGCTGTAGCACCGGTTATAGCCTCTTCCACAGTGATGCCGTGGTCACCGACAAATGCAAATCCGCTGTTGATCGCTATACTTGTATCCTCGGTGATCGATCTTATCTCATCAAGGAATGCATTGTTACAGTTATCGACAAACTCCTTTACCTTTGCGTTGTCGTAGGACTTATCCACTTTTACGGCTGTAAGAAATATGTCCGAATACTCCCTGCAGCACGATACTATGCCGTTTATCTTCAAAAACAGTGTGGATGCCAGCTTCTTTAATATAAGGTCACCGGTATTGTAGCCGTATTTCTCGTTGATATATTTGAAATTGGCTATATCCGAGCTTATGATCACGTATGCGGATTTTTTACTCTTATCCTTTGATATGCACTCGTTTACCTTTCTTGTAAAGCGGTCGATCTTAAAAAGCTTTGTAAGGGCATCCCTGTCCAGCTTTTTCTTCAACACCTCGGCATCCCTTCTGGGTGCACGCTTTATAAAGAACTCATCATAAAGGAACTTACATATCTCCTTTAATGCCGGCTCTTCATCATTAAAATCCCTTATACGTTCAGAGTCAACAAAGTCAACGGCAGCCAATAAGTTATCCCCGCTGAATACCGGGATCTGTATAAGGCTTTCCGTTTCCCTTTGCTGCATAAGGATCATGGGGCTGTTTTCGCCCTTGTAATATCTGTAGCAGCCATTACCCTCTTTGTAACGGACCATCCATTCATCCCATGCATTATCTAAGAATCGTCTTTCTAGTCCACGCAGGAGTATATGGTTTTTCCTGCTCCACTCATATGTGCATTTGATAGCTGCACCGTTTTCGGTCTTTTCCTTTACGACTATGATATCCACATCAAAAAACGATCCCATCTTTATGAGGAATTCATCTATGGCCGAATCGATATTTTTATTTCTTTGAAGCAGTTCCTTGGCAAAATCTTTCAGTTCCGAAATATTATATACCATCTATGCTTACCCCCATCTGTTTTCGGTATCGGGACAGGTCCTTTTTCTCCCTGCTGCTCTTAACTCCACGTAACAGCCGCATTTCTTGCATGTACCGCTTATCAGGCTGTCACAGCTTTTACATATATCAAGCCTTCTTCTGTATTCCTCTTCATCTGTCTTTTCATCCTCTGGAATACCGTAGATCAGCTCCTGTACTTTATTCTTAATCTCATTTTCATCCATGTCTTCAAGAAGGCATCTGTAACAGATCTTTTTTTGTTCCATAGAATACCTCCCTTAATGACAGAAACTCTCCGTACGCAATACATAGTTACTATACCATATATTTATAAAAATGTAAAACATCATTCTTCAATTGACTTCTATATAAAGGATTGATATAATTAATGAAGCATTTTAAAGGATTGGGTAAGCGGATGAAAAAGAACAGGCTGAATCCTGCTCTTATAGGTGCCGTATATGGTTCCTATAGGAATCAGCACAGGATCATCAACGAACTTAATAACAGACTGAGTACCGCTGCTTCAGAGGAGGAATGGATCTCCATCTACAAGGAACGTTCTGAAACCATGCGCGTTGCCTTTGATGTTAACATCGAAACCTGGTCCCTTTTAAATGAAGTCCTTTCCGACAAGGAAAAGATGAATTATGATTATGCCGAGGCTTTCTTTCACGAGGACATGAATTCCAACCACGAGAATGAGACCGATGTATTCTTCAGCTGCCGACTGCTGAATGTCTTAGCCGACTACTACCGCGAAGAGCACGATATCATGAGGCTCCTGCCCGTATTAAACAAGCTTGGTCAGAAGTATGTCGCCACCTGTACCATGCACGTCGGTGAGAATTATCTGAAGGCGCTGGACTGCTATAAGGAGATATTAAGTTACAAAGGTAACTACAACCTGTTCCCGAGCATCTCCATAAGAAAGGTTTTCTTTGATGCATACTACTATCTTTGCTGTATCATGCCCATCATAGAGACCGAAAACACCATGCCCCTCTCCCAGGCTCTCGACTATCTTCTTGAGGTTCTTTCTTTCTACAATTCGCCGATAGTTCAAAAGATAGACGGTGATTCTGAGGATATAAGAAAGAGCATCAATACCATCAAGGAAAACTGGCTCTTCATCGAGTACAAGGTAGACCAGGCCGACTCCGAGACCAGATCGGCATTTATAAAGGTCGCACATGATGTGTATCAGGATTCAATGAACCGTTACGGTGACGTGAACAAGCTTCCCGTTTCCACGGTCATCTCATACCAGCATGCCCTTATACTTGAAGGCAGCACCTCATATATCGATGCCGTTAACTACATGGTAAACTACTATGAGGCAAGACGTGCATATTATGACAGCACGCATCCCAATCCCACATTCGACCTCGATGAGTTCTATTTTGAGACCAGGATCCCTCAGGCACTTATAAAGTGGCTCGATAAGATCGATATCTTATCCGACATGCGTACCAACTTGCGTCATAAACTCCTTAACGGGCTTAATGAGTACTATATGAATCTGTCGGAAAAGAGGATCTTTTCACATATCATATACGAATCGGCATGTAACTGGTGCTTTTTCGCGATCAAGTATATTCACGGATACAGGGAAAAAGAAAACTTTCTTATCACCATGCTCATAAACAGACAGCCGCAGACATTTTTTAACGCATACCTCAATGCAGAGCTTGCGGTAAATATAACCAGATCTCTTTATGAACACACACCTGTACTCCTCACTTCCGTAGAGAACTGCCTTAAGGCGTACGGAAGACCCAATTCGAGAGAGGATGTTGTAGAGTTCGTAAGGAAATCGGCACTCTTCCACGATATGGGTATCAATCTGGTAAGTAAGATCGAAGGCATACAATACAGGACCCTGTTTGATCAGGAAATGGATGTACTAAGGCAGCACCCCTTACTGGTAAATGATATCTTGGAGGGCGGACTTGCCATATACCGCGATCCCATCATGGGACACCACAAGTACTTCGACCAGAGTGCGGGATATCCCGAGGATGTGGATATGACCAACTCACAGCTGCGTATCGTATGTGATATCCTGGCTGTGTGTGATACTCTCAACTCAGCTACGGATTACCTCGGACGTACTTATAAGCAGCCAAAGGACTTTTCCATCATCCTTTCGGAGCTTATCACATTATCCGGTACAAGGTACAATACCAATGTGGTCAATCTGTTCCTGGATGACATGGACCTTGCCTGCAAGGTGGATGCACTGATCTCCAGCAACAGAGAGAACAAATACTATGAGTACTTTACAAAGTATTTTGAGAAAGTAGCAGAATAACATGATATATAGAAAACCCATTACGGTTTTCATAGTATATAAAAGATTTTCACGGAGGACTATTAAATGAATTCAACAGTTGACACAAAATGTGTACAGGCGGGGTATACGCCTAAGCAGGGAGAACCCAGACAGGTTCCGATCTATCAGAGTACTACTTTCAAGTATGACACAAGTGAGCAGATGGGTAAGCTTTTCGACCTTGAAGCTTCAGGATATTTCTATACACGTCTGCAGAATCCCACCAATGACCTTGTAGCATCAAAGATCGCAGCACTTGAAGGCGGCGTAGCAGCTATGCTTACTTCATCAGGTCAGGCAGCTAACTTCTATGCAGTATTCAATATCTGCGAATGCGGTGACCACTTTATCTCCTCTTCTTCCATCTACGGCGGAACCTACAACCTGTTCGGTGTAAGCATGAAGAAGATGGGTATCGAGTGTACATTTGTTGACAACGATATTTCAGAGGAAGAGCTTCAGAAGCTTATCCGTCCCAATACAAAGTGCATCTTCGGTGAGACCATCACCAATCCTACAGTTAATGTATTTGATATCGAGAAATTCGCTAACGTTGCTCACAAGAACGGCATCCCGCTGATCATGGACAACACGTTTGCTACTCCCGTTAACTGCAGACCTTTCGAGTGGGGCTGTGATATAGTTACACATTCCACTACCAAGTACATGGACGGACAGGCAGTATCCGTAGGCGGTGCTATCGTTGATTCAGGTAACTTCGATTGGATGGCTCATGCCGAGAAATTCCCCGGACTCTGCACACCCGATGACAGCTACCACGGACTTACATATGCTACCAAGTTTGGTAAGCTTGCATACATCACCAAGGCTACAGCACAGCTTATGCGTGACTTCGGTTCTATCCAGTCTCCTCAGAATGCTTTCTACATCAACTTAGGTCTTGAAACCTTACATGTACGTATGGCTAAGCATTGCAGCAACGCAAAGGCAGTAGCTGAGTTCCTTAGCACCAATGATAAGATCGCATGGGTTCATTATCCCGATCTTCCCGGTGATAAGTGCCATGATCTTCAGCAGAAGTACCTTCCTAAGGGATCCTGCGGTGTTATCGCATTTGCTGTTAAGGGCGGCAGAGATGCAGCTATCAAGTTTATGGACAACCTTAAGTTTGCTTCCATCGTTACACACGTTGCAGACGCTAAGACATGTCTCCTTCATCCCGCAAGCCATACACATCGT